>CALFWA010000078.1 GCA_937928035.1 uncultured Caldilinea sp. | reverse complement strand
CGGAAGACTTTGCTCGAGATGCGCTGTCCCGAGATGCCGACCACCAGAATTTTGCCGCGATCGCCGAATTGTCGGCGAATTTCGCCGGAGAGCGCCTCGATCTTTTCGGCATTATGGGCGATGTCGGCGTAGATGTCGTCTTCCACCCGCCAGAAGCGTCCCAGCAGCCGGGCGTTGGCGAAGGCGCGCAACACGGCGTCCTCGTCGATCGTCGGCGCCAGCCGGCGAATGACGGCCAGCGCCAGCGCCGCGTTGCGCTTCTGATAGTCGGCGTGGAGCAACGAATCAGGCGAGGGCTCGAGCGCGTGGGCCTGCAGCGCCGCCTCCAGCGCTGCAACGTCGGCGTCGCCGACCTCGATCAGCGGAGCGCCGGCGGCTGCACAGACCTGGCGCACGATTTCCAGCGTGGCGGGCGCCTGCTCTGTGGTGAAAAAGGGGACGCTGGCGCGGGCGATGCCCGCCTTGTCGAGCGCGCGCTGCCAGAGTTCGCTGCCCAGCAGGTGCGCATGGTCGCTGCCGACGTTGGTCAACGCCGTCGCCACGACGTCGAGCGCGCGCGTCTGGTCATAGCGCCCGCCGACGCCGGTCTCGATCGCCGCCCATTGCACCTGGCGTCGCTCGAAGAGTGTGAGGGCGATCAGGATCGACGTCTCGTGAAAGGTGTGCACGTGCGCCGGATTGTCGGTTGCGATGCGCACACAATGGGGGCGCACGCGCTCTTCCCAGGCCGCCATCACGTCTTCGCGCGAGACGAATTCGCCGTTGATGCTGAACCGCTCGCGGTAGTCGAAGATGTGTGGACTCATGAAGGCGCCGGCGTTGCCGATGCAGGAAAACCCCAGCTCCAAAAAGCGGCAGGTAGAGCCTTTGCCGCCGGTGCCGGCCACATGGATGAGTTGAGTCGGATGTCCATCGGGCCAGAGCGTCGCGATCGAGCGACGCAACAGCTCATGCCGCGCCAGCTTCGCAATCGACCATTCGGCGTGATAGATCTGGTCGACGACGTTGTAGTAAGGGAAATTGGCGGTGAACACAGACGCTTTCCTGTGCGTGTTTATTCGTCGAATGGCACCGGAACCACTTTGGCGTGAATGCGCTCGATCTCGGCGGCAATCAGCGCCTGAACATCCTGCACCGCCGTCTCTACAGGAAAGGCGAAGGTTTCGCCGTTGCGGCGAAGCTTGCCTTCGATGACGCCGTTTTGCAGCCCTTTGGCGCCGACGGTGAGACGAATCGGGATGCCGATGAGATCGGCGTCGTTGAATTTGACGCCGGCGCGCTCGTCGCGGTCGTCGTAGAGCACTTCCACGCCCGCGGCCAGCAGATCGGCGTAGAGCTTCTCGGCGGCCTCGGCCACTTCGGGCGTCTTGTCGGTCGCCAGGCTGATCAAGATCACCTGGTAGGGCGCCACGGTGATCGGCCATTGAATGCCCGCCTCATCGTGGTGTAGCTCGATGATCACCGCCATCAGCCGGCCGGTGCCGATGCCGTAGGAGCCCATCACGATCGGCTTCTCTTCACCGTTCTCATCCAGGTAGGTGGCGCCCATGGCGATGCTATATTTGGTGCCGAGCTTGAAGATATTGCCCACCTCCACCCCGCGCGCCGTGCGCACCGCCGCGCCGCATTGAGGACAGGCGTAGCCATCGCTCACCGCCACCAGATCGACGACGAGGTCGGCGGTGTAGTCGCGCCCGTAATTGGTGTTGCGCAGGTGATAGCCCTCGCGGTTGGCGCCGGCGACCAAATTGGGGCTGCGCGCCACCAGGTCATCGACGACGAGCAGCACCTGGTCGCGACGAATGCCGATCGGCGAACCGTAGCCCGGCTCCGCGCCGATGGCGCGAATTTCAGCGGCCGTGGCCGGACGTAGACGCCGCGCCTTGATGGCGTTGGTCAGCTTGGTCTCGTTCAGCTCCATGTCTCCGCGCACCACGCAGAAGACGAATTGCTCCTTGACCGAACCGTCCGACTGTTCGAGGTCGGCGATGAAGAAGACGGCTTTGGCGGTTGCGCTGGCGGGGATGTTCAAAAATTGCGCCAGCGCCTCGATCGTCGAGACGCCCGGCGTCGCCACCTCCTCCAGCGGCAGCGGCTCGGCGACGGGCGGCTCCGGCTTGCGGAAGACGGCCACCTGACGGTTGGCGCTGTAGCCGCAGGCGTCGCACAGCACGAGCGTGTCCTCGCCGATTTCGGTCAGCGCCATGAACTCATGCGCCATGCGCCCGCCCATCATGCCGGTGTCGCTCTTGACGGCGATCACATCGATGCCGCAGCGGCGGAAAATGTTGTAATACGCCTGATAGAATTTGGGATAGTAGGCGTCGATGCCCGCCTCGTCGCGGTCGAAAGTGTAGGCATCCTTCATCGTAAATTCGCGCACGCGGATCAAGCCGGCGCGCGGCCGCGGCTCGTCTCGGAATTTGGTCTGAATCTGGTAGAGCATCATCGGCAGCTGACGATAGCTGCGGATGAAGCGCTTCGCCAGGTCCGCCATGATCTCCTCATGCGTCATGCCGAGCACCATGTCGCGGTCGTTGCGATCCTTGAAGCGCACCATGTCGCTGCCGATCTGATACCAGCGCCCCGACTTTTGCCACAGCTCGGCCGGATGTACCATCGGCAGCGTCACCTCTTGCCCGCCGATGGCGTCCATCTCCTCGCGGAAGATGTTTTCGATCTTGTGTTTGGTGCGCTGCGCCAGCGGCAGGTAGTCGAAGATGCCCGCCGCAATTTGATGGATCATGCCCGCCCGCAGCATCAGCTGATGGCTGACCACTTCGGCGTCGGCCGGCGTTTCACGCAGCGTCTGAAAAAATAGTCTTGAAACTCGCATAAAACACTCCAAAGATAGTGAAGATTGGAGGATGTCTACGAACGCCCGAGCAGCGCCTCGACGCGCGTTTTGATTTCTTCATATCCTACAACGCCCACGATGCGATCCATTTCCTGGCCGTTGCGCAGCAGCAGTAGCGTCGGCAGCCCCATCACGTTGTAGCGCGCCGGCGTCTGCGGATTTTCATCTGTGTCCAGCGCCGTCACCAGCAGGCGTCCTGCGTACTCTCTTGCCAGAAATTCCACATAGGCCGACATCACCTGACAGGGCTGGCACCATTCCGCCCAGAAATCGACCACCGCCGGCAGGGAGGAGTGCACCACCACCGAATCGAAGTCGGCGTCGGTCACCTCCACGATCGATGGAGGCTGCGGATCCATCGCCGCCGTCTCTTGAGGCGCTTCCTGCGTCGGACGCCCAATCCCCAGGCGCTGTTTTAATTTATCAAGCATGGACTGTTTTTCTCCTTTCTCCTGCTTTTCAAGACCTCCGTGATGGATGCTTGCTTTGGGAAGACGCAGGCGCTGTTCGATGGGCTTTGCGGCGGATTCCCACAAGTGAAGCCATCCCGCTTCTGTCATGGCGCCAAGTTGTTGCATGTGGCTGCGAATCGACTGGCCGATTTCAGAGAGGATGGCGCCCAGCTCCGCCGACAGTCGACGTTCATCGAGGCCGGTCAAAGCGCGCAGGCTTTCGCTCCAGTCGCCGACGTGCGCCTCGCCGAGGCGAAAATAAGCGTCGGCGCGCTTGCCGATGAGATAGGTCATCAGCAGATTGGCGGCGGCGGAGATGGCGACGCCGACGAACGGAATGGCTTTGACCAGCGCCCGACTGGCGAAGCGTTCGCCGAGGCGCGTGGCAAGCCTGCGGCTCGCCTGATTGACCAGCTGCTCGGCGCCCATGTTGAGACCTGCCACCACGAGCAGCGCATTGCGCGCTTCGTCGGGCTGCAGCCGTTTGCCCCGCGCGGCGGCGATCTCCATCACCAGCTCGGACTGCAGGCGCAGCGTCGCGCCCACGTCGGCGGCGGCCCCGACCGTAAACGCCGCGACGCCGCCCAAACCCGGAATCAACGCCGCCGCCGAGGTGGCGGCTCCGATCATGCCGGTCTGACGCGCCTTGCGCCAGATCAGATGTTCCACCAGCGCGTCGTCCTGAAGGGAATGTTTGGCGCGAAAGTCGGCCACGCGCTGCGCCGCCAGATCGATGTCGACGTTCTTGAGGGTGCGCAGGGTGCGTTCGAGCAACGCATTCAACACACTGCCATGAAACAGGTCGTTATCTGAAGCTTTGGCAGCCACATGCACCTCATTCCTGATCGTCGCAACCGTTGACCCGAAGCTCATAATCGTGAGTGATGTGCGCCACGCCTGCCAGCGTGGCATGGGCGCCGCAATATTTGTGTACGCTCAGCTCGATGGCGCGCTCCACTTTATGTGGGTCCAGCCCTGTGCCGACGATGATGTAATGAAGATGGATACGCGTCCAGGGCTTGGGCCACTCCTCCCCGCGTTCTCCGTTGATCTCGATCTGCAGATCTTTCAGCGGTTGACGCTGCTTGTGCAGAATATCCGCGACGTCGATGGCCGTGCATCCACCCAAGCCCAGCAACAGCATCTGCATGGGGCTGACGCCTGGGCCGTCCGCCGGGCTCATCACGACGCTGCGGCCGTTGTCGCCGACGCCCAGGAAGCTCTTCCCTTCAATCCATTTTACCCGTGTGGTCGTCATGAAAATTCTTCCCCATCACGCTGGATTGGCTTCGTTTCACAATTTTCTGAACTCAGCCAAAATTTCGCCAGAATCCACAACTGATTACTTATGTCTGCCAGACAATCACTTGAGTATATGCCCGCATTGTGCGGATGTCAAAGCAGGTGTGGTACAATAGTGCCGCCGCTTGCGAAGTTGTTCAGCCCGTTTCCAACGAACTTTTCCCAAAAAGGAGCGACCATGGCGACGACATATCCTTGGCTTTCCAGCTACGAGCAGGGAGTGCCCGCGACGGTGGAGGTGCCGAATCATCCCCTTCATCAGTTTCTGCTCGATTCCTCGCGAAAATACCCGAATAAGACTGCGGTGCGCATGGTGTTGCGCTATTTGCCGCTTGGCCTGGCGGTGCAGGCGAAGCTCACCTATCGAGAGCTCGACGAGCTCAGCGATCGCTTTGCCGCAGCGCTGGCCGCACAGGGGATTCAAAAAGGCTCGCGCGTCTCGATCATGTTGCCCAACTGTCCTCAGCAGGTCGTGATGTACTTCGGCGTCTTGAAGGCAGGCGGCATCGTGGTCAACACCAATCCGACCTATCCGCCCCATGAGCTTGAACCGCTGATGAAAAACAGTGGCGCCGAGGCGATCGTCACCCTCTCCGGCCTGTATCAGCGCGTTAAGCAAATTCAGCCGAACACCAATTTGAAAACCATCATTCTGACCGATCTTTCAGATCACGTGACGGCGCTCTTCCGCCGCACGGTGAACAAACAACTCGCCGCCAAAGGCATGTATGCGGAGGTTCCGTCCGGCGGCGGGGTTTTCTATTACAAAGATCTGATCGGTCGCTACCCCGCCAGAGCGCCGTCTGTGCAGTTTGACACGGCCAACGATACGGCCGTCTTCCAGTTCACCGGCGGCACCACCGGCATTCCCAAGGCGGCGGAGCTGACCCATCGCAACCTGGTCGCCAACACGGTGCAGATGCAGGCGTGGTTCACCGACGTCTCCCCCGGCAACGAAAAGGTGTTGCTGGCCTTGCCCGCCTTCCACGTCTACGGCATGACGGTCGGCATGCTTTTCGGCGTCAGCGTCGGCGCCGAAATCGTCGTCGTGCCCGATCCGCGCGACACCAACCATATCCTGGAGATTCTGCACCGGGAGCACATTACGCTCTATCCGGGCGTGCCGGCGATGTACATCGCCATCATCAATCATCCGCGCGTGACCGAGTATAACCTGCGCTCGATCAAGGCATGTCTGAGCGGCGGCTCGGCGCTGCCGGTGGAGGTGGCGCAGAAATTCGATGAGATCACCGGCGGCCGCCTGGTGGAGGGCTTTGGCATGTCGGAGTCGTCGCCGGTGACGCACGCCAACCCGATCAAAGGTCGCGTGAAATACGGCTCGATCGGCATCCCGATCCCCAGCACCGAGGCCGCCATCGTTTCGTTGGAGCCGGATGAAAGCGGCCACTACAAGTTCTTCGGCATCGGCGAGGAAGGCGAGCTGGTCGTGCGCGGGCCGCAGGTGATGAAAGGCTACTATAACAACCCCGAAGAGACGGCCAAGACCATCGACGCCGACGGCTGGCTGCACACCGGCGACATTGCGCGCATGGACGAAGACGGCTATTTCTACATCGTCGATCGCAAGAAAGACCTGATCATCGCCAGCGGCTACAACGTCGTGCCGCGCGAGGTGGAGGAAGTGCTCTTTATGCACCCCAAGGTGATGGAAGCGGCGGTGGTCGGCGTCCCCGACCCCAAGCGGGGAGAGACGGTCAAGGCGTTCGTGGTGTTGAAGGAAGGTCAGACGGCGACGGCGGAAGAGATTCGCGAGTTCTGCAAGGAACATCTGGCACCCTACAAAGTGCCTACGCTCGTCGAATTTCGCAAAGAGCTGCCGAAGACGCAGGTGGGCAAAGTGTTGCGCCGCATGCTGGTCGAGGAAGAGAAGGCGAAGCTGGCCGCCGCAGCGAAAGAGCAGCAAAAGTAAGTTAGCAGTCGCCCATCGAACTATCCGGTCAAGCCACCTTCCAGGAGGCCTGGAGCTCCCTGGAAGGTTTATTTTTCAGACGCCCGATCGATCGCCAGTCGCAGCGCGTATTCTTCCGCCATCAATCGCTCGATTTTGCTCTCTAGCTTGCCTCTCGCGCGGCGCGTGCGCCAGGTGACGGGCTGCGCCTCCAACCTCGCCAGCTCGCGTTGCGCCTGTTCTAACAAGCGCCGCACCTCTTGTTTGCGGGCGATCAAAGCCTCGCGCTCCATATGCATTTTACAGGCTCATGCGTCGCGCCGGACGAGAATGAAGTTGCACTTACTCCCGATATTCGGGGGGAATGAAATCTTCCTTTGAAAAGTCGCGCGGAGTGCGCGGGCGATAGACCAGATAGGCGATGCCGACGCTGCCGAAGTAGAGGGCAATCAACGGCAGCATCACCAACGTCATGTTGACCGGATCGACGGTGGGCGTGATGGCGGCGGCGACGATGGCGATCACCACGATCGAATGGCGCCAGTAGCGCATCAACTGCGGGCCGCTGACGATGCCTGCGCGCGCCAGAAACGCGATCACCAGCGGCATCTCGAAGGCGACGCCGATCCAGAAGACAATGCGCGTCACAAAACCGATGTAGCGGTCGATCGTCCATTCCTGGGCGATGATGTCGCCGAGAAAACCTTGCAAAAACCCAACCGCAGCCGGCAGCAAAAAGAAGTACGCGAAGAGCGCGCCGATGGCAAACAATACCATCACGCCCGGCAGGATCAGCAGCAAATTGCGCTTTTCGTGCGGATAGAGACCTGGCGAAACGAAGGCGATGACATGATAGACGATCACCGGCATCGCCAGCACGGCGCCGGCTGCAAAACTGACGCGGAAAAAGACGCCGATCGTGTCGGTCGGGCCGATCGCCATCGGCTGCGCGCCCGCCTCGGTGAGCGGACGCAGGATAAACTGCAAGAGTGGACTGACGAAGAGCATCGAAATCAACGTGCCCACCACCAGCGCGCCGATCACCCAGATCAGCCGCATGCGCAGCTCGCGCAGGTGGTCTATCAAAGTCATGCGACTTTCTTCGATCGGCTCGTATGTGGAGGGACGGCTCTGGCTCACTGCTTCGCCTCCGCCTCAGCGGATGAATTGTCGCCGTCGGCCTCCGCGCCGGACGTCGTTGCGGCGCGTTCCGCCGGAGGGGCAGGCGCGCCGTTCGTTGCTTTCTGTTCGACAGGAGACCCCGTCTGCGCCCCAGCGGACGAAGGCGGCAGAATGGTGTTGGAAGATTTGGCAGGCGAGGACGCGGCGTCCGCCAGCGGCTTGGATGCAGCCGAAGAGCGAGTTGCACCTGGAGCAGCGGCGGAAGAAGACGAAGTTTTGGAGGACTGCGAACCGGCGGGGGGAGGTGTCTTGGAGGGATCGAGCGCATCGCTGACGATGCGCCGTGGATCCATCTCTTCGAGCATCTTGATCTCTTCACTGAACTGCGAGGTGAACTCGTTGCTCATCTCGCGCAGCTGACGCATGAAACCGGCGATCGAGCGCATGGCGCCCGGCAGCCGCTCCGGCCCCAACACGATCAAAGCGATGATCGCGATCAGGAATAGCTCCATGACGCCGATTCCAAAGAAGCTGTCCATCGTTAAAAAGGTTTCCTTTGAATCTCCGCCAGGGCAGAACCCAGGACGCCGTTCACAAAACGGGGGCTGCTGTCTCCCCCAAAACACTTGGCCAGCTCGACCGCCTCGTTGATCACCACTTTGGCGGGGGTCTGCGCTTCGCTGGAGCCGATTTCAAAGAGCGCCAGCCGTAAAATCACGCGGTCGATGATGGCGAGCTGATCCACCGGCCACTCCGGCGCATAGCGGGCGATGATTTCATCCAACGCTTTTTGATGTTTGACGACGCCGGAGACCAAAAAGCGCAGAAACGTCTCGGTCTCTTTGCTCACAGAGACGGAAAGATCGTCGCCGTTCTCATTCGGCTCTGGATTGGCCAGGCGCGCATCCACGACGTCGCCGGGTCGATGGCCGGTGCTATCCACCTCGAAGAGCGCCTGAAGGGCAAGGCGACGCGCCAGTTTGCGATCCTGGATGAATGAAGCCTCCGGCGCGGCTGACCGATCGCCCTCGGCTGTCTTTGTTTTGTGTGCGCACGGCGCCTGTTCATGCGACGCTGTTCGATTCGTCATGAGACTCCTCAGGCCATCACCAACCCTCCATCAACGGTCAGCACATGACCGGTGATGAACCCAGCGCGTTCAGACGCCAGAAACGCCACGGCCCAGGCCACCTCCTCCGGCGTTCCCATGCGCCCCATCGGCGTGCTGGCGAGGATCGACGCCTTTTGTTCGGGTGTCAGGACGTCGGTCAACGCCGTTGGAATGAAACCGGGCGCTACCGCGTTGACGGTGATATTGCGGCTGGCCACTTCGCGCGCCAGGCTTTTGGTGAAGCCGATCACACCCGCCTTGCTGGCGGCGTAGTTCGCCTGCCCCGCCTGTCCGGAAAGCCCGACGACGCTGGTGATGTTGATGATGCGCCCCCATTTTTGGCGAATCATGCTGCGCAACGCTGCTTTGGTGACCGCATAGACGCTGCGCAGATTGGTGTTGATGACGATGTCCCAGTCCTCTTCTTTCATCGTCATCAGCAGCGTATCGCGCGTCGTGCCGGCGTTGTTGACCAAAATGTCCAGCCCGCCGAAATCGCTTTGCACCTGCTTGACCAACGCTGCGGCTTGCTCCACGTCGCTGACGTCCGCCTGATAGATGCGACAGACGCCACCAGCCTCTGTAATCTGCAACATCACCTTCTGCGCGCCTTCGGCGTTGCCGCGATAGTGCACCGCCACTTTGGCGCCGCCTGCAGCCAGCTCGCGGGCGATTGCGGCCCCGATCCCGCTGCTGCTTCCCGTCACCAGAGCGACCCGATTCGAGAAATCCATCACGCCTTCCTTCCTGTGCATCTAATTATACTCATAAAGCGGCGTTTCCGAAACGCACCCTTTCGACGTATGTGCGCACGCTCTCTGCGTCGTTGACGGTCACGCGTATGGCGTTGCGCACGATGCGCTTGACCAGCCCGTTCAACACATCGCCGGCGCCCAGCTCGACGAAGGTGGTCGCGCCCTCGGCAGCGATGCGTTCGATCGAAGCCGTCCATTGCACGCTGCCTGTCAGTTGCGCAGTGAGCTCGCTGCGAATTTCCTCGACGGTAGTCAGCGGTTGGGCCGTCGTATTCCCGATGATAGGCGCCTGCGGCGGAAAAATGGGCGTGGCTTCGATGGCGGCGCGCAACGCTTCGGCGGCCGGCTGCATAAGCGGACTGTGGGCGGCGATGCTGACCGCCAGCGGCACCACTTTGCGCGCTCCCGCCTTCGCCAGCGCAGCCATAGCTGCCTCCATCCCCGCCGCATCGCCGGAGATGACAATTTGCCCCGGGCAGTTGTCGTTGGCGACCTGAACGACGGCGCCGTTGGCAGCGACCTGCGCGCAGATTTCTTCCACCTGCGCCTTTTCCAGGCCGAGCACGGCGGCCATTTTGCCGGGCACTTGCTCGCCCGCCAGTTTCATCAGGCGGCCGCGCTCGCGCACCAGGCGCAAGCCGTCGGCGTAGCTGAGGCTGCCGGCCGCAACCAGCGCCGTATATTCGCCCATGCTGTGGCCTGCGACATAGACCTGTCGACCACCCGGCGGCAGCGCAGCGTTTCCCAATTCGGCCTCCAAAGCGCGCATGGCGGCGACGCTGGCGGCCATCAGAGCCGGCTGGGCGTTGATGGTGTCGGTCAGCGCTTCCTCTGGCCCTTCGAACATAAGACGGCTCAGCGCAAAGCCGAGCACGTCATCCGCCTCCTCCAGCGCCGCGCGCGCGGCCGGGAATGCAGCGGCCAAGTCAGAAGCCATGCCCACGTGCTGGCTGCCCTGACCGGGGAAGAGGAAGGCCGTCTGGTTGACGCGTTGAAGCAAGACAAAGGGATTCATGGCAACTCCTCACAGCTTATCAATCGATTGATCGTTCGGTTGAAAGCGATCAAAGGACGATCGGGATCACCGACCCCGGTGTAAAACAAAAGGGGATTTGGTCGCCCGGCCAAATCCCCTCTGTGCTTGTCATTCCTGTTTCGCCAGTCATGCTGCGGATGCAGGCGTCGCCGACATCAGGCTGTCAGCGCCCCTGTGGATGATTCGGAATCACTTCTTGGTGGATTCCACTTTGATTTCGAGCACCTGGCGCCCTTTGTAAAACCCACAGTGCGGGCAAACGCGATGCGGCAGAATCCGTTGGTGACAATTGCTACATTCCACCAGCGCCGGCGCGCCGATGGCGTCGTGAGCGCGTCGGCGATTTCGGCGGCCTTTGCTTAATTTTCGTTTTGGCAGCGGGACCATCTTTTGAACTCCTTATCTGGACAACCTACCTGGACACGGTGTCTTTCCACTTAATTTTCTTTCCACTTAATTTTATTTTACGCCGTTTCGTCGGCGCTTTTCTGATCGCCGCGCAGTTTTAGCAGTGCAGCCCAGCGCGGATCGATTTCTTCGTGCTCGTGCGGCTTCTCGTCGCCGACCGAAAACTCAATATCTTCTAGCTCATCCAGTTCGAGCAAACGCTTCGTCAGGTTCGGACATCGCCCCGGCCCTTCCCAGTTGCAGGAAGGATACATCGGCAACGCCAACCAGATCGACTGACGCACCACCTCGGCAAGGCTCAGGATGTGATGTTCGTCAATGAGAAGTGCCTCATCCTCCAGATCGGCCTCGGCCCCCTCGAATTCATCCGGATGGATATATCGACCTGTGTAAACCTCCGTCAGCGGTCGAAAACTCTCCTCAATTTCAAACTCTACAGGCATCACGATCGGCTCCATGCATCGGTTGCATATGGTTTGCACGACCGTGCGCAATGAACCGGTGACCAGGATGCCGCTGTTAGTGCGCAACAACTGAATTTCACCGATCAACGGCCCGAGAAATTTCAGCTCGTCATCCAGGCCTTCGAGGGACTCATCGATGCTGTATCGCCTCGTCGCGCCTGTTGGCTCTTTGAGAAGTTGAGCCACATTGTATTGCATACTATCACCCCCTGCAGGATGGAGGGAGTGCTTCGCCAAAGGCGAACGCCGCCCGCGTCATCTCTGTTTGCGCATTGCAAACAGAAGAATAGTATAAATTTTCATCTGCCTTCTGTCAAACTCTACGGCGCACACGGCTCAACACATACGCGCCGAAAGGATGCGCGTCAATACCAGACGCCCTCGTTTTTTCCGCTGAGTGCAAAAACATACGCGCCGACGCCCAGCATTTCTCCCTTCTCAAAAGGTTGGCGCAGCGCCGTCGCCGGCTCTTCTCTGGCGAGCGCCCAGCCGATCGCTTCGCGCAGCTCGGGATGCTGCCGCCAGACCTTGCCGAAGCCGCGAACGGGCTGTTGTTTGCCCGCCGGCGGCGCGAAGGCAGGGTCGCTCTCCGGCTCACCCTCGCGGAAGGTGTCCTCATAGGCGAACCAGCGTCCGTCGTCCAGGAAAGCGTAGATGCGTCCGTTCTCCTGCACCCACACCATCGCGCCGCGCTCGAAGCGTTGAATGGCGGCGGCGCTGCGGACCGGCTCAGGCGCCGCAGCAAAGCCAAGCGCCTGCTGAATGCGCGGGTTATTTTCCCAGATCAGGGCCAGCGCGCCCGTCGGACGATACAGCCCCTCTGGCGGCTCTCCGATTTGCGCTTCCGGCTGAAGCGTAGCCGACGGCTGGAGCGGCGTCTGAGCTTGCGCCGTCTCCGCTCGGGCGTTCACCGGCGCCGACCAGCGCATCGCGCTCGGATCGAGCGCCAAAATTTCGCCTTGGCGCGTGCCGAGATAAAGGCGAACCCCGCCATCGGCGAGCAGGGGCGTGATGGCGGCGGAAGAAATTTTCCGGTCGAAATCATTCGGATCTGCAAAGCGGGACTCCTCCCATTGCGACCAGGTTGCGCCGCCGTCCTGGGTGCGCCAGATCGCGCGTTGGGTGACGACAAAAGCGGTGCGATCGTCGGTGAAGTTGGGAGAAGGCAAGAGCGCCAACAGCCCATCGCCGGCCTCGATGTCGAGCGTGGTCGTCGTCCATGCGACGCCATCGAGCGTATAGGCGACGCCGGTGCGGTCGTCGTTGATGCGCAACGAGGATGCAGGGCTGTCGACGCCGCGAGGCAACAATTCCTCGACCGGCGGCAGCGTTGCTCTCCCTTCCGGCGAAGTGTGCGAGGCTGCGGCGACCAGCGTCCAGTGGAGGCCGCCATCCGTAGAGCGGTGGAAGGATTCCCCTTCGTCGCCTGCCAGGACGTCATAATAGCGGGAGCGCAGCAACAGCGTCTGCGACTGTGCAAAATCTGCGGCGAAATGCAGCGCAACGCCGCGCAGATGGGTCAGGTTGTTCCAGAGCGGCTCCCAGCGGTCGCCGGCGTCTGGCGAGCGCCAGACGCCGTAGCCTCTCCAGTCACCGTGATAGCCTGTGAGATAGATCGTGCGGTCGGCAGCGAAATTGGGTGAGAAATAGGCGAAGAGGGTTTGATTGCGCTCTTCGGGCAGGCCCCCGCGCAGCCGTTGCCAGGAAGCGCCACCGTCGGTCGAGCGATACAGGGTGTTCGCCGCACTCGTCGCCAGCAGGGTCTGATCGGCGGCGAAGTTGGGCGAAATCTGGATGTCTGTAATTTCCCATGCGGGCAAGTTCTCGACGACCGGCGGCGGGGCGGCGGGAGCTGCCCCGCGCTCGTCGATCAACAGCAGCGAATTGCCGCGCATGGCAAAGATGCGCCCCTGTTCGGCGTCGTAGCCCAGGATGCACGCCGCCGGCCAGCGTCCGAGCGGCGTCAGTGTAGCGAGATCGATCACCGAGCCATCGGCCAGATACCCCTGGCCGGTGCGAGGGTTGACGAAATCAAAGCTCAAGCCGTCGCGCCATGCGATGCGCTTGCCCTGTAGATCGTCGATCAGCAGGTTGGCATAGATGAGATAGCGGCTGTAGAAACGATTGCGATAGAACCGGCCATCGATGGGGCCGACGGCCTCCATGGCGGAGCCACAGCCTCGTTGCAGCTCCGGCGCCGCAGCAGGATCGACAGGAGCCATGGTCGCTGCGTCGAACCAGCGCGGCGGCTCGATGCGGCCGCATCCCTTGCCGGCGCAGTGGGCGTCGATTTCGATCGCCACCATGCCCACCTCCGGCAGATGCCAGGCGTTGTCCGCCCAGCGGCAGCCATTGCACCAGAGCAGGCCCACCTGCTCCAGGTCGGTCAGCTCCGGAAACAGGTCGCCCGTAACCTGCAGCGTTTCTGGGTCGGCGGTGTAGACGGTGTAGGCGACGATCAATAGCTCGTTGCGGTCAGGGTTGTAGACCGGCGCGCCGGCCTGCTCGAATGCGCCGATTTCCTCTAACGAGGCGCCGTCGACAATGCGCACCCCGCGTGCCGTTTGAGAGTCGGCGAGCGCCTGGGTGAAGGGTTCGCCGATGAAAAGGCGGTTGCGTTCGCGGTCGATGGCGATGGCGCCGCCCTCAATCGTCCCCATCTCTGTCAGCGTCTTGGCGTCGATCACGTGAATTGCCGGCGCTTCGCCCCCCCGTACAAACGAGCGATAGACATAAAGGCGTTGATTGCGTCCGTCGAGCTCAAGCAGTCCGCCGCGTGGCAGCGTCGCCAGCACGGTGAGGGCGTCGCCGTCCACGATGTAGAGATGGTCGGCGTCGGTGACGTAGAGGCGATTGGCTGCGCGGTCAAAGCGGAAATCCACCAGCGCGGCGCCTTCCGACGCCAGGGCAAGCGTTGCCGCCAGGCGAGGGAGCGGCCCTTGTGCGACGGCGAGAGGCTCCTCCATGGCTGTATTTGATGAATCGGCGGCCTTCGGCGAGGACGGAGGCGCGGGCGGAACAGGCGTCGTCTCGGCGACGGCTGAAAGCTCGCTCACCTGCGTCAGCAATGCAGCGTTGGCCGTGGAGAGGGCGGCGATCGTTGCCTCGCTCTCGACGGCGGGTGTCGGTTGGTCGCTGCAGCCCGCCAGTGCGAGGGCCAGCGTTACAAGACAAAGGAACACCCAGCGCAAATGGGTTGACTTCTTCATTGGCATCTCCCTTCTCTGGGAAGTCTACCATATAAAGCGCTTTCACCGGCGGATCCGTTCCCTACCGTCCTGGCGCGCCAACCCTACGTCTTGCCCACGCCTCTTTGCACGAAACACGCAACGCCACCACGATTCAGTAGAAGGGACGTTTCAGTTGGGTTTCGTCCTCCCCTCCACCTGCGCCAGCAGTTGCGCAAGCCGTGTGCGAAAATCCTCGCCGTTGAGCAAAGCGCAGCGATGTTCTTCGATGGCGCGGCGATCCGCCTCTGTCAATAGGAACCGTTGCGCCAGCAGATTGAGTTGAAGCTTGGCGTCGGCGACGCCCTCCGCCGAGCACTCAAGGACGCGCCGGGCGAGGTCTAGCGTGTAACTCTCCAGACGTTCCGGCTCGACGACATGGTTGAAAATACCGGCGACGTAAGCGTCTTGCGCCGAGATGGCGCTCGCCGTAAAGAGCAGCTCTTTCATCTTGTGCAATCCCAGGACGCGTAGCCAGTAGGCGTAGGTTGCAGTGGGCAGCGGGATGCCCAATTTGTTGGCGGTCATTGCCACTGTGGCGTTGCTGGCGGCGATCACGATGTCGGAGACCACGTTGAGCATCAACCCACCGCCGTAAACCGCCCCCTCCACCATATTCAGCACCGGGATCGGCAACGCCATAATCTGCTCGAACAGTTTCAGCATCGGATCGTCGGCCGGGTCTGCGCCTGGGCTCAGCTCGGACAGGTCGCGACCGGCGCACCAGACGCGCACGCCTGGGTTGGCGCGCAACACGACGACGCGTGCACCCGCCTGCCGCGCCCTCTCCAGATGCGCAGCGACTTCGGCGGTCATAGCTGCGTTGAACGCGTTGAGTTTTTCGTCGCGGTCGAAGGTGACGATCGCAATGCCGTTGCGTTGCTCGAATCGGGTGTAGTTCGTTGCACTCATCGATTTCATCGTTTCATTCGCCTGTAATCTTGGATACATCCTTTCGATGCACTTGATCGATGCCGAAGTATTTTTCTCCCTGTATGCTTGGCATTGCACGCCTCCGAAATAGATGACAAGAAGTCGAGAGCTCAGAGGAGACGACCCATGAACTGCATTCGAAGGATTTTTAGAGGGCTGCGACGCCTTTGCTTCGTTGTTTCAATTGTTGCCGCGTTGCTTTCCAGTTTACTACCGGTGCAGCCGCTCCAGGCTGCGCCTTCGCCCGCCGCAACCCACGCGCCTTCCGCTGCGCTGAACATCGTTGCGGTCGGCGCTCCGGATGTGAATTGTCTTTTCGACGTCGACTGCATCATTGCGGTGGATGATTTCACCGACGCCTTTGCCTTGCCCGGCGCCACAGGCAGCGCTTTCCTGCAATCGCGCACCTGGCCCGTCGGCGAGCGGGGAACCCCCGGCGAAGGCCTCTATGCCTATCTCTATCGCATTGACCTGCGCAGAAGCCTTGCGACCACGGCGGCTCCCTGCGTCGTGACGATGCAAATTCCGTTCGGCCCCGTGACCCCGCTGGATTATGACGGCGACGGAAAACCGGACGACGTCTTCGTGATTGCTCGCGGTGGGCTGGGCAGCGTGCCGCCGACGTCGGCGGATCTCACCGGCGGGACGCTTACGGTGCAGTTCAACTTGCCCCTTTGCGCCGGCGCCAGCTCGTTCTTTTTCGGCCTGGCCTCCACTCGCCCCCCACAGGATGTGGGGGTGCAGGTGCAGGGCACGCTGGGCCTCAACGCAATAGTAAACGCGCGCGCCCCACGGCCGGCGGGGCAGATGCCATCGGCGCGCATCGCCTACGTCCACACCGTCAGGACCTCCGAGACCATTATCGCCGACTATAAGGGCTTTTTGGAATCTCACGGGTTTACAGTGACGCCGGTCTCCCTGGACAACGTGTTGGCGACAGACTTCAGCCAGTTTGATCTCACGCTGATCGGCGACGACACCGGTTCTTTGGGCAGCTGGGGCAATGCGCCGGGTCAGGCCGAACATATCGCCAACAAGAGCCGGGTGATCGGCATCGGCGAAGGCGGCTATGCCTTCTTCGGCAAGTTGGGGCTGCGCATCGGCTGGCCGCATGGCTGGCACCGGTCGGAGAAAGACGTCATCGGCGACCCATCGCTCGTCTACTATCAGACGCCCAACGATCTCACCGGTCTCCTCGGCGCGCCGCTGTCGCTCTATGCGTCTGCGACGGACGAAGTGGGCATCTATCTGGCGACGCCGACGCCCGGCGTCACGGTGTTGGGGAGGGAGCCGGGTAGCTCTACGCATCACCCGCTGGTGGCGCAGCGCTGTCACCAGCTATGGGGCTTCAACGGTTATCCGCAGGCGATGACAGACGCGGGGCGCAAGCTTTTTATCAACGCCGTGGTTTATGGCCTGGAGCAGTGCATTGGTTTCCGCGAACCGGTCGTCGTCACGGTGCAGCGATCCACCAACAAGGCGTTCGCCGCCGCCTTCACCCTGCCCGATCCTCACCTGGTCGAGGTGCAGGGCCCAGATCAGATCAACTATGTGCAACATATCTTGCCCGGCGTTGATGTCTATGGCAACACGCCCGGCCTCCCCGACGTGCCAATTGTGCGGCGCATGGTGGCTGCACCGGCGGGCGCCGAGGTGCACATCGGCCAGGTGAATGTGATCCCCGGCGAAACGTTTGAGATCGATCTGTGGCCGACGCAGCCCTCCGCAGTGGATGCATCCCTGGCGCAAAGTGAAGGAGAGCTGCCGCCCGAGACTTTCATGGACCCGCCGTTTGTAAAAGATGTGAAGGCATATGAGAGCGACGCCAGCTTCCCGGCGCAGCCGGTGAGCCTCCGGCGCATGGGCGTGCTGCGCGACGTCGAGCTATGGCAGGTGAACGTCGCCGGCGGGCAATACAACCCCGAGCGGCGTCTGCTCACAACTTTCCAGTCGGTGGCGTTTGAGCTCCTCTTCGAGGGCGGCAAGGGAGGCTTCCTGCCTCACGAGGTGTTGGACAACCCGTTCGAGCGCACGTTCGACGGCGTCTATCTACAGGCGCTCAACCGAGAGACGATCTTTCGCTACCCGTTCGACCGCATTCGGCAGCCCGTTTGCGTCGGGTATGAGTATCTTATCATTACGCATCCGGAATTTCGGGCGGCTGCAGATGCGCTGCGCAACTGGCGAGTGAGCCGGGGCATATCCACGCGCGTCATCGAGACAGGCGGCGGCGCCGGTCAGGCCGGCGCGACGGCGGAGCAGATTCGCAACACGGTGCGCAACTATTACAACAACTGTCTCGTGCGGCCCTCCTACCTGCTGCTTCTGGGCGACGCCGAGTTCATTCCGCCCTTCTATCGCACAACGGCATCAATTGCGCCAGCGGCTTGTTCGACAACGAGACGCTCAATCCGGCGCAGCAAGCCTGGAATTACGGCGTCAACGCAGGCGGCGCCTACTGGGCAGAACGCATTCTGCGCATGGAGGGCGGCGCCGTAGGCGTCATCGGCGACACGCGCAACAGCCCCACGTGGGCCAACAGCGCGCTTGCGCGCGGCCTCTTCGACGCCACCTTCCCCACCGTTTTGCCCGCCTATGGGCCGAACAACGCAATCCTACGGCTGGGCGACATCCTGAACTACGGCAAGGCGTATATGGTGAGCCAGGTGGGGCAGGCGCAGACCGCAGGCTCCGTCAGCGCCAATGAGGCCACCACGAATCTGATCCTCTACCACGTCTTCGGCGATCCGGCGATGCAGATGTGGACGCGAAACCCGCACCAGATCGTGCTGCCGCCGCACATCTACAGGTGGGTGACGCTGACGCCGCGACGCTGGTTGCTGGAGTACCCGATCGACGGAGCCGCCATCACGGCGCTGCAGCAGGGAAATCCTGTTGCCCGCGGCGTCGTCATCGGCGGCCAGGCGACGCTCGATTTCCTGACGGACGTCGATCCCAACCAGCCGATCGACCTATCCGCCGAATTGTCCGGCGGGATTTCAACGCCTCTCGGCGCTGCAGACGCCCAAGGCGTGGTGGAGCCACAGGGCGGCGGCGAGGTCAGCCACGCGCCCAGCAAGTTCCGCATCCTCTTCGGCGACGGCTCGGTGCGTTCGAGCACGCACATCTTCTACAACGCGTCGGGCCATCCACGTCGATTGCTGAATCAGAGCGTGCGGGAAGTGCGGCGCTTCACGCTCGAGGCGTTTGCGCAAACTTCCGCCGAAAACCGAGTCGAGCCAGTGACGCAGTTCGAGCGGCCCTACACCATCGTGTTGGAATACACCGACGCCGAGGTGAGTGGACTCAATGAAGCTTCGCTGCGGTGTCAGTATGTGGATGTAAACGGCGAGTGGCAGCCCATCGCCTCCGAGGCGGAAGCCGCCAGCAACCGGGTGCTCTGCAGCGCCGACCACTTCACGGAGTTTGCGCTCGTCGGCGATGCGCTTCAACAGCTCTTCCTGCCGGTGGTCAGCCGTTAGCGGAGCGCAGGTCGGCGTTTGAAACTCAGCTGCTTCCACGAAGCGCCCCCAGCTTCAGCCTCTCATCTCTTCTCCTCGGGGACCCGGCGCTGCGCTGGGTCCCCCTTCCTGTAATGTGATCCTCCCGCACAAATCCGATATAATCTGAATGCACTTCGCTAAAGAATTCAACAGAGATGCCGAGGGGATGTCTATGAACTCGAAAGAACGCGTCAAGGCCACGCTGCGCCGTCAGACCACCGATCGCACGCCGATCGACTGCTGGTTATATCAGAAGCACTTTGTCGAAAAACTGAACGCAGAATATGGCCCGCGTGAACAGTTTCTCGATGAATTTGGCATTGACATCTTCGTCGGCTTTGTTCCCTACCCGAACCAGAGCGGTCGGCTTTGGGATGTGCAGGACCTGCCCGCCTTCGATCCCGGCGACCCGCGTGATCCCCGCTGGCTGACCCACACCGATTGGAACTACGACTTCGCCGGGCTGAACGTGGTTGAGGCGGTGCGACAGCAGGGGGATCGGCGTTTCATCCTGGCGCACGTGTGGGGCATCGTCGAAGGCACAAGCCGCATCATCGGCATCGAAAATTGCTGGATGAACCTCGGTGCGCAGCCGAAGATCATGGGCGCCTGGTTCGACCGCTACGCCGATTGGCTCTGCGGCCTGGTGGAGAGCCTCGCCGACGCCGGCGTGGACGGCGTCACCCTCTCCGACGACTGGGGATCGAACCAGAACATGCTCTTCTCCCCGCGCATGTGGCGCAACCTGATTGCGCCCTACGCCCGTCGCGTTGCAGCGCACGCCCACAGCCTGGGGCTCTTTGTCAACCTGCACAGCGACGGCTATATCATGCAGATCATGGACGACCTGATCGACATCGGCTTCGACTCTATGCACCCCGTGCAAGAGAGCGCCGGCATGGACCCGCGCACGGTCAAGGAGCGCTACGGAGACAAGATTGTCATCTACGGCTCGCTCGATGTGATCGACGGCCTGCTCGCCTACGACGGCGACGCCCTGGAGGAATACATCACCCGGCGCTTCGCCATCTACGCGCCGGGCGGCGGCTTCATCTTCAACACCGGCCACTTCGTGCAGCCGGACATTCCTGTGCGACGGCTGCTGCACGCCTACCGGGTGGTTCAACGACTGGCGGCGCAATATCATACGCCGTAATCGTCTTGTCCGGCTTTCGTATGGCGGACGTCGTGCGCGTCTGCCCCGAAGAGTGTAGGGTTTGCCATGGCCATCGATTCTGTCGATGGATGGATTCATGCGAGATTCGCCGGAATTGGGCATTCAACCGGCTGTCTTCAGCGTGTTGCGAGGGGAAGGAGCCCATCATGTTCGTTGTGCAAAAAAGCCGAACCCGATGGATTGCGCTTTTGTCGGCATGCCTCATCGTCGGTTTGGCCTTGATTCTTTCTCTGACTGCGCGCGGAGAAAATAACGCCGACGAGATTGCACTCCAGGCAGTCGCTTTCGGCTTCAGCGAGCCGGTCTACGTCACTCACGCCGGCGACGGCTCCGGTCGGCTCTTCGTGGTCGAAAAAGCCGGCCTCATCAAAATCATCCAAAACGGACAGACTCTCTCCCAACCGTTTCTCGACATCCGCGACCGCGTCGGCAACGACGGCGAGGCGGGCTTGCTGAGCGTGGCGTTCCCGCCGAATTTTGCCCAAAACGGTTATTTCTTCGTCTATTACAATCACAAGGATAAGAATTTGGTCCCGCCCGATCCTCACGACGCCGGCAATAACGATGGCTACGACACGGTGGTTGCACGCTTTCGCGTCAGCGGCGACCCCAACCGCGCCGACGCCAACAGCGAGGAGCGCATCCTGCTGCGCAATCAGCCTTACGCCAATCACAACGGTGGATTGATTCTTTTCGGGCCGGATGGCCGCCTCTACATCGGGCTGGGAGACGGCGGCAGCGCCCACGATCCGCTCAACGCCGGCCAGGATTTGAACACCTGGCTGGGCAAAATTCTACGCATCGAGGTCTCCGGCGTTGGAACCTACACGGTTCCCGCCGACAATCCTTTCATCGGGCGCAGCGACGCCAAACCGGAAATCTGGGACTGGGGGCTGCGCAATCCCTGGCGCTTCAGCTTCGACCGGCTGACCGGAGATCTCTTCATCGGCGACGTCGGGCAGAACCAGCGCGAGGAGATCAGCCTGCATCCCGCCGGAGAACCGGGCGGGTTGAATTTCGGCTGGGACTGTCGCGAGGGCGACATCGCCCATTCGACCACAGCCCCCTGCGACGGCCCCTTTGTGGAGCCGATCGTCGCCTATCCGCGCAGCGATGGGCAATCGGTGACCGGCGGATACGTCTATCGCGGCGTCGATTTCCCGCGGCTGCACGGGCGTTACTTCTTCGCCGATTTCGTGCAGGGGCGCATCTGGAGCATCCAGCGAACCGGCGGTGGATGGAGCGCCAAAACGCTGGCGCTGGATACGGAAGAGCTCATTGCCTCCTTCGGCGAAGACGAACAGGGAGAGCTGTACGTAGTCGCCTTCGGTGGAACGATCTATCGGCTGATTGACGCGGCTGCGCCGGGGCCGACGCTCGACGCAAGCACTTTCACTGCGTCGCCGACCGACGCAGTCCCCGGCGATGTGGTCATCTATCATCTGACGTTGCGCAACACTGGCGGTGCAATCAACGGAACCGTGCAAGCCGAGATCTCCGTCCCCAACGCTTTGATCTACCTCCCGCGATCCCTGCAGGCGACTGCAGGCGCCGTCGATGACGCAGCCGCGCCGCTGCTGCGCTGGCAAGGAGCGATTGGGGCCGGCCAGGTTGTGACTGTCGCCTATCAAGTCACGGTGAACAGCGGCGCCTCCGGTGTGGCGACGACGACTGCCCAGGTGAATGCGCCGAATCTTCCACCCTTGACGCGCAGCGCTTCGCTTACGATTCGCGCCTCTGGCGGCGGCGTCGCCGACCCGGACTTTTTCCTGCCGGGCACACAGCCTGAGCATATGATCGACCCGATCGTCGATCCGACAAGCTGCCAGAGCTGTCACACGACGCCGATCTACGGCGCCTGGCGCGGAAGCATGAAGAGCCAGGCTGGCCGCGACCCGCTTTTCTGGGCGGCGCTGCACATCGCCAACCAGGACGTGGAGAACGCCGGCGATTTTTGTTTGCGCTGTCACACCCCACGCGGCTGGTTCGGCGGGCGCAGCCATCCCGCCGACGGCAGCGCGTTGGAAAGTTCCGATCTTTCGGGGGGCGTTGCCTGCGAAACCTGCCATCGCATGGTCGATCCGGAGCCAAGCGGCGGCGACGCAGCCGCCGTGGCGCGAGACGCCGCCATCCGCAGCGTTCTCTCCCCCACCCTGCCGACCGATCATGTTGGTTCGGCCATGCTCATCCTTGATCCAGAGGACAATCGCCGCGGCCCCTTCTCCATTTCACCCGCGCCTCCGCACCCCAAGGCGACTTGGCGCACCGATCTGCTCGGTCAAGGCGGCGATCCGGTAACCGAGGCGCGCGTCTGCGGCGTCTGCCATAACCTCGACAACCCAACGCTGAGCTGGAATCCTCTCACCAACCGTTATGAGCCCAACGCCGAAGACGCGCCTGCGCCCTCCTTTGCCAAAGGCGAGCTTTTCCCGATTGAGCGCACCTTCGACGAATGGCTTTACAGCGCCTACGCCACGGCGGAAGGCGTCTATGCGCCGCAGTTCGCCGGCGCCAAGCCGGACGGCGTCGTGCGCACCTGCCAGGACTGTCACATGCCGCGAACGACCGGCGTCGCCGCCACAGGCGGCGTGCAGCGTGACTGTGCAAACAACGGCTGCCTGCCGGAGCATAGCTTCGCCGGGGCCAACACCTGGGCGCCGCAACTGCTGCAAGACCCGCGCTGGCGGCTCAACGCCGCCGGAGATGCGCTCCATCTGAACGCAACTGTCGAGTCGGCGCGTTCGATGTTGCGCCGCGCCGCCACCCTGACGATAGAGTTAGACCCAAACGTCACGCCTAAGCAGGCGCGTGTGCGCGTCACCAATGAAACCGGCCATAAACTGCCGACCGGCTATCCGGAAGGCCGACGCATCTGGCTTAACGTGCGCGCCTACGATGCCGCCGGCCGTCTCGTTTTCGAGTCGGGGGCCTATGACCCGCTCACCGCCGTTTTGCAGCAGGACCCGCAGCTCAAAGTCTATGAAGCAAAATTAGGCATCGACGACGGCGCCACGGTCACCGAAAGCTTCCATTTCATTCGCAACAATACGGTGCTCAAGGACAATCGCATTCCGCCGCGCGGCTATACAGTCGCCGCCTACGACCAGCCCGGACTGCGTCCTGTGGGCGCTGTTTATGGTGACGGCCAGCACTGGGACGAGACGCTCTACGCGCTGCCGGACGAGGCCGTCTCCGTAGTTGCCGTCCTTTACTATCAGACGGCGTCCAAGGAGTACATTGACTTTTTGCGCACGCGCGGAGGCGCAGACGGCGCTGTGCTCGGCCAGATGTGGGACGACCTCAAGAGTCCTCCGGAAATAATGGCGACAGCGATGGCTCCGGAGCGAAAACACTATTTCCCGTTGATCGTGCGCTGAAGCGTCGTGCGACCAGCGGTTTACTTCATCGACTGCTCTCTGAGGAGGTCTCGAATTTCGCTCAGCAGCTGCACCTCAGGAGCGGGCGGGGGTGGAGGCGCCGGTGTTTCCTGCTTCTGCCTCATCATGGCGTTAGCGCTTTTCACCACAAAGAAGAGCGCCGCTGCGATGATCAGAAAATTGACGATCGCCTGAATGAAATTGCCGTACTGAATGCGCGCGTCGCCCACCGTGATCGCCAGGCCGGTGAAATCCAGCCCGCCGATAATGACGCCGATGATGGGCATGAGAATGTCGTTGACGAGGGAGTTAACAATTGCGCCGAACGCGCCGCCGATGACAACCGCTACGGCTAAGTCGAGCACATTGCCGCGACTGATGAATTGCTTGAATTCGTTCCACATAGAGGATGCCCCTTGATCTGTGCGCTGATGAACCGATGTCGGGAAGTTGCAAGGTGAGCGAGGCGCCTCGCCGTTCGAATTGAAAGATACACGGCCTAGAGGAAGGCGTCAAGGGCGTTTGAAGCGGCCTGAGAAGAGTAATTTTGAGACGAGGGTTGAAGACGCGTAAAAGGCGGCGTCGGGAGGACCGGCACCGCCCCCTATAGAGTGCTATCGCCGACCGCAGCCGGTCGCTTCACTGGCCGAGGATGTTCAAGAAGCGATACCCTCTGGCCGAAAGTTCGCTCAAGATGATTTCCAGCGCCGCCACGGTTTGGGAGCGTTCTCCGCCGCCGTCATGTAAAAGCACGATGGCGCCCGGGAACACATGGTTCAGGACATGACTGGCGATCGCATCGACGCCGGGGCGCCGCCAGTCCTGTGGATCAATGTCCCAAAGCACAGAAGTGAGCCCCATCTCCGCCAGCCACCGGCGATTCTCTGCGCTGATGGCGCCGTAAGGAGGGCGCACGTAGAACACATCGCCGTCGAGCGCAAAGAGGTCTCCGGCTGTGTTGACCAACTCGTTGCGCGTGCGTTGCACCTGATCGTAGAACTCCTCGCGGCTGATCTGGTCCAAATAGATATGATCCCAGGTGTGATTGGCGATGTAGTGGCCGTCCGCAGCGGCGCTGCGCACCAGATCGATGCCATTGCGCACCTGACTCCCCACCACGAAAAAGGTGGCGCGGGCGTTGTACTGCCTCAGCAACTCCAGAGTCTGTTGAGTGTAGTCGCCGTTGGGGCCGTCGTCAAAGGTTAGGTACACGATAGGCGCGCCGTCGGGCGCTGTGGCGGGAAGGTTGACCAGCAGCGGCTGAGCGCCGGTCGCAGCCGTTGGCTCCGGCGGCAGTTCTTCAGAGGGCACGATGCGCACCAGACCTAGTTCACCGCTGATTGCGCCCAGGTCGCTGCGAATCCAGGCGACGCTGTCGTCCAGGCAACAGACCTGCAGCCAGATGTTGCGCGGCGCCCCGACGCCAATGCGACCGATGACCTCTAGCGTATCGCCTCGATACACGCGATAGAGCACAGGATAATTGGTGCTGGGGCCGCTCCGCGCGTTAATTGCGTCGCCAGTTATCGTGAATTGAACGCGGCTTAAATCCAGGCGCGCACGCGTCGGCGTCGCCAATGCCAACAGCGTGCTCAGGTCGACCAAACCGGTGGGCGTAAGGCCTTCTGCGGCCTGGAAACGGCTGACGCTTCTGCGCACATTTTCCGAATACAAACGATCATCCGCCGCAGGAGTGTAGTTCAGGTAAGGAATTCGGGAGAGCAACACATTCACCTCCCGCACCAGGGGATGACGTTGACCGGCGCCAAGCGTCAACTCCAGGTCTTCTCGATCATAGCTCAATTGGTTCAGTCCGAGCGAAGTCATGGAGAACTCTCCATTCTCGACGATCCCCTCAAGCAAGACAACTTGCGCCAGCGCCGCGCCATTTTCCGCCTCTGTGAGACGAATTGTAGTGAGATCACCCTCTTGCGCCCACAACCCGCTCCAACTTTGCGCCATCCCAGGGGGAGGAGAAATCGTTGCTGTCAGCCTTGCGGATCCATTCGGGCGCAAAACGAGCTGAAATGCATCGCCCTGAACCGGGAGAAGTCGCTCTTCGGACTGGGTTTGCACACTCTGCGCGAGGGCCCGGTTGGGAGCTGCGCCTACAACGCTTATCGCCGGCAGCCATGCTCCCAAAATGAAGAACAAGACAAAAGCGGATTGCAACCTTGATCTGTTCACGGTTCATCCCTTTCTGTTGGAGCACAGTTTACACCCACAACGTCGTTGCGTCGCCGCCGGTTCCCTATCCAGCTGAGCATCGACGTTGTTCCGGGCTTCTGCGGTTCCCTTTATTCAAGGAATGCCGGAGCTTCCTGATAGATTAGGTGCGATGACGCTTCTGGTTTCAATGTGCATTGATCTCAGGCTTTACCGTCTGATTTTTGGTTTCCAGGGCGCTGGTCGATAATCCTTGTAACATCGATTGATTCCTCATGACAAATTCGGAGCAACACGATGAATCTGGCAAACTGGATTACGCTGGCCCGATTTCCGTTGCTCATTCTCCTGGTGGGGGTGATCTACTTCGGAGATGCAACAGGACGTTTTCTGGTCGTGCCAGGCGTATTGTTGTTGATTGCGCTCGACGCCGTAGACGGCATTGTGGCACGGCGGCGAGAAGAGACGACGCTGCTCGGCAGCGTGCTCGACATCGCCGCCGATCGTGCGGTGGAGCTGGTGCTGTGGGTCGTCTTCGCCAATCTGGCGTTAATTTCGCTGGCAATTCCCATCACCTTCATCATCCGCGGGGCGCTCACCGACTCGGTGCGTGAGCTGGGGTACGCCGGCGGCAAGACGGCGCACGACCAGATGAACAGCGACTGGGGCTACTGGCTGGTCGCCGGCCGACCGATGCGCGCCAGCTATGGCGCTGCCAAGGCAATTGCTTTTGCGCTCCTGGCCCTGACGCTGGCGCTACAGACCGCCGCTTCGCCCGCGCTGCAATCGGTTTGGATCGCCGCCGTGACGATGAGCTGGATCGCCACGGTCCTTTGTGTGGTGCGCGGCGCGCCTGTGGTCATTGAGGCGTTTCGCGGGGAAGAGAAAGGAAGACTATGAAGCTGCTCGACGAGATTCGCAAAGGTTGGCGCATCTTCTGGCGGCGTCTGCGCAAGCAAGGCGCGTGGGTGACGTTGCAGTGGATGTGGGGGCGCAGCCTCTCTTACATCACCGGCGTGCCGATGCTGCGTTACAGTCGAGTGACGCCTCAGCTTTACGTAGGTCCTCAGTTCAACCGGCTCGGCAAGCGCCGCCTGGAAAAAGAGGGCGTCACCGCTGTGGTCAATCTACGCACCGAGTTCGACGACGCAGCGCACGGCCTCGCCTTCCCCCAATACTGCTATCTGCCCACCGTCGACGATGAGGCGCCCAGCGTCGAGCATTTTGAGAAAGGCGTCGATTTCATTCACTCGGTGATCGAGCAAGGCGGCAAGGTGTACATTCACTGCAAGGCGGGGGTGGGTCGGGCGCCGACGCTCGCCGCCGCCTATCTGATTTCACGCGGCTACAGCCTCGACGACGCACTGGCCTTGATCGGGCGCGCGCGTCCCTTCATCGCCATCACCCCGCCGCAGATGGAAGCGTTGCGGAGATATGAGAGGGCGCAGACGAGCGGAAGAGTGTGAGCAACGGGAAGATGGGTTTTCCACGTTGCACTTAATTGCAGGATGCTGGAGCTGCCCCCTTGTTTTTATCCCGTTGGCAGCAGATGCCGCAATGGGCCGACGGGCAGCGAACGCACAACCACCGCCATGTCATCTCCACGGAAGGCGCCGGCCAGCGGCAGGATGACCATGTAGATCAACAAGCCAATTCCCACTGCAGCCCATGCATTGACGCCGGTCTGAATGAGAGCGTAGGCGACGGCGCCCATCGCCGCAGTGGAGAGCAGCGGCGGTGTATAGACCTGCAGCCACGGCACGACGCCCACATGACGCCGCACGATCCAGTAAAAAGGGATGAGCAGGCTGAACTCACTCAGGATGGTGGCGACGGCGGCGCCGACGTACCCAAAGCCGGGGATCAAGATCAAATTGCCTACAACGTTGAAGACGACGCCCAGCACAAAGGCGCGCGTGAGGGTGCGCTGCTGATTGACGGCGATCAGCACATACTGGGTGACGCTGTTGACGAAGCCGATCGGGATGCTCCAGATAATCACGCGAAAGGCGAGATCGGCGCCGCCAACGTAAGGGACGGCCTGTCCGAAGAAGCGAAATTCCCCGGCCACGCTGAGATATTGCGCGCCGCCGACCAAGTAGACCAGCGGCGAGGCCAGAAACGTCACACCCGTAGCGATGGGCAGACTGACCATCGTGAGGAGGCGCAGGCTGATGACATATGAACGTAGGAGGTTGCTGCTGTCGCTGCGCGCAAAGCGACTCATCAACGGGAAGACCGCCATCGTGAACATGCTAGGGATGATGTTGAGGCCGTCCAGATACTTCAGGCCGATGCTGTAGAGGCCAACCGCCGCCGCGCCGGCGATCGGGCGCAGGATCCACACGTCGATGCGCCAGAAAATCGTCGCCAGCAGGTGGTTGAGCATCAACGGTCCGCTGGTGGCGACCATCCACCGCTGCAGCAACCCATCCCAATTCCACTGCGGTTTGAAGAGCGTCGAACGCAAGAGCGCATAGAGCCAGAGCACCTGCAAAACGTTGACGAGCAGCGCCACTGCAGCCAGCCCCACGTAGCCCCATCCCAGCAGCAGCGCCAGCGCGCCCAACGTCACCTTGAGCAGCGCCACCGCGTTGGTCAGGCCAGCCGGATATTCCATCTTCTCAAAGGCCATGAACATGCTGCTCAGCGCGTCGGCGTAATTGGCGAAAAGCATCGCCAGCGCCAGCAGAATCAACGCCTGCACCTCCTGGACGTTGATCGACTGCAGCTCCGGCCAGACGGCCCCGATGCTCCAGTAGCCGACCACGACCAGCCCCATCAACGGCAGGCTTGCGGCCCAGAGCAGCGTGCGCAACGCTAACACGTTGGTCAAATAGCGACTGGATTGATTTTTGTCGGCGGCGACGTCGCGCGTGAGCAAGGTGCCCAGTCCGTAGCGGCTGATAATCTCGAAAAAGCCGTAGATCGCCACCACGAAATACCATTCGCCCGTGCCCGCCGGCCCCAGCAGGCGCACGTACAGCATGGCGAAGGCGAAGTCCACCGCCTTGTTGAAGAGGCTTAACCCCATCGGCACCAGCGAATTCTTGGCCACGCGCTTGACGTCGTGCTCCTCGATCTCCGGTCGATAGTAGCGTCCCCACGCCCAGAAGATCAATAGCATCAACAGCGTCATCGCCGAGAGAAAGCTGACGTACAGGCCGAGTTTGAAACTCATCGGGCTGTAGACAAAACGCACCGTCCACTGGCCGTCCCTAGGCAGATAGACGGCGCGGAAGGCGCTGTTGGCGCGCAGCAGCTCCAACTCGACCTCGTCGCTTTCATCGCCGCCGAAGGGGCGCAGATACGCCTTCCAGCCGGGGAAGTAGGCGTCGGTGAAGAGCAGCCAGCCGCGGTCGCTGATGTTGACGTCGACGAACGCTTCGTTGGCCGTATAGCGGCTGATGCGCGCCTCGCGCAGCTGCGGGCTGGCCGGAATGAGCGCATTCGGATCGGAAGGAGGCTGCTCGATGAAGAGCACCTCACGGAGATCGACCTCCGTAAGCGGCTGCTCCGCCGGCTCGGCGACGCGCGCCTCCGGCACGATCGAGACCCGCGGGAGGACTTCCAGATTCTCGTAAACGCGCACGGCGTCATCTTTGTAAATTTCTTGCCAGCCGGGGTTGGGGACGGCGTGCTCTGTGATCAAGTATTTGACGTTGAGCAGGTCGAGCAGCGGATTGTCGAGCGCAGCGTAGACGTCGCCGCCCACCTGCGCGTAGATGGGCGCAATGCGGTTGTAGAGCAGCTCATTCTCCTGCGGCTGGATGCGGTCCATGAATTCGACGTACTGTCGCGGGATGATCGAGTCGTAGCCGCGCACGTCGTGCCAGCCATAGTACATGCCGACGTTGGCGTTAAAGGTCTTCTCTCCCGGCGCGTTGAAGGTCGTGAAGCGCCAGTCCGGGGCAAGCGTCGCTGTGCGCGCGGGGTCGAAGCCTTCGCGCGCGTGGATGAACTTCACCACGGGCGGCGTCCCCTCTTCCGTCCATGGGGAGAGCGCCGGATCGCTGGCCGGGTTGAACTGGCCGTGCGCCAGGTGGAGGTCGAGCGCCGTGACGCCGATCAGAAGCAGCGGCAGCAGGCGGCGACGAATATCGGGAGCCAGGGGAGTGGAGGAGGAGAGCGACTCCCGCTCTCCGGCTCTCCTTGTCTCCCAACTGCTCCTGACCATCGCCCAGAGGAGCAACCCGGCGAGAAGCCCGATGGCGCCGAAGTGCACGAGGTTGGCGGCCTGATAGCTCCAGAACATGCGCCCGTCGGCGAAGGCCATGCGCGCCAGGTCGCTGCCGTCCACGATGCGCTGACCAAACGCAATGAACGGTGCAGGGACGAGCACGCTGATGAGCACGAGCAGCAGCGCCATGAAACCCGCTGTCGCCAGCAAAAGACTGAAAACCCGCGCGAGGAAGGGAAGAGGAAGTCTGAAATCGACGCTTTCTTCTTTCCCCTTTTCTCTCCAGCACAGCAGGCTATTCAACCCAATGGCGCTCAGCGTCGCCATGCTCAACGTAAAGGGGAAGACCCAGCGGAACGGGCTGTGAAGCTGGTTCCAGCCCGGCAGCCCATAGAACAAGAGCGCGTAGAGCGGCGTGCCAAAGGCGAAGAGCAGCGAAATCGCCGCCAGGCCGGTGAAAAACAAGGTGTGGAGCCAGGGGGGCGCCTGCCCTGGAGAGGGCGCAACCGGCTGCGAATCGCCGGCTTCCGCAATGTTTGTCTCTCGACGCCGCACTCGTTTCTTCAGAACGATCCACGTCGCCTCCACGACTGCGATAGCCGCCAGCAGCCAGGTCGCCAGGCCGAGGTAGTTGCCGCCTTCGACGTAGTTCTTGATCCCCCAGAAGATGGTGGGCGTAGACTCCCCCAAGGCGTTGACGGTCGCCAGCGTCCAGGTGCGCGTCCAGATGTCGAACCATGCATGATGACTGGGGTTGCCGAAGACGTTGGGCAAGACGAAGGTCAAAACATGCCGGGCGGGCCACGCCCATCCCAACACCTGCGCCAGCGAAGCGGAGCCTTCTCGAAAGTTAAGCGGCAGCAGCTCGAGCATCGGGATCAACTGCACTGCGCCCAGCCCGACGCCCAGCACCGCCATCGCCAGCAGCCAGCCTCCCAGCTTCAGGGTGCGCAACAGCGGCGTCCCGTGTTGCGTGCTGGCGGATCCGTCGGCTGCACTGCGCATTCGAAAATAGAGGGCGATCAGCCGCATAAGTGTAAATGCGCCGGCCGTGAGCATCGTATAGTAGATCAGCTCCGGGTGGCCGGCCAGCGCCACCAGTCCGATGACGCCGGCGCCGATCAGCACGTAGGGAATCGGTCGGAAGCTGCGCGCCCCCTTTTCCTCCTGCTTGCGGACGATGAACTCGATCACCGCCAGCAACAACGGCAACCAGGGGACGGCGGCCACAAACATGGTGAAAACCACGCTGACGATCAGAAAGCCGCTGAACATGTACACAACGGCACCGTACAGCGCCGCCAGGGGACGTAGACGCAACACGCGGGCGAAGAGATACATGCTGACGCCGGCGACGGCGATCTGCAGCGCCGTAAACCAGCCATACGCCAGGTCGAGCGGCAGCGCATAGAACAGAACGTTGAGCGGATAAAAGGTGCTGGCCTGACCAGCGGCTAAAAACGGAATGCCGGTGAGAATCTTCGGGTTCCACAGCGGGAACTCGCCGACCGCAAACGCCTCGCGGATATGCGCTTTCCAGACAGCGTTCTCCAACACCAGATCGGAGAGCAGGTCGTTATGGGGTATCAGACCTGGCTGCAAGGAGCGCCATGGCTCGAAAGTGTACAGATTGTCATAGGGCAGCAACGTCGCTCGCGTCAGGCCGGGCGCCAGCACCGGCGCAAACCAGAGCAACGCCAGCAACGCTATCGCCAGCAACGCCAGAAGGTCGGAGCGAAAACCACGAAGTCGCGATCGCATGAGCAGTCAATCCAGCCGAAAGAGCGGCGTCACCCGCGGCCATCTGCGTTTATCTGCGATTCTCGCCACAGCAGCGGCGTGCGGCCGCGCTGCTGCAGATGGCGGTAACGCCAGCGAATTTGCCAGGTGCGCCACGCCGACTCCAATTTGACCGGAATATCCAGTTTGCTCTGGCCGATGCGCCGATCTTCGAAGTGAATGGGAATCTCGATCAGGTGAAAGCCCAGTTTCTCACACAAATAGGCCATCTCGACCTGAAAGCTGTAGCCGTTGCTGCGGATGGCTTCGAGGTCGATCGCCTCCAATGCAGCGCGGCGCCACATCTTGAAGCCGGCGGTCATGTCGCGAATGCGCAGCCCCAGGATGGCGCGGCTGTAGAGATTGGCCCACCAGCTCAACAGGCGGCGACTCCACTCCCACCGTTCGTCGAGCGTGCCGCCCGGCACGTACCGGCTTCCGATCACCACGTCGGCGCCGGTCGCCAGCATCACTCCCAGCATCTGTGGAATGTAGCGCGGCGAATGGCTGAAGTCGGCGTCCATCTGCACGATAAAGTCGGCACCTTCTTCGAGCGCCCGCCGCATCCCTGCCACATATGCCGTGCCTAGACCGCCTTTGCCGGCGCGATGGATCACCGTCATGCGTCGCTGCACCGCCGATTTTTGTGGCGCCTCTTGATTGTAGCGGGCGGCCAGTTCATCAGCGATGCGCCCGGTGCCATCCGGCGAATTGTCGTCAACCACCAGTAGATGGAGCGAAGGCAGAGGCAAGGCGAAGAGCGCCTCCGCCATGGCGGGAAGGTTGTCCGCCTCATTGTAGGTTGGGATCACGACCGTGATCTGCGCACTGTCCGCCTGCGCCTTCCAACTGTCGCTAATTGCCTGAGCCATAGCCAAAACTCTCTTCGTTTGGAGGCGGCCAACCGGCACGCCGACTCGGCATTGTAGCACGAGCCGAACGAAGCGCGTAATCCCAAAGGCGCTGCGACATTTTCAACCCCTGCACCTGTTTGTAAAAAGTTCTCGATTTCCACTTTGATCTTTGTAGCATAGCTTGTATAACTCGAAGAATCTGTATAGTATAAATACAAGAAGAATACTTTGAAGACAATCGGTGTGCCGATCCTGGAGCGTCATCTTCTGACACAGATGAAGCTGGACGGAGAAAAGCGCAATTATGAGTGATATGACGCAGGAAGCCCAAATCGTGGAAGCGCCTACAGCGCCCATCGAAAAAGAGAGTGGAAAGGAGCGGACGAGCCAGGAGCCGCGCTGGCGCGTGCTCATCCACAACGATGACGTAACGCCTTTTGATTACGTCATTCGCATCCTGTTGCATTTCTTTTTGGTCTCGGAGGAGATCGCCGAGCACATTGCACAGGTGGCGCACAACGAAGGGCAAGCTGTGGTCGTCGTGCGGCCGCGCACTGAGGCCGAACGACTGGTGAAGGTTGCGCGCGCACGGGCGCGACTCGATGGCTATCCCCTGACATTCAGCATGGAGCCGGAAGGGCAATGACGCTTGCCCAATCTGATGCAACGCCAGAGCCCGCCTGGGTGCATGGCCATCCCCACGAGCCGAATCCAACGCCTCCGCCTGGAGACGGCGCCTTCCTGTTGATCTCCCCAGAGGGGGTACAGGAACGGATCGCAGTGGAAAGGCTGCAGACGCTGCCTTATAGGGAGGTGGCGGAGTGTTACATCGTGAGCACCGGACACGGGAAATCTGGGCCGTTTGTCTTCGGCGGGGTGGCGTTGCACGATCTCCTGAGTGCCTGTCTGGCGAAGAGCGCGCCCTGGCGCCACATCGACGTCATCAGCGCCGATGGTTTTGGTGCGCGCCTGCAACCTGAAGAGGTGCTCGCCGCTCCTCCTCGTCGTCCCATTTTGCTGGCCTACGTCAGGGATGGCGCCCTGATGTCCCGACAGGCCGGCCTCGTTCGCCTCATTGTTCCGTCAGAAACGAACGACGCGCTGAAGCAGGTGAAGTGGATCGAGCGCATCGTCGTGGCCCCTCTATAATTGCTGCGATGAACGTTAACCAGAGAAACGCTGCTCAGCCCTCCAGGGATCGACGTCGTTTTACAGAAGAATCCGGCAATGATGGTGGTTGCAGCTCGCAGCTATGGGTTCAGCCTCTGGGTCAAACAGCCTTATCCTCCGGCTTTTTTGGCCTGATAGCCCATCTCCTGCAGAAGGGCGACAATCTTGTCTCGCTGATCGCCTTGGATTTCGATGACGACGCCTTTCACGGCGCCGCCTGCGCCGAGCCGATTTTTCAACGTCTTGCAAAGAGCTTCCAGTTCAGCCGGCGCAGCGACGACGCCCGTGATCACCGAGACACTCTTTCCCCCGCGGCCTTTGCGCTCCAACGCCACGCGCACCTGCTGTTGTTGCGGGGGCGGCGACTTGGGACGAGGCTGCGGAGCGGGTTCTGGTTCAGGCTCCGTCGAGTAGACGAGGCGGCGATTGCGGTCTGTCATCTCTGCTCCTTGACTGAGATAGCTGCACCTGGAGGGCTTTCAGGGACAAGCGCATGCGCTTTTCGCACAGCGGCAACGCGCTCTCGCACAAAGCGGCCCACCCGGCGAAGCGCCTGCCGCGCTTTGGGTTCAATCAGCCAGGTGAAGTGCCAGACGTGCACCATGTTCTCCCAGATTTCCAATCGGATGTCGACGCCTGCGGCGCGGGCGCGTTCGGCGAAGCGGCGGCTGTCGTCGAGCAACATCTCCGCCGAACCGACCTGAATCAGCAGCGGCGGCAGCCCGTTCAAGTCGGCGTAGAGCGGCGAAATCAGCGGGTGACGCGGATCGTAGCCGTCGCAGTACATGTGGGCGGCCGTGCACAGCACGTCAAGGTTCAGAAAATCGGTCGGAGCGTTCGTGCGCAGCGTCTCGCCGGAGAGGGTGAGGTCAAGCCAGGGGGAAAGGCCTACGCCGCCTGCAGGCAAAGGAACATGGGCGTCGCGCAGGGCGAGCAGCAAGGCCATCGTCAAGCCGCCGCCTGCAGAGTCGCCGGCGACGACAATCTGCGCCGGACTGTAGCCCTGTTCGGTGATCAGCCACCAGTAGGCGGCCCATGCATCCTCGATCTGCGCCGGAAACGGATGTTCGGGCGCCAGACGGTAATCCAGGGCGAGGAGCCGCGCCTGCGCCTCATGCGCCAGCCGCGCCGTCACGGCCAGATGGGTCGTAGGAGAGCCGGAGACGTAGCCGCCGCCGTGCAGGTAGAGAATGATGCGTTCGTTCGCCGAGGCTTGCGTTGCGACCCACTCCCCGCGGAAGGGAGTTCCGTTCACCGGCGTGCGTTTGACGCCGAACGGGCGCATCACCTGGGTGAGTCGGTCCAGAGGACGGCGAATCTCGTCGGCGCTCTGGATCGAGCCGCCGGGCGTGCCCAGCGTCATCATTTCGACGATGCTCTCATAGGCAAGCGACCACCCGGGCGCGCGCGGGGAACGACGAAAGCGATGTGCAACGGCGCGCAGGCCGCCGCGCATCAGGATGCGGTTGATCTCCCAATAAGTGCGCGTACGTTGTGTAAGATTGGTGATGGGAAGCACCGACGCCATTGCGGCAACTCCTGTGACCGTGCGAAAGCCTGTGACCGTGCGAAAGGAAGCAAACGATGCTTGCTCTGACCAGTGATTACGTGACCGATCGCAGCGATCCTGAACCTTATCTACGCATGATGGCGGAGGCGGGTTTCACTCACGTGCATTGGTGCCATCATTGGCGCTCCGACTTCCTCTACGCCGACAGTGAGATGATGCAGATCGGCCGCTGGCTCGATGCGTACAACCTGCGGCTTATCGATGTGCACGGCTCCGAAGGCGTCGAAAAATTTTGGTATGCGCCGCAGGAATACGCCCGACTGGCGGGCGTTGAGCTGGTGAAAAATCGCATCGAGCTTGCGGCCCGCCTGGGCGGCGACGCCGTCGTAATGCACGTCTACCCGCCGACGCAGCATCCTGACTTTGCCCGCTTCAACGAATTTCTCTTCGACCAGATTCGTCGCTCGCTCGACGACCTCGAGCCATACGCTCGAGCGCGCAATATTCGCATTGCACTCGAGAATCTGATCGATTTCCCCGCCATCGAAGCAGGTGTCGTCGAAGCAACGCACGCCGCCGACAATGCCGAGCTGATTGGACGGCTGCTGGCGACCTATGAACCGGACTTCCTCGGCTTCTGCTTTGATTCAGGTCACGCCATGCTTGGCCGCGATCGCATCGAGCGCTTTGCGCCTTTCTTCGAGCGTCTAGTTGCGCTGCATCTCAACGACAACGACGGCGCTGTCGATCGACATCTTCCCCTCTACATGGGCGTCGTCGATTGGGAGCGTATCGCACAACTGATCGCCGCCTCCCCCTACGCCAAACCGCTCAGTTTCGAGCTGTCGATTCAACACACCGCTTTTGATGCGCCCGAGCCCTTTTTGCGTTACAGCGTCGAAGGCTGTCGCCGGTTCGCCGAACGCGTACGGACGCTGCGTAGTCCATGATGCAGGTTTTCAGCGCTGAGGCGTCGTCAGGATGCGCCGTTGAGCAGCGCCAGCATGGCCTCGCGCTCTACAATTTTGACGCGTGGCCTGCAGCGCGCTTTGCCTTCCTCGATCTCTCTGGCGTCGATGAGCTTCCACTCGTCCTTGGTCACGTAGCGGACGCCGCGCGCTTTCAAAAGTGCCGGTGGGGCGTCGGGGTCTGGCTCCGGCGCCGGCGTAAGCTTCCCTTTCTGCAGGTCCTCGAACATGCTGTTGACCGACTCGATGGCGTCCGGCTTGTTGGTGCCGATGACGCCCGTGGGGCCGCGCTTGATCCAGCCGGCGACATATTCGCCTGTCACGACCTTTCCGGTCTCCGGGTCGATCACGCGTCCGACTTCATTGGGGATGACGCCGCTGCGCTTGTCGAAGGGGACGCCTTCGATTGGTACGCCCTTGTAGCCGACGGAGCGCAACACCAGCCCCGCCTCGATCGTTTCATATTTGCCTGTGCCCGTCGCCTTGATGTCGCCGCTGACCGAGGGGCGCAGTTCATTTTTCTCCATTTTGACGGCGACGATCTTCCCATTTTGACCGATAATTTCCACCGGAGAGAGTAGGAAACGGAAATGCACGCGGCGAGGTTTGCCGGTGGCGCCGATCTCCGCATAGGCGCGCAGGTAGTCGAGATTCTTTTGCATGGCGATGTCGCCCTCGATGGCGGCGCTGCTGGCGCGATCAAGCTTCAACTCCTGCGCAAGCACGATCGGATCGGCGATCTCTAAATGCCCCATCTCACGGATCTCGGCGTTCGTGAATTTCACCTGCGCTGGCCCCCGTCGCGCGATGATGTAGATGTCTTTGATGTTGCTCTTCGCCAGCGTCGCCAACGCATGGTCGGCGATGTCGGTGCACTCCAACTCCTTGACCGACTTGGCGAGGATGCGCGCCACGTCCATTGCTACGTTGCCGACGCCGACCACGATCGCCGCTTCACAGCTCAGATCGATTGGGAGGTCCTTGAAATCTGGATGGCCGTTGTACCAGGCGACGAATTCGGTGGCGGAGAGGCTGTTGGGCAGGTCCTCGCCGGGGATGCCGAGCCTGCGGTCGGACTGGGCGCCGGTGGCGTAGAAGATGACGTCGTAGTGGCGCTTTAGGTCATCGTGCGTGATGTCTTTGCCCACCTCGACGTTGCCAAAATAGCGAACGGCGGGATTGGCCACCGTGCGATCGTAGACTTTGGACACCGCTTTGATGTTCTGGTGATCCGGCGCCACGCCATAGCGCACCAAGCCATGGGGCGCAATCAAGCGCTCGAAGAGGTCGACGGTGACGACATAGCCTTCTTTCAACATGGCTTCGGCGGCGTAGAAGCCGGCCGGCCCGGCTCCGATGACGGCGACGCGCAGCGGGCGCTCTGCAGTTCCCAGCTTTTCTGACATCGGGACGCTCCTTTGTGAGGTGAAATCAAAAAACTTACGATTTATGCAACATGCTGCCAAACTGACGCGCCAGGTTCAATATGGCGATGCCGAGCGCAAAATAATCCATCGGGCCGAGGCGTTTGAGCGCAGTAACGGCGTCGACTTCTCCATCTGCGTCGGCATCACTGGCGACCCAGGCGAAGGCCGCGCCCAACAGCGCGCCGGCGACGGCGCCGATCAACAGCGAGCGCATGCGATGACTCATTGCGAAGACTCCTTCGTTTGAGCAGTAGATGGGTGAGCAGTGGATGGGCGACCCGGTCGCAGGGCACGCGTCACTGCGACCCCGCGGGCGAACTGTGCGTGCATCCGAATCAGCGGCGTCGCGGCCTTGTCAGCGAGTTGGAGACTCCGGTCGTGGGCGACGCCGGCATATTTACGCGCGAGCTGAACGCCGCCGGTCGCCTTTCGACGCATGGCGACGACTGCGCGCAGAAGAAAGTAGAGTGCAAGCGCCATAAGCAACGTGACGATCAGCTGCATCGTGAGCAGATAAAAGAGCGACAGATCGCGCCAGAATGCCAGGTCCATCGATCCCATTTCCTTTACAAAGCTCCATCAATCGCTATGTCATTGTAACAAATCGACGGTTGTGCAAACGAACGCAACTTCGTCGCAGATCACATTATCGCCGCAATCTGCTTCGCCAGTTCTCTCTCTTCCTCCAGCGTGTGAATCTCGCCATCGATGCGCGCCATGCGCAACGCCATGAGAATCTGGCGATAGAAGGGGCCGCGTGGAACGCCCATGCGCCGCAGGTCGTCGCCGGTCAGCAGGGGACGTATCTGGCTCCATTCAGTGCGATAACGCTGCATGCGCTCGAGCGCCGTTGCATCGCGCGAGACAATGGGAAAAAGCGCCAGACAAACCGGCGGAACCCGCTCGAGAATCTGCACCACCTGGCTGGGTTTGGCGCCTGGGTCGGAAAGCGTCGGCAAATGACGGTGCAAGATCGCCATCCCGCTCAGAATCCGCTGCGTTTCATGGCGCAGCCCTAGTCGTTCTTTCAGCGTGTCGAGCTCCTCCTGGCTGAGACCATACGTCAAAATCGCCAGATAGAGACGCTCCACGGGCTCTTTGCGCAGCAGCGGATCGGCGTCTTCCGCCTGCAGCGCCTTGCGCAGCGCTGCAAACTGGCGCGCGATCTCCTGCGTCATGCAGAGCGAAGGATGAATCTTGCGCAGGATGCCCAGCTCGTCGAGCCGCAACATTGCCTTTTCCGGCTTTTCCTCTTGGAGAATGCGCTCCAGCTCGTGGCGGATGCGCGCCGGCGTGACGCGATCGAGCAGGTCCAGCGCGTCAAGCAGCAGCTCCAGCGTGCGCGGTTCGATGGTGAAATCGAAGCGCTGTTCGTAGCGCACGGCGCGCAAGATGCGAGTAGGGTCATCGACGAAACTGAGGCTGTGCAGCACGCGCACCAGCCCGGCGCGCAAGTCGGCGAGACCGCCCCACGCGTCGAGCAGCTCGCCCCAGCGGTCGGGGTTGAGGCAGAGCGCCAGCGTATTGATGGTGAAATCGCGGCGATGGAGATCGAGTTTGATGCTGCTCTGTTGCACCGTCGGTAGAACGGTCGGCGCCGCGTAAAATTCCGTGCGTGCAGTTACAAAATCGAGATGGGGCGGCAAGTCGGCGGGGTTGGCGCCTTCGAGGCCGGCCAGCAGCTGATCAACGTCGACCGGCGCGTCTCGACGCGTTAGCAGCCATTTGGCGGTGCCAAAACGCTTGTGTTCGACAATGCGACCACCATATTTTTCCTGCATGCGCCGCGCAAAGGCGATGGCGTCCCCCTCGATGACGATGTCAACGTCGAGCGTGAGCGCGCGTTTGCTTGCAACGCCCAGCATCAGGTCGCGCACGAAGCCGCCGACGACGTAAACGTTGTAGTTCATGGCGTCGACCTCGCGGCCGATCAGCGCCAGCAGATGGAGCTGCACCGGCGTCAACGCCTGGCGGAGCCGCGCCGCCAGCTCGTTGCTGCGACGGCCGGGCAGGTTGGCGTCGTCCCAGAGCTTAATCAGATCGGTGCGCGTGACGATGCCGACGATGTTCCCCTCGCCGTCGACGACCGGAATCTGCCCCCAGTTGCTCTCGATCATACGGCGGCGCAGGACGGTGATCGAGTCGTCGGGGCGCACGGTGAACTGGCCGGCGCGCATAAAACGGCGCACAGGCTGGTCGCCCATCCCGTGGCCCAGGGCTTTATCCACCTCGCGGCGCGTCAGGACGCCCAAAAGCACGTCCTTCCCGTGTTCGTCGGTCGTCACCACCGGGAAGCCTTCGTGACCGTAACGACGCATCAGTGCGTCGGCTTCGGCGATCGTCATATCGGGCTGGAGCATGTGCGGGCGACCTGCGCTCATGATTTGGCCGACGGTGACCGCCACGCGCGCGTGGGTGCGCACCAAATGCTCGATGCGGGCGCGCACGGCGCTTAGGCTGACATCGCGCAGATGTGCCGCCGCCGCGCGACTGTGGCCGCCGCCGCCTAGCGCGTGGGCGATGCGGCCTACGTCGATGGCCTCCGTGGTGCTGCGGGCGACGACCTGAATCATGTCGCCGAGATCGACCACCAGGAAGAGCGCGTCCGGCTCGTGAAAGTCGCGCAGGCGGGCCGCCAGCGTGCTCAGTTCATCGCTGAAGCCGGGCGCGCTGGCCATCGTGATGATGATCGTATGCCCTTCAATCTCGAGAAACTCACAGGCGTCCATCAACACCTGCAACAGCTTGCGCTGCTCCTCGGTGACAGGATGATGCAGAAATTCGTTGACTTCGCCGAGGTTGACCCCGCGCTGCGGCTCCAGCAGCCAGGCGAGCGCAGCTGCATCGCGGTGGGTGGTGGATGCATAGGTCAGGTTGCCGGTGTCTTCATAGATGCCCAACGCCAGCAGCGTCGCTTCCACGGGCGAAACGTCGATGGCGTGCTCGATCAGCTTTTCGACGAGGAGCGTAGTGTTGGCGCCCGTGGGGCCGCACCAGAGCTCGTGCGCCTGCGGCAACGCCTTGCGCGGTTCGTGCATCAGGTTCTTCTCGGCGAGCGCCGCATGGTGGTCGATCACGATGGTTTCGGTGTCCGCCTGCATGCCTCTAGGTGAATTGGCCGCCCGCGTGTCGACGAGGATGGCGCGACGCACCTTCCCGCGCGGGACGTCGTCGGGGGAAACAAAGCGAAAATGGTTGCGATAAAGCGCCAGGAAGTCGCGCACGTTGCGATTCAACTGGTGCGGCAACACCGGAATGGCGTCGGGGAAGAGCAGCGATGCGGCAAGCAGCGAGGCCAATGCGTCGAAGTCGGTGCGCTCATGGGTCAGGATGATATCGAATTCACGGCCAGCCATGTCTGGAGTATCGCAGCAAAGCGGGAAAGATGCAAAGCCGGCGCCGCCCTTCTAAACAGAAGTCGATGCTGAAGCTGGGGTTTCACAGGACGGATAGGACTTTACGGCTTTTCATAAAATATTCTGGCGGCCCTATAAGTTCGACCGGAAGCCGAACGCCTTGGACGGGTTGGGGCGCCCACCCAAGGCGATGACCTGCGTGCACAAGCGAAAGCGGGTCGGCAGCCGGCCGCTTCAGATGGGGCGGCATGTTGCGCAGAGGAGATGAATTATCGTTTTCGTTCAATAGTGCACGTAAACTTCCGTGCCCACCGGCGCCCAGTTGTAGAGCATCTCCGCCTCGCTGGGCCGCATGTTGACACAGCCATGGCTCATCGGCACGCCGAAATTGTTGTGCCAGTAGGCGCCATGAATGGCGTAGCCCTGATAAAAGTACATCACCCACGGCACATTGGGCAGGTCGTAGCCCGGCCCCACCATGCGCTGCGACTTGTATTTGGTTCCGATCGTAAAACGTCCGGTCACCGTCGGCGTGCCGGCGCGGCCGCTGCTGATGCGGGTGATCATGACGGGCACGTCCCCCTGCCAAGCTGTCAGCGTCTGGGTGGTGAGGTTGATCTCGATCCAGCGTTTGCCGTCTGCGGGCGCCGCCGCCAGGTTGAGCGTCGTCTGCGGCAGGGTGTTGGCGCGCACGCGCAGCCGCTGGCCGACCCAGATGAAGTTGGGGTTCGGCAGCCCGTTCGCCGTCAGCAGCGCCTGCACGGTGGTCTTGTATTTCTGAGCAATGCCCGCCAGTGTATCGCCGGGCTGCACGACATAGATTTCATCGGCCACCGCCGGCTTGGTTGTGTTGGCGCCGCTCGCTGCGACCGGCGCCACGCGTGCGCTGACGCGCAGCTTCTGGCCCACCCAGATGAAATTGGGATCGGTGATGCCGTTGAGCCGCATCAGATCGCCGGTGGTCATGCCATAGCGTTTGGCAATCTCCGACAGCGTCTGCCCCCGCGCCACAACATGGTAGCCGCCGTCGCCTGGCAATTGTCCCTGGCCGGCGGAGGTCAGCGTCTGCGGCGCGCTCCCGCGGCCTGGAATCTGGAGTTTCTGTCCCACGAAGACGAGATCGGGGTTGACGATGCCGTTGTAGGCGGCGAGCTCCTGCATCGACACGCCGTAGCGACGGGCGATGGTGGAGAGGTTTTCACCGCCTGCGACGATATGAACCGCGCCTTGCGCCTGAACCGAGGACGAGGCCAACCACAGCCACATCGCCGTCGCCATCAGGGCTGCCGTCAGCCGCACGCCGAGGCACATGCCCTGCCGGAGGAGGGAAGTGGACGGACTCTGCACAAGACCGTCCGAGTGACTGCTCGGGTGTTTCATAAACATCCTTTCTGTTCACTCGACTGGCCCTCCCTCAGTAGGTCGGGTGGGATTCGAACCCACAAGGGTTGCCCCGGCGGATTTTAAGTCCGCTGCGTCTGCCATTCCGCCACCGACCCAAATGACCCGCCTTCGATTAGGTCGAAATGCGAATCATCCATATCATATCTGCAGGTGCGCTTATTGTCAACCATTTTTGTTACGATTTGTGCAGAATTTTCCTAGAAAAATTGCAAACCCTTGGGAGCAGATCGATGAATGATTCAACTTTTGTAGCGTTTCCTTCTGAGTTGGCCGTGTTCGGAAAACATCGGTCGGTGCGCTATTTTTTGCGCGAGCCGTTGGCTCCCGGCCACCTGGACTTGATCGTCGAAGCGGGGCGGCGCGCGCCGACCGACGCGCAGGGGCATATGTACGCTTTCGTGCGCATCACTGACGCTGCGCTGCGCGACCACCTGGCGACGCTCTGCGCCGATCAGCAACATATCCGCGACGCCGCCGAATTTTTCATCGTCTGCGCGGACGTCTATCGGCTGCGGCGACTGGTCGAGCATCGCGGGGGCGAGTGGGGAATGCGCGAGCGCATTTCGCTTCTCTATGGCGCCACGGACGCCACGATGGTGGCGCAGAACATGGTCGTGGCTGCGGAGGCGCTCGGCTATGGCACCTGTTACATCGGCGCCGTGCAGAACAACGTCGACCGCATCGCCGAAGCATTGGCGCTGCCTCCGGGCGTGTTGCCGCTCTACGGTCTCTGCATCGGCGTGATCGATCCGGCGCATTATCCGCCGACCGTCAAACCGCGCATCCCGCGTGCGCTCTGCTTTTTTGAAAATCGCTATCCTGCGGACTTCACGCCGGAGCAATTGGACTCCGCCTACGCTGCGATGAGCGTCAAACGCGACTGGTGGGAAAGCATCGGCGCCTATTTTGCAGCGGGAGGCACCATGGAGCGCCGCGAGCCGGTGATGGCGCGTGCCTGGCGTCAGCAGGGGCTTGATCCGCAACCGGTGGAGCAGCCGTGCACTTCGACGCGTTGACGCTGGCCTGTATCACCGCCGAGCTGAAACAGACGCTCTGCCCGGGGCGCATCCAGCAGGTGACGCCGGTGGATGAACATGCGCTCGGCTTCGAAGTCTACGCAGGCGGAGCGCGTCATCCGCTTCTGGTTGCGCTGCATCCGAACAGCGCACGCGTGCACACCGTCTCCTATAAGCTGCGTCGCGGGGTCGAAGGCGAGACGCCGTTGCTCTTGCTGTTGCGCAAATATGCGCGTGGGGCGCTGCTGAGCGATGTGACGCAGCCGGATCCCGTCGAACGCGTGCTGCAACTGCACTTCGACCATCCCGAACACGGGACGACGACTCTCATCGTCGAGCTGATCGGACGCCAGCCCAACGCCGTGCTGGTGGGGCCGGGCGGGCGCATCCTGGAGGCGCTGCGCCGCGTGCGAGCCGAAGAGGGGGCGCGTACGCTCTTACCGGGCCATTCCTATGCCCCGCCGCCTGCTCCCGCCAAACTCCCGCCACTTGACGACGGCGCCGAAGATTACTACGCCCGACTCGCCCAGGTGCTTGCTCAGCCCGGGCCGCTGTGGAAGGCGCTGGTCGCAGGCGTCGCTGGCCTCAGCCCCACCGCCGCGCGAGAGATCGCGTTTCGCGTGACGGGAAACGCCGGGGCGAGCAGCGAAAGCGTGACGGTGATCGCCTTGGCGCAGGCGTTGCAAGAGTTATGGTCGCCGCTGCAGACGGGCGACTGGCGGCCGGGTCTGATCGAAGATGAGGGGCGGATCGTGGGTTTTGCATCTTATCCGGTGCAGTTCCTCGGGCGCTTTCTGTCGCAGCCGTCGATGAGCGAGGCGCTGGAGCGTTTCTTTGCGCAGCCGACGGCGACGCATGCGCCCGACCCCTATGCGGCGCTGCGCAGCCAGGTGTTGGCGCAGGTCAAACGGGCGCAAGCGCAGGTGGAGCGCAGGCTGGCTGCGCTGGCAGGCGATGCGCCAGCCCCGGGCGAGGTGGAGCACTTGCGCACCCAGGCCAGCTGGCTGCTGGCGTTCTCCGGCCAGATCGCACCCGGAGAGACCCTGCTCACGGTGGATGCGGGCGGCGAAACGTTGCACATTCCGCTGGAGCCGCAACTTTCTCCCATCGAGCAGGCGCAGCGCCTGTTCAAGCGCGCGGCGAAGCTGGAGCGCGCCGCCGAAATCATTCCTCAGCGCCGCGCCCAACTGCTGGCCGACCTCGATCTGCTGGCGCAGCTGGCGTTGGACGCCGAACGCGCCACCAATCAACCGGAGCTGGTCGCCGTGTTGGATGAGCTGCGCAAGGCGGGGCTGCTCTCCTCCTCAAAAGCGCGCGCGGCCAAAGCTGCGCCCGCCGCAGGCGGCCCGTTGCGCTATCGCACATCTCGAGGCGTCGAGATCGTGGTGGGGCGCAACGCGCGCCAGAACGAACAGGTGACCTTTAAGCTGGCGCGGCCGTCGGACCTCTGGCTGCACGTGCGCGGAGCGCCCGGCGCGCACGTGGTGGTGCGCACTTCAGAGCGGACGCCTGAAGAGGAGGATGTGCTCGCCGCTGCGCAGCTCGCCGCCTACCATTCCAGCCGGCGTGGGGAGCGCAAGGTGGACGTGATTGTGACCGAACGTCGCTGGGTGAGTCGCGCGCCGGAGGGGCGCACGGGGCAGGTTGTGGTGAGCAGGGAGCGCGTCGTGCGCGTTCCGGCGGTGGAGCCGGAGGACGCCACGGCGGTTTGATGGAATTTTATCCCATCCAAAAGCGATAGAACGTCAATCCGACGTCGATCAGCACAGGCGGAATGTTCAGCTCCTCCAGCATCAACAGGACAATGAGCCAAAAGACGGTGCGAAAGCTTTCGACGTACCAGAACAGCAAGATCAACAACAGGAAGCCAAACGAGTAGAGGGGCGCCAGCACGCGATGGAGACTGTCTGGCAGCCAGGGCGCCAGGATGCCGAATCCATCCAGGCCGGGGACGGGCAGCAGGTTGAAGACGATGGCAGTCGCCTGCAGAAAGACGAGCAACGCCATCGCCGCCCAGAAATGGAAATGCTCGATCCATGAAATCGGGTCGGAGATCAAGAGGAAAGGCAGCGCCAGCAAGGCTGCAAAGAGCGCGTTGGCGGCCGGGCCGGCCGCCGCCACTACGCTCTGCATCCAGCGACTTCGGATGGCGCCCATATTGACGTAAACGGCGCCGCCCGGCAGCCCGATCCCGCCTAGCAGCAGAAAGAGCACCGGCATCAGGATGCTCAGCACGGGGTGCGTGTATTTGAGGGGGTTGAGGGTGAGGTAGCCGCGCTCGGCGACGCTGAAATCTCCGCTGAAGTAAGCCATCAAAGCGTGACCGAATTCATGCAAGGCCAGGGAGATCACCCAACCGATCGTGACGAAGGCGAAGAAGAGAACCGGCTCCGGCTCGGGCGTGGAATACAGATAGACGCCGAGGGTGACCATGATTGCCGCCAGCCCCAAGAAGACGGGGCTGAGACGCCAGTGGCTGCGTTGGGCTTCGGCGCGCGCGACCGCATCCCGATGTTGCTCCGCCGCCTGTGCGACCGATTGCTCATAGACGCGCACCGGCGCCTGTCGAACGGCGTCGACGTCGATGCGCCATGCGTGCTGCCACTTGGCGATTTCTGCGGTCGGACTGGCGAGCGCGCTCACCAGCAGGTCGCGCGTGCTGACGAAAGGCGCGCCGGCGGCGTCTGCTTCGGCGAGCGCGCCGTGCAAAACTCGCTCCAGCGCTGGGTCCATGCGTTCTTGTTCCTGTGCGCCGCTCGGGCGCCAGCGCACCATCTGGCGGGAGCCAAGCTGCGCCTTCAGCTCCTGCAGCATCTTTTCGGTGTCATGGCCTAGCGCAGTCAGGACCCCTACGGCGTCCGTCTCGCGCTGCGCCAGCAGTCCATATAGCACATGAGATGGCGACAGCGAGAGCGCTCGCGTGCGCGAGGCGAACTCACCAGCCTGTTGAATGGCTTGGATGGCCTGCACGGAGAATTGTTCAGGTGAAAATGTCTGCGCCATGACGCCATTATAGCCTGAGGCCGTTCGAGGTCGAAGAAACCGATCGAGTATAATCGTCGCATGAAAGCGAGCAAGCGGAGCGTGAAGAATCGTTCTTCAGAGCGAAAGGGGTGGGCGCCAGAGAGTCATCCGCTCTCTCCGAGAGCGCCTTTGTTGCATGCCGCCCTCGTTTGGTTCGTTCTGCTGGCTCTTGCTTCCTGGCTGCAACGCGGCGACTGGATAGCTTGGGCAGGCCAAGTTGTCTGGGTGGCTATGCTCTTCGGCGTTTCCGCCGCAGTGACGTGGTTTGTCTTCTTTCGACACTCGCTTTCGCCCCTCAATGTTGCGCCGAGACGTCGATTGGGGGGCGTGGCTATGCTGGGCGTTGGCTTTGTTCTATACATAGGGCTTTTTGCGACCTGGATTGCTTCGAGCGAGATGAGTGCTTCGGCGAGATGGCGTCAACAGTTGCTGGCGGCGACGGCGGCGGCTTCCCCGATCTTGTTCACCGGGGCGATACAGCAGGCATTCGCCCTTTCAACAACAAGCTCTTCCGCGACAAACGCCTGGAACGCGCGTCGCCTGGGGCTAGGCGAGATCGCCTTGCTGTTGTTGTTTTCGCTGATAGTGTTTCCGCTTCTTTCCGCAGCGTTGGGGATGGGTTCGTCGGATGGCGGAGCAGCGCAGCCATGGATGTGGATGGTGACGACGCTGGCGATCGGGTTGGCGCTCTTCATGGGCCAGATGGCGTTGCAGATGCTGCGTCGCCCCGGCGCAGCAATGATGGTCTTCGCAGCGGCGCTTTTTTACCAAGCGTTGGTGAACTTCGGATATGCACGTGCACATGGCGAAAACGGGCCGGGCGCCGCCGTCCATTTCCTGGCGCTGGCTGCTGCGGCGGCGATGGACGTGATGTACATGCTGCGCCTGCCCGACGCCGACTCCACTACCTCGCTGCGCAGCGCGCTGAGCGTTGCGACTCTTGCCGCGTTCACCATCGCGGCTTTCTTCAGAATGCAGATGTTTGGCGTCGCTTCGCTTGACCCGCCTCTCGCTCTCATGGGATTAGGTGCAGGCGCAGTGTTGGGCCTGTGGTGCGGATGGCGCGGCGCAGAGATCGGGCGATGGCTCGCCGCTTCAGCTCACTTGTGCGGTCAAAATGTTACAAAAAAGCGGACGCAACCATAAAGACGCGAAGCGGCAATGCTTCTAGACTTCGCGTCTTGGGGACGTTGGGGGCATGGAATTTTCAATCACAAAATAACAATCACAAAACAACTATCACAAAACAAAAAGCAGGAGATAGGTGAATGGCTTTGTTTCATTGCAATTTTTACTCGAGCATCCTCAATCTTTCCGTCTCGATGGACGTCATTTTGCCGCAACCTCCGCCAGGCGAGCAGCGCAATGACAGACTTCCCGTGCTCTGGCTGCTGCATGGCCTCTCCGACGACCATACGATCTGGCAACGGCGTACCTCGATCGAACGCTATGTCGAGCCGATGAATCTGGCCGTAGTGATGCCGGCGGTCGACCGCAGCTTTTACGCCGACATGGCGCAGGGCAACCGCTACTGGACCTACATCAGCGAGGAGCTGCCGAGGCTGGCGCGTAGCTTCTTTCCGCTCTCCGAGCGCCGCAAAGAGAACTTTGTGGCCGGGCTGTCGATGGGCGGCTATGGCGCCTTCAAGCTGGCGCTCACTTTCCCGGAGCGTTACGCTGCGGCGGCCAGCCTTTCCGGCGCGCTGCGCAATTTCGCTGAAGATGTCCAAAGTGAAGACCCCGCCTGGGTGGCGGAGCTGACGCGTATCTTCGGCGATCTGCGCTGCTTCCCCGGCAGTCCCAGCGATGTCTATTTTTTAGCGGAGCAAGTCGCCCGTCGAGGCGCGCCTATTCCCAGGCTGTATCAATGTTGCGGCACAGAGGATTTCCTCTATTCGGACAATTTGCGCTTCAAGGCGCACGCCGAAGCGCTAGGGCTGCCGCTCACCTACGAAGAAGGGCCAGGCGAGCACGTGTGGAGTTACTGGGACGCTATGATTCAGCGCGTGCTGGCCTGGCTGCCGCTACAGAATGGAGATGAATCATGACAACGGAATCCATGGATGCGGCGACGTCGTTGCGCCGCTATCCGCGCAACGTCTACGTGACGGCGGTCGGCTCGCTGCTGACCGACATTTCCACCGAAATGGTCGTCTATCTCGTGCCGTTGTTTTTGGCGGGCGTGCTCAAGACTTCGCCCCCGCTGATCGGGTTGATCGAGGGCGTGGCGGAGACGACGGCGGCGCTGAGCAAGCTGACTTCCGGCTATATTTCCGACCGCATCGGCAATCGCAAATGGGTGGCGGTAAGCGGCTACACGCTTTCGCTGCTGGTCAAGCCGCTGCTGGCGCTGGCGACGACCTGGAGCATGGTTTTCGCCGCGCGCTTCGGCGACCGTCTAGGCAAGGGCATCCGCACTGCGCCACGCGACGCGCTCATCGCCGACAGCATCGACGTTCGACGACGGGGAGCCGCTTTTGGCTTTCAGCGCGCTGGCGACACCCTGGGCGCGTTTCTGGGGCTGGCGATCGCAATCATTGTCATCTTCTGGTTCCAGCGAAACAGTCTCGAGCTGGAGCGCAGCACCTTCACGACGATCGTCTGGCTGTCGATGATTCCGGCCGCGATGGCGGTGCTGGTGTTGGCCTTCGGCCTGGAGGAACGTCGCAGACCGAAGGCTGCAACGCCGACTGCGCCCCAACCTAAAGTCAGCCTCTCCCTATCGTCCTTCGATCTGCGCTTTCGGCTGGCGCTTCTAAGCGTTGCGCTGTTTACGCTCGGCAACTCTGCGGACGCCTTCATCGTCTTGTTGGCGCAGGATCGAGGCGCCAGCGTGCTGACGACGCTGTTGATGATCTTGCTCTTCAACGGCGTATACACGATCTTCGCACAGCCGTTCGGAAAATGGTCGGATCGCGTGGGGCGATTGCGCGTCATCAGGCTGGGCTGGAGCTTCTATGCACTGCTGTATTTGGGCTTTGCGCTGAGCAACGCAGTATGGCAGATCGCCGTGTTGTGGGCGCTTTATGGGCTATACTATGCAATGACAGAAGGCGCGCTGAAGTCGCTCGTGGCCGACCTGGTGCCCAGCGTCCAGCGCGGGGCGGGCTACGGCTGGCTGAATGGCACGATCGGGATGATGGCCTTGCCTGCGTCGTTGATCGCCGGCCTACTCTGGCAGGGGATTGCTCCATCGGCGGCCTTTCTCTTCGGCGCAGGGATGGCAGGCGTGGCGCTGGTGATCCTGGCGCGCATCCAACCGATCTCGCAGGCGGAGTTGATGGAGAACAACGTTTAACTCGGCGGGGCGTCTGTTACGCTGAGGGATGAGCTATTTGAGAGATGAAGCAGATAAGACCGACAAAACCAACCGTCGCCATCATCGGCGGAGGACTGGCCGGCAGTGAAGCGGCCTGGCAGATCGCCAACCGGGGGCTGCACGTCGATCTCTTTGAGATGCGTCCGGTGCGCACGACCGAGGCGCACGTCACCGATCGACTGGCCGAGCTGGTGTGCAGCAATTCGATGGGCTCCACCCTGCCTGACCGCGCCCTGGGCATCCTGAAGAATGAACTGTTGCGCATGGGCAGCCTCATCATTCGCACTGCCTTCAAGCATGCGTTGCCTGCGGGCGCAGCGTTGGCGGTCAGCCGCGAGGAGTTCTCCGAGGAGGTCACGCAGCGCATCCACAGTCACCCGAACATCACCGTGCATCGCAGCGAGGTGACGGAGATTCCCGACGGGCCGACGATCATCGCCACCGGCCCGCTGACGAGCGCAGCCCTGACCGAACGCATCCAGGCGCTCACCGGTCAGCAGCACCTTTATTTTTACGACGCCATGGCGCCGATCGTCGTCGCCGACAGCATCGACATGAGCATCGCCTTTCGCCAGAGCCGCTACGGTCGCGAGAGCGCGCTGGGAACCGAGGAGGGCGACTACATCAACTGTCCGCTCAACAAAGAGGAGTACGACCGCTTTGTGCAGGCGTTGCTTGCCGCGCCGCGCATCGAGCTAAAGGGCGCGGACAAGGAGTTGGAGCGCTATTTCGAGGGGTGCATGCCGATCGAGGCGTTGGCAGCGCGCGATCCGAAGGCGTTGGCCTTCGGCCCCATGCGGCCGGTTGGCCTGCGCGATCCGCGCACAGGTCGACGACCCTACGCCGCCGTGCAGCTACGTCAGGACAACGTGGCCGGAACGCTCTACAACATGGTGGGCTTCCAGACCAACATCAAGTGGGGCGCTCAGGAGCAGGTGCTGCGCCTCATCCCCGGGCTGGAGCACGCCGAGTTCGTGCGGCTGGGCCAGATGCATCGCAACACCTTCATAAATAGTCCCACGCTGCTGCGACCTACGCTCCAGTTCAAAACGCGCGACGATCTCTTCTTTGCAGGACAGATCACAGGCACGGAAGGCTACGTCGGCAGCACCATGGGCGGCCTGATCGCTGGCGTCAACATGGCGCGCCTGCTTTGTGGGCAGCCGTTGCTTGTCCTTCCGCGCGAGACGATGATCGGCGCACTGCTCCATTACATCACCCATGCCGACCCGAAGACCTTCCAGCCGATGAAGGCGACGATGGGGTTGCTGCCGCCGCTGGAGGAGGAGGTGCGCGGCAAGCGCGCACGTTACGCCGGCTATGCGGAGCGCGCTGAGGCGGCGCTCGATGCATATTTACGTCAAGTTGGCTTTGAAGCCGTAGGGGAGTAGTTTGTTCATGAGTCTTGCATCGATGCCGGCCCCGCAACGTCACGCGGCCTACAGCTTCTTCAGTCGACTGCCTTATTGGCTGTTGGTAGCGTTGTTGTTGGGGGTGTTGATTGTCTGGAGGACGCTGACCAACGAAAGCTACGCCGTGATCTTTTCCGCCGTATCGCGCGGGCTAGGTGTCACCATCTATGTTACACTTGTCGCCTACGCTGGCGCGCTGGTGGTGGGGTTGTTGATCGGTATCGCACGCGTCTCGAAAAATCGCATTCTCTACGAGGCGGCGACCTTCTACGTCGAGATTATCCGCGGCGCGCCGATGCTTGTGTTGTTGCTTTACATCGCCTTCGTCGGCGCACCGGCGATCGTCTATGCTGTCAACTGGCTAGGCGAACAAGTGTCGTTTCTGGGGCCGCTGGCGCGCCCTTTGATCGAATTCCGTGTGCGCGATTTTGACTTCACCACGCGCGCCATTATTGCACTCATCATCGGCTACAGCGCCTTCCTCAGCGAGATCTTTCGCGCCGGCATCGAAAGTATCGAGCATGGGCAAATCGAAGCAGCCCAGAGCCTGGGCATGTCGCGCTGGCAGGTGTTGCGGCTGGTCGTGCTCCCCCAGGCGATTCGTCGCGTGCTTCCGCCTTTGGGCAACGACTTCATCGCCATGTTGAAAGACTCCTCGCTTGTCTCCGTGCTCGGCGTGCCCGACATCACGCAGATGGGCAAGGTCTATGCAGCGAGCACCTTTCTCTACTTCGAGACCTATAACATTGTCGCTTTCCTTTACCTTTCGATGACGATCGTGCTTTCGCTTGGCGTGCGTTGG
>CALFWA010000077.1 GCA_937928035.1 uncultured Caldilinea sp. | reverse complement strand
CTCGCTTACTACAATGAGCTGATCGGCGGCGTGCGCGGGGCCAAACAGTGGAACATGGAGACCATCTATTTCGCCAGCACCTACGGCTCCTTCCTGCCGGAACTCAACCGTCTGCCCGACGGCAGCAAGCTGTGGGTGATGCCGAACAGTTGGGACGTCATCTACTACTATCAGCGGCACAATTTACTGAAGCCTGATTTAATCTTGCTGCGACCCTGGGGATGGGGGAGCTTCTACGACGATGCGGGAGTGCGTTTCGACTACGGTGGGCTGGACGACGCCGACTATGCGTTGATCGAACGCCGGCAGACCACCTTCAACGACAAGATTCCAGAATACGCCTCCCAGCTGGAATGGGCGGCGACCAAGCCGACGCTCGCCCGCGTCGAACGCGAGGGCGTTGTGCTGGCGAGCCTGCACAGTCGAGAGGTCATCGAGAGTTCTGCATTTCATTCGCCGAAAGGAGCGCGCCCATGACACACGATAAGCCGGTTTCCCTTCATTTGACGGTTTGGATGAGGAGAGCGCTGCTCGTCGCAGGGCTGATCCTCTGCCTCACCTTTGTTTGGGCCGCGCCGCGCGCCCACTCGCAGAGCGGCGCAGCTCCGGACATTGTCGGCGGAGAAGACGCAACGCCTGGGGAATTCCCTTGGCAGGCGTTTCTCATAATCGACAATTTTATGTGCGGCGGCTCGCTGGTTGCACCTCAATGGGTGCTTACCGCAGCGCACTGCGTCACCGATGAAGAGGGCAACGTCGCGCCGACCGGGCTGGTGACCGTATATCTGGGCAAGCACGATCTGCGCGTTTGGGAGCCTTCCGAGCAGCGCAGGAGCGTAGCGCAGATCCTGGTTCATCCACACTACAATCCGTACACTCAGGACAGCGACCTGGCGTTGCTTCGCCTGCAGACGCCGGCGGCGTTGAACGATCGCGTTGCACCGATCCGACTGCTGCAGAGCCCCGCCGACGACGCCCTGGCTGCGCCCGGCGCGCCGGCGACCGTCACCGGCTGGGGGGCCATCGAGGAGGATGGCGCGATTTCCCCCATCTTACAGAAGGTTTCGGCGCCGGTGGTTTCCAACCAGACCTGCAATGCGGCGTTGGGCGGCGGCGTCACGGCCAATATGCTCTGCGCAGGCTACGCCGAGGGCGGCAAGGATTCCTGCCAGGGCGACAGCGGCGGCCCTCTGATCGTTCCCGACGGCCTCGGCGGCTGGAAACAGGCGGGCATCGTCAGCTTCGGCTACGGCTGCGCCCGCCCCAATGCGTATGGGGTCTATACGCGCGTCTCGCGTTTCACCGCGTGGATCGGACAATGGGTTGCGCCGCTCGCCGTGAGCGAGTTCACACCCACGCGCGGCCGCGTCGGCGCCTCGGTTGCGCTCACCGGAAGCGGCTTTTCTGCCGTGACCGGCGTCGAGTTCGCCGGCGCGCCGGCCAGCTTCACCATCGTCTCCGACAGCCAACTGACGGCGAGGGTTCCTGAAGGCGCGGTGGTCGGCCCGATCACCGTGCGCTCGGGGTTTGGCTCGGTCCAGACGTCCGCTCCCTTTGCGCCCCTCTACCCACTGGAGGTGCGCAGCACGGGGCGCGGCTCGGTCACGGTGACGCCGGGCGATTTGCTTTGCACGGAAGACTCGCCGTGCCTGCAGGAGGTGGAGGGCGGCGTCACCTCTGTGCTCACACCGTCGCCCGAGCCGGGTTCGATCTTCGCCGGTTGGCGCAGCAGAGACTGCGCCGTGTTCGACGACCCCTGCACGCTCTTCATGAACGCAGATCGCAGCGCGCTCGCCATCTTTGCGCCGCCGACCTCCACATTGACTATCACCGTGATCGGCGAAGACCAGGGGCTTGTGCGTTTTGAGCGTGAAGACGCTGAGGAGCAGTGCGTAGACGAATGCGCCTTCGACTTGCCAACGCGCGCTGCGGTCACCTTGACGGCCCAGCCGGCTTCAGGAATGATCTTCGTCGGTTGGCGCAGCGAATGCGTCGGACTTGCGCCAACTTGCACCATCCTCATGATCGGCGATCAGTGGGTCGCAGCCGAGTTTGCGGTCGAGCGCAGGCTCTATCTGCCTGTGGTGCGCAGGTAGGGCGAACGTGCATTGCACAGAGGAGCGTTTCATGTTATTGCTTGGAGAGTGTTGAAGCTTCCTGGAAGATGAAAGCAAAGGACCCTCGCCATGAATCCCGGTTCCATCGTTCGAGTTCGCCAACGCTACTGGGTGCTGTTGCCCGATCCAGACCCCAATCGTTACGTCCTCCGCCCTTGACCGGCGCAGTCGATGAGACGCTGGCGCTGGACCGCCGCCTGACTGACCTGCTCGCCTACACCCTGCCGGAGGAACACCTCCGGCCTGCACAATTTCCGCTGCCCGCGCGGGAGGACGTCGCCAATGCAACCGCAGCGCATCTGCTCTGGCAGGCGGCGCGGCTGAAGCCGCAGGCTACGGGCGCCAAGCCCGCCTGCGCGGGCTGCATCGGGCGATACCGGATTATTTTCTCAAAAACCATTATTGACTTCACTGCAAAATGCAACCACGAAGGTCACAAATGGACACAAAGGAAATGCTCTTCATTTTTATGA
>CALFWA010000076.1 GCA_937928035.1 uncultured Caldilinea sp. | reverse complement strand
ACACTTTGGGTAGGAGGCGAATGTCTCCCACCGTGTTGAGGAAAATGCCCGGCCGGCCAATCACCCAGTGCACAGCCAGGTCGATGGAGCGCTGATCCTCAAGGGGTTGATACCAGACGGGGCTCGTGCGCTCCGCCGTCGCCCACGGGCCGCGCGTAATCGCCTTAATCGTCTGCACGGCGACGTTGCGTTCCTGGCAAAGTTTCAACAACTGCTCGAAGTCATGTTCATAGACTTCGTCTTGCATCACTACATAGTTGTAGGGCAACAAGACCGAGTCGAAATCGAAGCGCTGAAGGCTGCGACGATGCATGGCTGCCACGGTGCGGCCGTGGCCGGTGACGCCGATGAAGCGCACCAGCCCTTGCTCGCGTGCCTCGATGCAGGCCTCCAGGGCGCCGCCCGGCCCCATCGCTACGTCCCATTCGTCAGGATGCACGAGGTTGTGAAGCTGAATCAGGTCGACCGAATCCACGCGCAGGCGCTCCAAGGAGCGGTGAATCTCGTCTCGCGCAGCCGCATAGGTGCGCTGGCCGGTTTTTGTCGCCAGAAAGAACTCCTTGCGGTGACGGTCCATCCAGGGGCCGATGCGCAGCTCCGAGTCGCCGTAGGAGGCCGCCGTGTCGATATGGTTTATGCCGTATTCCAACAACAGGTCGAGCGTGCGATCGGCCTCCGCCTGTGAAACGGAGGCCAGCGCCACCGCGCCAAAAATTGTGACTGTGCTCATATGGCCGGTGCGTCCGAACATCCGTTTTTCGATCTGTTTGTGCGTTGTCATGTGAGCCTCCTTTTTTATTGGCCGGTCCATGAAAATTTCCGATCGCCGACGCTGACTGAGCAATGCCAAAGCCTGAGCAAAAAGCGACAGCAAAACGCATCTCAATTTCCATTATATGCCTAAACCTGACCTTTTGTCAGGTCTGTCTAGAGAGCGCCAGGTGTGGATTCGATTTCTGCGTTGGACAAACGGTTGCTCTGTGCTAGAATAGCGGTCGGGAGCTTTGCAGTGCATTGCAGCGCCTTCTCCAAACGCCCGGTTTTGGGATAAAACAGGGCATCCATCCAGAGATTCATCATTTGAGAGAACGAAAAACAAGGAGGCTTCCTCATGCAGAACAGACGGCTGGCGCTTTTGCTCTCCATGCTGTTGATTCTGTCCACTGTGCTCACCGGCTGTATGGCGCGCCCGGGGCAAGGCGATCTGGCCGCCTCTGCGCCGCCCGATGCGCTGGTGGTGGATATTCCGGCGATTGCACTGGTCTACGATGAACAGGGTCAGGTTTCCTTGAAAGGAATCGACCTTTCCGCATTGGGCATTGAGCTGGATGCGCTGGCGCGCACGCCGGAGCAGATCGCGCTCGTGAGAAGGGCCGGCGTGCGCAGCGCATTCGTGAACCTGGGGCCGAATGGTCTCGCCATCTACGCCAACGGCAGGCCGATGTTGACGATGGACTGGAATGCAGAGACGCTGCAGTCCTTGGGCGCAGTGCTGGAGATCGTCGGCGTTGACAACACCGATACGTTGGTGAAGGTGTTGCCGTTGGTGCGCAACATGAGCCTAGGCATAGCGTTCCTTTTCCCCGGCGCGGGCGACAACCCCACCCTGGTCGGGCCGGCGCCCGATCGGGCGGCTCTGCAGGCCAGCGTGCAGGCTGCGGTGTCGCAGGTGCTGGGAGAGCTGGGAATCCCGCCGTTTGCAGCCGGTCTGTTGGGAGCCTTGGGGCCATTGACGATTCGCTATGATGCGGCAGGAACGGCGACGCTGGAAGGGCTGGGAATGATCGCCGGCTTCTTACCTCCCGACGCCCTCGCAGGCCTGAATCTGAACGCCGAGCAGATGGAACAGGTCGCCACACTCGGCATTCGGTCGATCAACGTGCAGACCAAGCCGGAAGGACTGGCCATTACCCTAAACGGCAATCCGCTGCCGCTGATCCGCTGGGACAGCGGTCAAATGGCCAATCTGGTGGAGCTGGGATTGGACGGCGGCGTGCTCCCCGTTCTCACCGGCGCCGATCCAGAATCGCTCGATGCGCTTCGCCAGCTGGGCAAGTTCGCTCCGATTTTACAGACGACGCCGCTCAACATCTCGGTTGTTTTTCCTGAATAAAAGCGCTCCTCTATCTCGGGGTGGTGCGAATCTCTCTGCGCACCATCCCGATTTTTTGTCTCCCTCTCCGTCGCCTCATCTTGCTTCCTGCGAACCATCTCTTGATCCACCGCGCTCTATTCACAAATAGGAGCATACTCACCGAACAAAATTTGTTTTTAACCTAGACTAAACTTGTGCAATCTATTACAGGAGCAAATAATGAACAACACTTTGGCCATACACGAAGCTGGACGGAATGCAACTAAACGCGACGATCGGGTGCATCCGATTCTGGTGCTGGCCGCCACACTGGCTACGATTTTGGTCAACGGACTGGCCACGACCCTGCCGCTCAACGGACAAAGCACAGGCGAGATTTCCGATCGATTCCCTTCGCTGTTTACGCCTGCCGGCTACGTCTTTTCAATTTGGGGCGTCATCTATCTGGGGCTGATCAGCTACGCCGTTTATCAGGCGCTTCCTGCGCAGCGCGCCAACTCTCGGCTGCGCAACATCCGCTGGCCATATCTTGTCAGTGCAGCCGCCAACTTGACCTGGATTTTTTTCTGGCACTACAACCAGTTCATGTTAAGTCTGGTGGCGATGGCGACGCTGCTGGCGAGCCTCATCCTGATCTATCGGCGCCTGACAAGCGCTCCTGGCTCTGTCTCGAAGATGGAACGCTGGGTCGTCGACGTCCCCTTTCGCATCTATCTCGGGTGGATCACAGTGGCGACAGTCGCCAATGTCGCCATCGTCCTACTCGATGCGCAGTGGAGCGGGGGGCCGCTGTCTCCGGCGCTTTGGGCCTTGCTGATGATCATCGTCGCTGGCGTCCTTGGCGTCATTTTTTCCTGGAAAGCGCGCGACCTTGCCTATGTCGCTGTGTTAATCTGGGCCCTGATCGGCATCGCAGTGAAGCAAAGCGCCATCCCCGTCGTAGCCTGGGGCGCGCTGACCGTTGCGGGTCTGTTGGCGTTCATCGCAACGGCTATCTGGTTGCAGAATCGCAAAGCGCACAAGAAGCTGCTGGGCTGAAGACAATCCGAAGGCCACAGGTGCGCCTCTTTGAATTCTCCGAGACCTTGCGAGTCATCGAGAGCGTGCAGCCAAGAGCGTGCAGCTGAGCGCTGCACCTTTAAGGAAACCGGCACCTGTGCGTTTGTTCAAACCCAGAGCTTCCCGAAAATAAAGCCAACAGCGTAAGGTGTGTAAACACAAGGTCTACTGAAACCTATCATCATTTTTTGAATGAGGACTCGCTATGAAACAAAAAATTATCGTCATCGGCAGTGGATTCGGCGGATTGGGCGTCGCAGCGCGGTTGGCGGCGCGCGGACATGAAGTCACGCTCTTCGAGAAGCGGGACAAACTCGGCGGCCGCGCCTACACCTACGAGATCAACGGCTTTAAGTTCGATGGCGGCCCGACGGTGATCACAGCGCCCTGGCTCTTCGATGAGATTTGGGAGCTGGCCGGTCGCCGTCGCGAAGATTACTTCAAGCTGGTGCAACTCGATCCATTTTATAAGATTTTCGACCACACCGGCCGCTCTTTCAGCTATAACGGCGACCATGAGTATATTCTGCAGCAGATCGAACGCTGGAACCCACGCGATAAAGAGGGCTATACGCGCTTCATGGCCACCACGAAAGAAATTTTTGAGACGGGCATGGGGCTGATCGACAAACCCTTCCTTCATTTCAGCGACATGCTGCGCGTGGTTCCCGACCTGATTCGTCTGCAGTCCTATCGAAGCGTCTATGGATACGTGAGTAAATTTATTGAGGATGAGTTTCTGCGCCGCTGCTTCACCTTCCATCCGCTCTTGATCGGCGGCAACCCGCTTGACGCCGCCTCACTCTATGTGCTGATTCACTACCTGGAACGGGAGTGGGGCATCCACTATGCGCTGGGGGGAACAGGCGCCATCGTCGATGCGTTCGGCCGTCTGCTTCAGGAGCTTGGCGTCCAGGTGCATCTCAACGCTGAGGTGCAGGAAATTTTAGTCGACGGCAGACACGTCAAAGGGGTCCGTCTGGCGAACGGAGAGGTCTATGCAGCCGACGCCGTAGTCTCTAATGCCGATGTGGCATGGACCTATCTCAATTTAATTCCAAAAGAGCATCGCCGCAGAAACAGCGACCGTTGGGTGAAGAGCAAGAAATACAGCATGTCGCTTTTCGTCATCTATTTCGGCACGAAGAAGCGCTACAACACCGGCACGCCGCTGGCGCATCACAACATCATCTTGAGCAAGCGGTACAAAGGGCTTTTGCGCGAGATTTTCGCCGAGCAAGACCTGCCGGAAGACTTCTCTCTTTATCTACACATGCCCACCATGACCGACCCCAGCATGGCGCCGGAAGGATGTGAAGCCTTCTACGTGCTTTCGCCGGTACCCAACCTGAACGCTCGCGTAGACTGGACCGTCCAGGCCAAACCCTATCGCGATGCCATCATGCAGTTTCTGGAGGACAACTACCTGCCCGATCTGCAGCAGAACATCATCGCTGAGCACTTCATCGATCCGCTGCATTTCCAGGACACGCTCAACAGCTATCTGGGAGCGGCTTTCTCGGTGGCGCCGACTTTGTTGCAGTCGGCGTGGTTCCGCCCGCACAATCGCTCGGAGGACTTTGAGAATCTTTATTTCGTCGGCGCAGGCACACATCCGGGCGCCGGGCTGCCGGGCGTGCTCTCTTCGGCCAAGATCGTGGATGGCCTGCTCAATCCGAGCGCCGTCGACGAACCGGTTCGGAGGCTCAGCGCGTCGATGGCCGCTGCGTAGGTGCGTCGGAGCTGCTTACCCTACGTTTACGCCGAATTCGTAGACCAGGCGACCGCCGAACCAGCCTGTTGCTGCGATGAGGAGGGCCCCTGCGATCGCCAACAACGCAACCCACCAGCGCGCAGCGGCGTCGTCGAGCAGATCCTCGGTCGATATGCCGCTGCGCATGCGTCGCTGACGCGCCCGGACGCTGCGGTAGGTCCAGCCTTGATAGAGCCAAAAACCATAGAGTACCAACGTCGCCAGCCCGCTCCAGATGTGAAAGTTGAGCACAGCGCGATAGGGCGCCTGCGGCGGCAAGTATGCCTGCGCAAGCAGCCCTGTCAGCACGGCGGCGCCTCCGCCGATCCAGCCGAGGACAAGCAGCATCCAGATCGTAGGCTTCAAATTCAACGCCGGTCGACGAAACAAATGGAGAAGCGTCAGCGCGCTGGCGAGCAATAAAAAGGCGATCGGGAAATGTACAGTGGCAGGATGAAGATGGGTGAAATTCATGGCGCTCCTCGTCGATCTCTTGAAAGACGCACAGGTCGCAGTGCATCGTCGGTTCGTCCTGTGCAAATCCGGCCTCTGTCACAACGGCAGAAGCGTACCCAAATCTTTTCGTTCAGGCAAGAAAATCGGCGAGGCGCAATGATTGGGAAACGTGCGCAATCGAGGCTATAGAGAAGGTGTTCACAAAGTATCAACATCATCAAAGATGATAACTGAGAACGACAGCGAAATCCATCTGCCGCCAAGGAAAAACGAACGCGCTCGATTCCAACCGCTGTTGCACCATTTCGTCGTAAGGACAGGAACGCTGAGCGTCAGACATCACGAGAAACGCCTGCGGAATCACATCTTATGGCTAGTGCAATTGATGCCCCCAATGAAAGATAAATAACATCACTGTTCGCCCAATGCATCATTGACTCAGGGTTGCGCGCATCTCGAGATATTCCTCTTTGGAAATCTCTCCTCGCGCATAGCGCGCTTGGAGGATTTCCAGCGCCGACTCGTTGCGCTGCGCAACGCGATTTTCACCCGTGTTTTCATTGCGACCTGTGGCGGAAAGCCGCACAAGCCAGACGATCAACAAAATCACCGCAACGGTGAAGCCAACCATCAGCAGCCATCCAAACCACATGCCGCTCCATCCCCAGGGACCCATCATCATCGTAAAACCTCCGTGACATGGCATAACAAAACCTCCTGCTTTTCAGCATACACTTCATTTGTGAAGCAGATGTGAAGAGCAATGAAATTGCGCCTATCTTCATATTTGCTTCACAATTTTGTGCAGAAATAAAGATCGAGACGGCGCCCAGAAAGGCGCCGCGCCACTGAAGCTCTCTGCGAAAGTTTGTTATGATGAGGCTAGGGAGAACGATATGTCCGAAAATGTGTCACTGCATTGCTGCAGCATGCTGACCCGTCGCCAGTTCTTGCTTTACAGCGGTTTGGGCGCAGCTGCGCTGGGCCTGAGCGCCTGCGCCACTCCACCGTCGCCCGCCGTCCCCCCTTCGACGCCAACAACGCCACAGACGGCGGCTGCTTCCACCGCGGCAAAGAGTGTGGACCTGGCGTTTCGCCTCACCGTCAAGGCGGCGGAGGTGCCAATCTTTGCAGGAAGCCCCACGCGCGTGCTCACCTACGTCGGCGAGGTGCTGGAGGGCGCGCCGGACGCCGTTGCAAATCTGCCCGACTCTTACCTGGGGCCGATCGTGCGGGCGACGCGCGGACAGCGCGTGCGCGTGCATGTCCACAACACCCTGAGCGAACCGACCAATGTCCACTGGCATGGGCTGATCGTGCCGGCGGAGATGGATGGCCATCCTTCACGGTTGATCGAACCCGGCCAGGAGGCCATCTACGAATTCGAGGTGCGCAATCGCCCGGGAACCTACTGGTTCCATCCCCATCCTCACGAGCGCACGGCGGAACAGGCTTATCGCGGCCTGGCGGGGCTTTTCATCGTCACAGACGCACAAGAGGCTGCGCTCGGCTTGCCCGCCGGCGCACAGGAGCTGCCGCTCATCCTTCAGGATCGCCGCTTCGATCGTAACCACCAACTCGTGTACATCGCCGCCGGGATGGCGGGCATGATGGAGCAGATGATGGGTTTTCTTGGCGAAGAAGTTCTGGTCAACGGCCGCCCCAACGCTGCATTTTCCGTCGCCACCCGTCCCTATCGCCTGCGCATCCTCAACGGCTCCAACGCGCGCATCTATAAGCTGGCCTGGAGCGACGGCGCGCCGCTCATCGTCATCGGCGGGGACGGCGGCCTGCTCGAACGTCCGCTCACTTATCCCTACGTCATGCTTTCGCCCGGCGAGCGCGTGGAGCTGTGGATCGATTTCAGCCAGCGCAAGGCGGGAGAAGAGGTGAAATTGATCAGCCTGCCCTTTGAGGGCGTGGAAGTAGGGCCGATGCAGATGATGATGGCGCCAGAGCCGCTGCCCAACGGCGCGGCGTTTGAGCTCGCAGCCTTTCACATCGCCGAAGCGGTCAACGCGCCTCTCGCTCTGCCGGAGCAACTTCTTCCGTTTGAGCGTCTCTCCCTGGCCGACGCCGTCAACGCCGATCACCCGCGCACTTTCATCTTTGCAATGGATGATCAGATGAATTGGACCATCAACGGGCGACGTTTTGAAATGGACGTCGTTGCAGACGATGAAAAGGTGCGCTTTGGCGCAACTGAAGTGTGGGAGCTGATCAACGTTATGGATGCGCCTGTCGCTGCTCCTAACGCCATGCACCATGGCGCCCACATGCAGCACGGCAGCGCCAGCGCCATGGGCGGTGTGATGGCCAGCATGAAAGATTTCATGGCGCACCCGGTGCACGTGCACGGCGTGCATTTCCAGGTGCTCGACCGCAGCGTCGATGACGCACAGCGGCGCGGTTGGGAGACGGTCAACGAAGGTTTGCTGGACAGCGGTTGGAAGGATACGATATTGCTCATGCCGGGCGAGCGCGTGCGCATCCTCGTGCGCTTCGACGGCTATCGCGGCGTCTACCTGTTGCACTGCCATAACCTGGAGCACGAAGACAGCGGCATGATGCGCAACTTTGAAATCGTATGACAGAAAGAAGCCTCACGCCCGCCGTGATCCTGGTCATCGAGGACGACCGGCAGATTCGTCGCGTGGTGCAGGGATATCTAGAGCAGGCGGGCCATCGCGTCCTGACGGCGTCGGACGGCGAGACAGGACTTGCGCTCGCTTTTCATGAAAAACCCAACCTGATTGTGCTCGATCTGATGCTGCCCGGGATCAGTGGATGGGAGATCACCCAACGCCTGCGCCGCAGCCGCAATCCTGCGCTTGCCACCGTTTACATCATCATGCTCACCGCCCGCGTAGAGGAAGCCGATCGAGTGCAGGGTTTGAGCATCGGCGCGGACGATTATGTTGTCAAGCCGTTCAGCCCGCGCGAGTTGACTGCACGCGTCGAGGCCGCCCTGCGTCGGCTCGACCAGGCGGCTCTAACCGCCGGGGCGCAGACGCTTGTGCACGGAGAACTGCGCCTCGATCCCGTGCATCGCACTGTGACGTCGGAAGGCGCAGCGCTTGACCTTACAGCCGCCGAATTCGATTTGCTCTACGCGCTCATGCGCCAGCCCGGGCGGCCGTTCACCCGCAATGAGCTGCTCGATGTGCTTCAGGCCGGGGGCGTCGGCGGCGAGGATGCCTTTCCTCGCACCATCGATGCGCATATCAAGAATCTGCGCCGCAAGCTGGGCGATTCGGGTCGACGCAATCGTTTCATTGAGACCGTCCACGGCGTCGGCTATCAGTTGGTCAGGAGCTAAACGGCGATGCTGAATCGTCTTTGGTTTCGTCTGACCGCCGCCTTTGCGTTGATCATTTTCATCGGCATGACGGCCACTGTCTGGCTGAGCAGCAGCGCCGCGGCCACGCAGTTCGAGCATTTCATGGTGGGTGCGCAGATGGTGCGCCCTACAGCCATGCAAGAGACGCTCAGCCGTTACTACGCCGATCGGCAAAGCTGGAAGGGACTCGACGCTGCGTTAGAGCAACTGGTGCGCAGGGCTTCGGATGGCCCCATGATCGGCATGTTTGGCGTCATGATGGGCATGCCCTCCAACCGCATCCAGGTGTTGGATCGCGACGGTCGGGTCGTCGCCGACTCTGCAGGCGAGCCAGGAGGGCCGCTCCTTATCGAGCCGCCGCTGCAACGCTGGCCGATCCTCTACAACAACGCCGAGGTGGGGACGCTAGTGGTGGAAGGCGCGCTGATGGGCGCCCTCAGCGGCGAGCCAAAAGTGCTCATCGAAATGATCACGCGCACTGTCTTCGTCGCCGCTCTGATTGCCGCTGCGACGGCGCTGGGGTTGGGCGCCTTGCTCATGCGTCAGATTACGCTGCCGCTCAGCCAGTTGACGCGCGCGGCGCAGCGCATCGCCGCCAGCGACCTAAGCGCCCGCGCGCCGGTGCGCAGCAACGACGAAATCGGGGAGTTGACCCGCGTCTTCAACCGGATGGCGGCTTCGCTGGAGGCGCAAGAGGCACTCCGGCGCAACCTCATGGCCGACGTCGCCCACGAGCTGCGCACGCCGCTCGCCGGCGTGCAAGGCGCCATTGAGGCGATGTTAGACGGCGTCTTCCCCGCCGACGCGCAAAACCTGGAGGCGCTACACGCCGAGACGCTGCTGCTGAGTCGCCTGGTCGACGACCTGCGCACCCTCGCCACCGCAGAGGCTGGGCAGCTCCGTCTCGAGCCAAGCCGCATCGATCTGGTGGAAGTGGTCTGCGCACTGGTGAACGCCCTTCACCCGCGCGCCCAGGAGCGTCACATCTCGTTGCGCGTGGAGGCGCCGTCACAGCCGGTGTGGATTGAGGCGGACGCCTCACGCGTCCAACAAATTCTGCACAACCTCCTTGACAACGCTTTTCGCCATGCGCCCCATCACGGCGCCATCGTCGTGCGCCTTTGCGTCGGTCAAGGGCATGTCATTTTGACGGTGACGGACGATGGAGCGGGAATTTCCGCAGAAGACCTGCCCCATGTGTTCGACCGTTTCTATCGAGGCGATCCTTCTCGCAGTCGCACCACAGGCGGCGCGGGTCTGGGGCTGGCGATCGTTCGCAAGCTGGTCGAAGCGCATGGCGGCCACATCTGGGTGGACAGCCCTGCGCCTGGAAGCGACCGCGGGGCGGAGTTTGGCGTATGGCTGCCGATGAAAGACAACCGAAGCTGACGCCGCTTTCCTGTGTTTTTTTCTGATCGCAATCGTTGCTCCACAACATTCCGCCGCTCCCGTTGATCACCACATCCTCTACGGCCTCTGATCGGCCCTGAGAACTTACAGCGCTCCCTTCTCCCCTTCTCCCAGCCTTGGGAGAGGGGGCAGGGGGTGAGGGCCTACACCTGCGGCGCATCGAGGACGTGCGGCTGGAGCCGCCCTACGAAAAACCATCGTTCTTCCGTAGGCGCTGCTCGCAGCGGCGCTGCCTCGGTTAGCCAAGCCCTCGGCGCTCCTTCTCCCCAGCCTTGGGAGAGGGGCCAAGGGGTGAGGGCCCACCTCGTTTCGCCGAAGGATTCCTGTGAAGATTTTTCTATGGGAAGCGCGGTCAACGAACAAATAGGTTCACAGACGCTTAATCTCCCTTTCATTTCTCTGTTACATCTTTTCCGTATCATATGTGCAGGCGGGCAAGCGCAGATGAAAGCAATCATACAGCCCTACGCCGACAAACCTGTTATATCCAGTATGTGCGTCGTGCACTGATTCCTGTGTGAGCATCTTGAGAGCGCACACATTTTCTCCTGTTTCATGCAGCGTGGATGCGATCAGCCCCGCTGTGGAACGGAAGAGAGGGGTTTATGGTCAAAATTTCACCTTCTGAAATCACGCCAGAGCACGTCTATCTGAACCGCCGCAAATTTATGGCGGCTGCCGGCGCAGCCGTAGGATCGCTGGCGCTTGCCGCCTGCTCGGGGGCGCCTCTCACCGGACGTGGCGCCACCATTGTGGAGGATAAACCGCCGGCGACTACGGTGCGGCGCGCATCAAATCTGCCGCCTGCCCTTGCCCACGCCGAACCAACCGCCGGCGCCGACCGGGACGAACTGGGCGATCCGCTGAATAAGTTCGAGGAAATCACCAATTACAACAACTTCTATGAATTCAGCACGAACAAAGAGGCCGTGGCTGTCGAGGCTGCAAAATTTAACCCTTATCCCTGGCAGGTGGAGGTGACAGGCCTGGTCAACAACCCGTTCGTGATCGACATCGACGACATCTACAAACGCTACACCCAAGAAGAACGCATCTACCGCCTGCGCTGCGTCGAGGCGTGGTCGATGGTGATCCCTTGGGTGGGCTTTCCGCTGGCATCGCTGTTAAAAGACGCCGACCCTAAATCTGCAGCGAAATTTGTTAAATTCGTCACGGTCTACCGTCCGGAGGAGATGCGTGGGCAACGCATGAACATCCTGGAGTGGCCCTATCAGGAAGGGTTGCGCCTCGATGAAGCCATGCATCCGCTGACGATCCTCGCCACCGGCATGTACGGCAAGCCGCTCACCAATCAGCAAGGCGCGCCGATTCGCCTGGTGGTGCCGTGGAAGTACGGCTTCAAAAGCATCAAATCCATCGTCACTATCGAGCTCACCGAAGAGATGCCGGCCACGACGTGGAGCACGGCGGCGCCGCACGAATACGGCTTTTACGCCAACGTCAATCCCACCGTCGATCATCCGCGTTGGTCGCAGGCTTCAGAGCGACGCATCGGCGAGCTCGGGCGCCGACCGACGTTGATGTTCAACGGCTATGCGGAGGAGGTGGCCTATCTTTACGAAGGTATGGATCTACGGCGGAGTTACTGAAGCCCATCTTTTATGCTGTTGAGTGCACAACAAAGGGTGAAAAGCGCCTTCATCGCCCTTGCGGCGTTTCTGCGCAGAGAGGGTTTCTGGTGGGCGGTGACGCTTGCCGCGCTGACACCGCTTTTCTGGCTCCTCTGGCGCGCTGCAATCGGCAACCTCGGCGTCGATCCGGTCAACACGATCAACAATGTGACCGGTCGCGCTGCAATGATCATGCTCTTCTTGAGCCTTGCCTGTACGCCCTTGAGCACGATTCTCGGGTTTCACAGGGCGTTGACCGCCCGCAAGTCCCTGGGGCTCATCGCCTTTCTTTACGTTTCCCTGCATCTTTTGAATTTCGTAGGATTGGATTACGGCCTGAATCCAGAGTTGATTGTGCAGGATGCTCTGCTGAGCAAGCCCTACATTCTCGCCGGCGGCCTGGCGTTTCTGTTGTTGCTGCCCTTAGCCATCACTTCGACGCGTGGATGGATGAGGCGACTGGGTAAACGCTGGAAACAGTTGCATCGTCTTGTCTATGTGGCGGGGGCGTTGGCGGTTTTGCACTTCCTTTGGCAGGCGAAGGCCACTGAACGCTGGGAGCCTGCCATCTATGGGGCGCTGTTGATCCTCTTGCTGGTGGTGCGCATTCCTCGCATTCGCCGTAGCCTTGCTATCCGTTCACCCCGGCCTGCAAAGAGCGCAGCGCGAACAAATCGCACCTGGCAGCCATCGGAGTGAACGGCGCCATCTTTGTCTCCACACGCAGCGGCGCCGTTCGCCCTCATTTTCTCTCGTTTTGTCGATGCTGGCTCAGCGCCGTCACCTTTTCATTGAGTTGGCTAATCTTGCGGCTCAACTCTTCGATGTCGTTCTTGTTGGGTACGTTCAAGCGCGTCAGAATGGTCTCGACGCTTTCCTCCAGGCTGCTCGCCGCTTTGCGCGTCGGTTCATTGGGGGCGCTCGCAGTTTCCGCCTCGCGCCTGGCGCGTCGTGCGCGCAGCTCATCGATCATACGCTGGAGGTCCGCCTCCGCCACTTCCCCGCGCTCGACCAGCTTCGTCAAAATCTCGTTCGCCTCGTCCATGGTCAGAGCAACGGCGCCAAGGCTCGACAGCAGCACCTTACGCACCAGGAGGTACAGATTTGCGCTTTGCACGATCAGTTCATTGCGAACATCGATGAGCGCTTCACGGGCCTGCTCGCCAATTCCTCTTTTTTCTTCCTCTGCCATAGCTTTTCTCGACCTCTGGCTTATGGATGTTCTGCACCACCGACGCAGCGTCCTAAGGCTGCAGCCGTGTCTGCGTTGAAAACAAAAGGCGGCGGCTGCAATCTCAGCGCAATATCAGCAGTGTGCGCTGATTGTTGTAGCGTCGCGCTGACATTGTATGTTGTCGGGATTCTGGCGCAATTCTGATTGGATGTTCGAGGCGCGCAGGAGAAAATTGAGTAGGGAGAGCCTCAATAAAAGGTCAGGGCTGCGTTTGGACGGCGACCAGTGGACGCAGCCGGTTGACCGTAGCCGGCCCGATGCCGGGCACTCGCTCCAACTCATCGATCGTTGCATAGGGGCGGTTGTCGATAATGGCCTGGGCTTTGCTAGGTCCGATGCCGGGGAGCGACTCCAGTTCGGCGCGCGTCGCCGTGTTGAGATCGATCAACCCCTGCGAAGCCGATTCAACACCCATCGAGCGCATCGCCGGCGTCGGGGTCGGCAGCAGGCCGGAGAGCCCAACCGGCGCCCCCGCAGCGCCTTGCTCGCCTATCGCCAGCACATACACCTGGGCGGCGTCGAAGAGCCGAGCCGCCAAGTTGATGCGGGCAGCGTCTGCGTCTTCGCGCAGCCCGCCTGCTGCGGCGACGGCCTCTGCAACGCGCGCCTCTGGAGGCAACGTAAAGACGCCGGGAGCGTTGACTGCGCCGCTGACGTAGACCACGATCGGCCCCGGCGTCGGCGTCGGGGTGAACGTGGCGGTCGGCGCAGGGGTGGGGGGCGGCATAATTTGAATCGGAGGGGGATCAGGGCGACGCAGCGCCAGAAAGCCGACGCCGGAAAGTGTAAAGGCGGTCAGCAGCCCCAGAAGATAGGGCAAAAATACGGCGCGCGACGGAGAGGTTGCTTGCGGCTGTGCAGGCTGGGAAAACCGTTCTGCGCCGGCTGAGAAAGCATCCGTAGACCGAGATGAAACCGACATTGCGCCCTTCCCCACGGTGAAGACGGGTGATGTCGCAATTTTTGCGGTTTCGACGGCTTTGCGTCAACGGCTATTTGTCGCATCAGAGGGCGAGAGGCTGCTTGCGGAGGCGTTGCAAGGTTTCCTGCGCCAGAACCATCAGCGTCTCATCGTCACCGGGAGGATGGCTCAGGCCGGCGCGCACATCGCGGTAATAGCGCTCCAACGGCAGCGCCCGCGTCAGCCCGACGCCACCGACGGCGCGCAGGCAGTGGTCAACCGCCTCGACGGCATGGTTGGTCGCCGTCACCTTCGCAATCGCAAGGGAGGACGCCAAGTCGCTGCGACAATCAGGATAGCGCGACCATTGTTCAGCGGTGTAGTAGATCTGTGTGCGCGCTGTGTGCAACAGCAGCGTCGCCTGCCCTAAACGGCGTTGCACGCTCTCCAGCGTGGCGATGGGCCGGCCAAGCGCGGTGGGAGTGCGTTCAAGCGCGTACTGCGCGGCGACGTCTAGCGCAGCTGCCGCAACGCCCAGGTAGACAGCGCTGACGCCGAGGGTGAACCAAGCGTTGCCGCCGCCTTTCGTCGCCCCGGGCGCGGAGCGTCCGATCAAGGCGTGAGGAGACGCCTCGACGTCACGCAGCGTCACCGTGTGGCTGCCAGTCGTGCGCATGCCGAGGGCGTCCCAGGGCTCGTCAACCTGGAAGCGCGTATCGACGGCGACGAGAAAACGGCCAACTTCACCGCTGCCATCTTCGAGCGCAGCAGAAACGACGGCGTAATCGAGCACGGGAAACATGCTGGCGAAGCTCTTGCAGCCGTCGATCACCCATCCCACAACCCTTCCGTCGGGAGCGTAGCGAGGCCGGGCGGTGGTCTGAGGGCGTCCGCCGCGGCTGGGGCTGCCCAGATTCGGCTCGGTCGCCAGCGCATTGACCAGCGCGCCGCGTTCAACCGCCGCCTCGCAAAGGCTGGCGAAGAGCTCAGGCGGCCAGTCCCTCTTCTCTGCAGCGGAGCCGATAGTCTGTAGATGCATGACAAAGCTCAACGCTGTGCTGCCGTCGCCTTTCGCCAGTTGCTCCGTCACGAGGATCGTCTCCAACAGATCGGCTCCCCACCCGCCGTATTCGATCGGCACGGGCAGCGCTGGCAAGCCGGCGGCGCGTATCTCGGCGAAATTCTCATAGGGGAACGCTCCGGCACGGTCCTGTTCGGCCGCGCGCATAGCAAAATTATTTGCAAGCTTTTCTGCGATTGCCAAGAATCGCTCCTGTCGTTGCGTCATCGGAAAATGCATTTGTCGTCTCTCTGCTCCTCTAGTTTCTCGCCATCCTGAAATCACTCAAAGATTCGGAAATCGCGCAGCGTCTGTTCATATTCGTTGAGATAGAGCCGCGCAATGGTTGCATCGGCCACCACCACGTAGAGATCGTGCGAAAAGACCGACGTGTTGTACCAGTTGAAGCTGCCTTCCAGCACGATCCGCTCGTCCACAACACAATACTTGGAGTGGATCGGGCAGTAGGGAACTGGCTGATCGTAACGTCCATAGGCCAGCAGCACAGGCACCCCGGCCTTTTTGAGCCGATACACCGCTGGCAGCAGGGGGCGACGCAGCTCCTCCTGCATGGAAATCTCCGCACTGGGGTCTCCCTGGCGCGCCAGATGGCCGTTGAGCAGCAGTTGGACATCCACCCCGCGCTGCTTGGCCTGGATCAGTGCATCGACGACGCTGTCATGATGTTCGCCCACCATCTCCCCTAACAGAAACAGGCAGATTCGAATCGAGCGCTGCGCCCGGTTGATTTCAGAGAGGATGGCGTGATGCGGGCGGTAATATTTGCCGTTGGGCAGCGTCTGTCTGCCAAAGGTGTATAAGAGGTTAAAACGGCTGAGCGGATCGATCTGATATTTTTGAATGACGCCCCCGCGGATGCTCTGAAAAATGTTGTCGAACAAGGTCCCCAGCGCTGCGCAGCGAAAGGTCATGCCCGACTCCCAGTTGGCGCCCCAGCGATCGAAGGTGATGTTGAACGAGCCTAAAATGGCGTCTTCCTGCCCGAAGAGGATGAATTTGTTGTGCATGTCAGGCGCCACCTCGATCAAGGGGTGCTTCGGCGTGCAGAAGACGCCCAACAGCTCCATACCCGAGCGTTTCAGGCGCAGATAGTTGACGGAGTTCGTCAACGTCATCTTGCGCCAGTCCACCTGCGCCTGCACCTGCACTCCCTGCGACATGGCGTAGAGCAGATGGTTGACGAAATCGGCGTCATCGATGCAATCCACGCACACTTTGATGGTCTCCTGACGATCCGGCGCATTCCGTTTGCGGGCGATGGCGGCGTCAATCTGGTCATGGATGTAGCGCTTCGGATGATAGGGATGATGGGGCAGCCCTTTGGTGAACTTCGGCACGATATTGAGCGCATCGAAATTCTGGTTGATCCAGTTGACGTTGCGTTGCAACGTTGTCGCATCCAGCTCGTACGTACGCCATCGGTTCGGGGTGGCGTACAGATCGGTGATGCGTCGGCGCTGATGCTGGTCATTGTCGAAGTCCGGGCCATCGAAAAAAATATACTCCAACTTTGAAGGGATAGAGCGCTCGTGCAGGTGGACGATGTAGGAGAATTTAACGCAGGTCACCCGCCCATACGTGGCGGGAAAAGGATGGATGAAAAAATCGCGCGTCACGCGTCGATGCGAGTTCCATGTCTCTCGATAGGGATCGGTGTCGACGATGAAATGTTCGACGACGCCGTCGCTGCGATAAACCTTGAGCAGCACCTTGATATTGAGTTCTGAGCCCCACCGCACGTCAAAACGGATCTTTCCCCAGCGCAAATAAAAGAGTTCCTTGAACTCGTTTCGTTTTGCGAACGGGACGCCTAATTCCCCATCGATGGGCGTGGCGTACTCTTCAGCGTATTCCATACCCGGTGAACATCTCCATCAAACCGGCTCAAACTCCACCAGAAACCCCTCGTGATCCGAGACGCGCCCGTAAACATTGCCTGTAAACAAGCGTTGCGCTGCAACAGGGCGCAATTTGCTGTCGCGCTTCATCAATATGAAGTCGATGCGTTTGTCCTCCTCTATACGCTGCGCCCCGCTGTCTTGCGGATGCCGAAAGATGGCGTCGAAGGCGCTTCGATCGGCGAGCTTTAGAAACTGATCCTCAAAATCGCTCTGCTCGACGATGTATGCGTAGCCAGGAGACCCGACGCCCACGTTGAAATCGCCGCACAGCAGCGTGGCGGCGATGTGGCGAGTGTGCCGTTGCTCGGCCCACTCGCAAAGGGCGTCGAACTGAGCGCGAAAGCCCTGCTCCCACCAGCTCAGATGCACGGAGAAAATGTTGAGCAAGCCGAAGCCGGGCGCATGAATTTGCCCCATCAACACTTTGCGACTGTGAATATCGTAGACATCCTGCGATTCAGAGACGTAGCGCGCCTCGGTGCGCATAAAAGGATAGCGGCTTAAAATGGCGACGCCCTCGCGATAGCGCTCAAACCCCCGGTGAGACCAATCGACTGCCATGTAATACGGCTGGGGAAGCTGCGCATGGATGATGCGCGCCGTGTTAGAAGCCCAGTCGCCGGCGCCATCGTTCCAGTGTTCGGCCACCTCTTGCAAACAGACGACGTCGATCTTCAACTGTCGGATCGCCTGTGCAACCGTCGCCAGCTTAGCCATCTGATTCTCTTCTTGATAGCAATGCAGGTTGAGAATCATCACCTTGAGGGAGTCGCGTTTGGCGACGTAGTTGACGCCCAGGTTATTGTCCCACTGCTCTTCGCCGTCGATGACGGCGCGGATCGCATACTCAATGCGAAACGCATCGCGTGCGCGCAGCCGCGCCGTCCAAACGCCGACGCCGTATTGGTTGGGATTGCGCGCGTTGCTCAGCTCCTCTCGATCCCAGTGGCGCCTGGAGAAGGTGCACTTTGTACGTCGTTTGCTCTTCCAGCCGTCTGTGCTCCACTCGATGGTCACCTCGGCGGCGCGGCCTCGCACCGCCACCGCCACAGGAAGCGTCTGCTGCTCTGGACGCATATGCGGAGAGAAATCGAGATGCGCCACAGGATGGCGCTCGCCGAGCAGAACGCCGCAGTCGGCCTCCAGCGCGTAGGTGCGCCCTCTGTTGTTTTCCCAGTGCTCGCGCCCCTGCTGACTGACGTACAGCACGAACTGGACGTTGCCCGGCAGCGAGCGTTTCTCCGTCAGCGCAACCTCGACGTCGGCGCGCCAGACCTCCCGCCCCTCGCCGGTGGGCGCCACATAATGAGCCGGGATATCCTGCCACTCGCCATCCTCCCCTCGCCAGCGCACGGTAACCTGCTTGGCGTAGGCGTGATTTTCCACCAACAGGACAAACGTCAGGCGCTGTCTGGGAATTCCCTGGCGGCGCGAGATGACGCTTGAAGCATAAAACAGCTCAATCACAAGCCGATCCCTTCCTGATTGTCGATAATACAAAAGAAAATTGTACCAGAAGAAACGTCTTCTGGCGAAGCGCCCGCCGCCATCCCGCCATTCATCCTTTTTCTATCCTGTTCAACGCGCCAGGCGCATCGCCGTGCGCATGGATGTGGTCATCCAATGGAAGACGTGTTACACTTTGGGCAATGTTTCCACGCAATGGTCGCGGATCAAAAGATGAACCCGTTTGCTGTTGAAGGAGCCGGAGAATGAGCGAACGCAAGATTCGTGTATTGGTGGCCAAGCCCGGCCTTGACGGCCACGATCGCGGCGCCAAGGTGGTGGCGCGCATGTTGCGCGATGCAGGCTTCGAGGTGATCTACACCGGCATCCGGCAGACGCCGCAGATGATCGCCGAAGCAGCATTGCAGGAAGACGTCGACGTGGTTGGATTGAGCATCCTGAGCGGAGCGCACATGACCCTGTGCCCCAAAGTGGTCGAACTCTTGCGCGCCCAGGGGCAGGACAATGTGTTGGTCATCGTCGGCGGCATCATCCCCGAGGAAGACGTCGAGAAACTCAAAGCCGCCGGCGTCGCCGCCGTTTTCGGTCCGGGCACCCCCAGCCAAGAGTACGTCAATTTCATTCGCAACAACGTCAAGGTTCCGGCCTGAATGAGTGCAGTCCATACAACTCGGCGTCCCTCTATTGCTGCGTTGGCGGAGGGCGTGCTCAGCGGTCACCGTCTACATCTAGCGCGCGCTATTTCGCGCGTCGAAAATCAGGAGGAGGACGCAAGTGAGCTGCTGGCGGCGCTCTATCCGCACTCCGGCCGCGCCCACATTATCGGCGTCACCGGCGCGCCGGGCACAGGGAAGTCGACGCTCGTCACCGCATTGGCGCAGAGCTACCGCAACGCCGGCCTGACCGTCGGCGTCGTGGCTATCGACCCCACCAGCCCTTTCACCGGAGGAGCGCTGCTCGGCGATCGCGTGCGCATGCGCTCGCTGGCGGGCGACGCCGGCGTCTTTGTCCGCAGCATGGCGACGCGGGGCAGCCTCGGCGGTCTGAGCAAAACCACCGGCGATGTCGTCACAGTGCTCGACGCCGCCGGCTTTGAGCGCATCCTTGTGGAAACCGTCGGCGTTGGTCAGGCGGAGGTGGAGATCGCCAGCACCGCCCATACCACGCTCGTCGTCGAAGCGCCAGGGCTAGGCGATGAGGTGCAGGCGATCAAAGCCGGCATTCTGGAAATCGCCGACATCCTGGTCGTCAACAAGGCCGATCGACCCGGCGCAGACCGCACGATTCGCGCCCTGGAAATGATGCTCGAGATCGAGGGCGACGGCGCCCGCTATGTGCGCCATCACGGGCAATTGCTGCGCGTGGAGTCTCCGCTCGAAGGCGATGAAGAGGCGGGGTGGAAAGTAATCGTCATGAAGACTGTGGCGACCGAGGGAACCGGCGTCGAAGCGCTGCGGCAACGTATTGACGCCCACCGCTGCTGGCTGCTTGAATCGGGGGAGATGGCGCTGCGCGAACAACTGCGCATCGCCCATACGCTGGAAAACATCCTGCGCGCCGAGCTAAATCGACGCATTGCGTCTCGCATCCACCCCGGCAACCTTGATGAACTGGTGGAGCGCATCCGTCGACGCGAGAGCGATCCTTACTCAGCCGCCGCCGATCTACTGGCGCATCTGTAAGCCTAAGCTTCGCCCCATTGTTTGCCGGACTGGGCGATCCCTTTCGCCAGCGCCACCACCGCCTCCGGCCCATCCAGTGCGATCAGCAAAGGCAGCGTCCCTTCGACGCCATGCACGGTGTGCCAGAGGCTGCGCTGACTGTCCGCCTGCCACACCCCGAGCAGAAAAGCTTCCAGCGCAGAACGAACGGCGGAAGGGTCGCCGCCGTCAATCTCGCCGGCCCTTGGCGTCTGTCGGAGCGTCGCCAGCTCCGACGCCAACAGGCGAGAAAGGTGGGCCAGACGCGAGGCGTGCTTCTCGCCGCTGCCTCCTCCCATCGCTCGCTGATAAAGCGGCAGCACGCTCAACGCCTGCTCGACGCGGCCGGCGGCAAACAAAGGCGTCAGCAGATTCTCCGTCAGGAAGTTGAAGAGAGCTTCCCCATCCAGCAGACGGGGCGCCCAGGTCAGCAACGCGTTGATCTGTTGCTGCACGGCTTTGGGCGACAGCGCATCCTGCTGCAGAAGCGCGCGCAGACGCAGCCCCTGGTTGCGCAGATCGTCGTCGCTCCATTTGCGGCTCAGGCGATTGCGCAATGCTCGCCAGAGGCCGCCCGGCTCTTCCCAAGCATCGAGCACTGCCAGCGCCTGCGCAGGCTCGCGCCGTTCCAGGAAAAGCTCGGCCAGCCCCCAAATCAGCGCTCGCGCCGGATTGCGCCCGGGATAGGAGCGCACCCACGCCAGCCCTTTGGCGATTTGCTCTTGGGCCAGCGCCGGCTCATCGACGGTCAGCAGGCCGCGCACCAGGCCGATGTAGCCCTCCGCCTTGGTGGGATCGCTGGCCGGGATCGACTCGACGACTTCCACTGCGTACTTGATGGCGCCGAGCTCGACCAGGGTGGCGGCGGCGCCCGCCGCCGTCCAACCGTCGCTCTTAGCGCCGAGCAACACCAGTCGATTCGCCAGCTCGATGCGGTGCTCGCGCGGCATCGTGCGCACCGGCATGGCTCGTACCGCCTCTTGAATAGTGTACACCAGGAAATCGACGTCTGCGTCGGCGGTGGGGCGCTTGACCTGGCGCAGGACGTTTTGGTCGGCTTTACGCAGAGAAAGGCCGCTTTCACGCCGCGCAGCCTGGATATTCGCAATCGCCGTCAATTGATTCAGCACCTCGTTGCTAGCGCCCGCCTGCGCCAACGCAATCGTGGTCAGCCGCCGTGCATGCAGACTGGTTAGAGCGGTGTGGCGGAATGCATTCACGCCATGCTTCAATAATCGCGCAGGACGAGAAGCGGCGGGGCTTGCGCGCAGATGTTCGCCGGCCATGCTTGTCACGGCCAGCACAAACTGGGCGCCAGCGTCGCCGTAGCGGCGCAGCGCATGCGTGATGAGCGCAACGGTGAGCGGATGGGGAGGCAGCTTCACGATCGTTTCGCTCAGCACCTGACGCTGCTCCGGCATGACGATGGGGCGCTCCCATGGTTCGACGAACTGATCGAGCCGCTCCAGCAACGTGAAAGCTCGCTGCGTCTCACCGATGGCGGCCGCCGTCGCCGCCGCATACAAAAGCTGCTCGCGAACCGGGGCACTGTCACGCTCTGAGAGTTCTCTGTGCGCCTCGGTCGCCATCAACTGAGGATGCAGGCTCTCCAGCTCCTGTCGGATCAAGTTGGCCAGCCCCAGCTTGCGGTCGATCTGCCGGGAGAGGCGATAGAGCGCCTGCACCGGCGCCAGCGGCTGACGCGACGCCGCCATGTGCGCCACGGTCAAGGCTTCCGTTCCGGCCCCGGCATCGGCCAACGCTTCCCAGCATTTTTGCAGCAACCACGAATCAGGTTGGTAGACCGCGCGTTCTTCGATTTGAAGGGGGGCGTCCTGCCGATTTTTCGCCGCAGCAATCAACCGTTCCAGAGCGCTCTGCACCAGCGCGCTGCGTTCCACGCGGCTCGCCGACGGCGATGTCGAAAGCTGCGTTCGTTTGGAATCAAGCAGGCTTGTCATAAGTGGAAGGTCAAAAGAGGAGATGGAAAAGCGTTGCGACGATCAGCAGGACAAGCGCCACGGCGAAAAGCCAGAGGCCGATGCGCTGCGCTCGTTGCGCCCACAGCATCCGTTCGCCGTGAAGGATATGCTGTTTAGCCCCACGCTCCAGCCATTGGGGATTTTGGTGGGCGGCGCCCTGCACATGAGCCAACCACCACGCTCGATGACAATAGGCCCAGAGGCCAATTTCGCTCGCCCGCACAAGCGAACGGCTCTTCTCTGTCATCCGCGCTCCTCCTCCTCAAAGGACGCCTGAGGCAGGCCCGCTTCGGCGATAGAAATATCGACGCCCGTATAGCGCGCCAGATTCTGCTCAAAGCTGAGCAGTGCGCTGCGCATCTGCTCCTGCCGGATGGCCATTGTCAGGTCACCGCGCGTGCGCTCGACGACGCTGCGCAACACATCGGTGTGACGCCGCAGCCCATCGGTGACGGCGTCGGGAAAGTCGACGGTCACCAGATGGCTGTACACCTCATCCATGAACTCCAGAAAGCGCTCCGCCTCGTCCACCTGACCGCGACGCACCAGGTCGAGCACGAAACGTCGCATTTCGGTGGCGGCCTCGCTCATGCCGCGCAGATAGGTGGCGCCGGTGACATAAAGATCGCCCGGCGTCGGGAACGGCAGCCTGCGCGCGACGGCGTTGACCAGATACGCCTCGACCAACTCTTTGAGCGCATCCTGGGTGTAGCCCGTGTAGTAGAGCATCGGATGTGAAGCGATGGCCTCCACCATCGCCTCCGCTTCTGCGCGCGCCTGCTCCAGCAGCGCATCCGCCTCCGCCCATTCATGGCGATGGATGGCGCGGATGCTGAGCGCGCACGAACGCGTCAAGGCGCGGCTGCGCGCCAGGGTGGCATCGCGCAGGTCGTTAAGCGTCGTCAGTTCCTGGCGAATGCTCTCGACAATCTCGATCAACGAATCGGTCACAGGTGTGTCCCCCTTGTTCTTTCGCCGGTGCACGCCAGCGTGGTGGTGATTATACCGAAGAAAGCGGGCTATCGGCGAATTGTCCATCGCAATTGCGTCTCCGTGGCGTGCTTGCTCTTGTTTCGATGCAGCGTCTTGCCCCATTTTCCGCTATGATATAGATAACAACGCCATCACAACGAAAGGAGAGCAAGATCATGCGCCTGATCAGCGTCAACATCGGACAGAGACGGCTGTTATGCGCCGCTGGATTTTCAGAAGAGACTGGCATCTTCAAAACGCCCGTCTCAACGCCGGTGGAAATCACGCCGCTCGGCTTGGTCGGCGATGTGGTGATCGACCAGGAACATCACGGTGGCCCCGATCAGGCGATCTACCTCTATGGCGAACCGGACTACGCATGGTGGTCCATGCAATTAGGCTATGAGCTGGCGCCGGGAACCTTCGGCGAAAATCTGACCATCAGCGGGCTGGAGAGCGCGTCTCTCCACATCGGCGATATTTTGCAGGTGAGGGAGGCGAGGCTTCAGGTGACTGCGGCGCGCCTGCCCTGTGCAACGCTGGCCGCGCGCATGGGAGACCCGGGCTTCGTCAAACGTTTTCGCGCAGCAGAACGTCCCGGCGCCTATTGTCGCGTCTTGCAAACCGGCGCGGTGCGCGTTGGCGACGTCGTGACGCTGGAACCCTACTCGGGCGTCGCCGTCACCGTGGCAGAGATGTTTCGGGTCTTCTACAACCCTCGGCCCGACGCCGAGAGCATCCGCCGCCTCCTCGAAACGCCGCTGGCCGAGCGGGCGCGAGCTGCGCTAAAGGAGAAACCGCAGCGCTTCCTCGGTTAGCCAAATCATCGGGCCTGTCGAGGACGTGCGGCTGAGAGCCGCGGCTGGTATCGTGAAAAGGGAGCAGGGGATCGACCGAAGCCGCACCGAGTCGCCGAGAGACTGAATTGTAGATAGGTCGATTGCCTGCTCAGCGCTATACTGAAGAATTATCAATCGCCAGCGGATAGGAAG
>CALFWA010000075.1 GCA_937928035.1 uncultured Caldilinea sp. | reverse complement strand
TCGCCAGCAAGCGCAATGCGAACCTTAACCCCGTCCTTGAGCACGGCATCGACCACTGCGTCCAGCAGCGGTTTGGGCAGGCCGGTCTGTCCGCCGACGAGGCCGAGCAGCGTATTGAAGCCGTTAGGACCGAAGCGAATATGGGGCAGGGTCTGACCGTCGATGGCGATGATCATATCTTCCGTGGAGAGGCTGAGCGCAAGCTGCTCGATGCTGAGATCGCGCAGCGGTTGCAAAGCGTCGGCAGGCAGCGTCAGTCCGGGCAACGAAAGGCCAAACACTTCTAGGCTGCCGTCCTCGCCGACTTTCAGCGGCAGGTCAGGCAGTTTCAGCTCCGTCGGGGCGCCGGTCAGATCAACGTTGAGGGCCAGGTTGAGATTGGGCAATTGCTCCAGGACACCACCTAGCGTCTCTTCAAGGTTCGCTTGCCCTCCTAACACGGCAGGCAGCACCTTGCGCAATCGCTGTAAATATGTGGCGTCGTAGGCGATGCCGGGCAGGCGTTTGCCGTCGGCGGTGATGATCAGACCGGTGGGCGTGGTTTCGACGGCGATGTGATTGAGGCCCAGGCTACGCAATTGTGCAATCGTGCCGGGATCAAGCTGCAGCGGATTGGAGCCTAGCAATGCGGCCAACGCTTCGCCAGGGATGCCGCCGACGGCGCCGCTGCCCCGTTCATCGAACGAGACGCCAAGCACCAACGGCTCTCCTCGTTGAGGAGGTTGGGCCGGCGGCGTGATCGAGGTTTCGCCGCGCCAGCGCGGAATGTTGAGCGGCTGTCCTTGCGCAGGCGGCACATTCACGGCCGCGCCCAGGCCAATGCGACGCAGCCACGGAATCGCCTGTGCGGCGGCGTCGGCGCCGGGAATGCCCTTCAACAGTTCGGCGAGATTGGCGGCGCTCTCATCGTCCCAGGCCAGATACGCCTGATCTTCGCCGTTGATGTAGACGTGGATGCCGTTATGCCCCACGCGCAGCTCCACTCTTTGGCCTAACGACTGAAGCAATCTCACCTGGTCGGGTGTCAGCACCTGGCCGATGCCAATGCCGTAGACGCTGGCGGAGCCGCTGGCGTCGACGTTCACGGACAACGAGGGTAAATTGAACCAGGTGCGCCCTTGTCCGCCAGCGCCAGCGCCGTTGCATGCAGCCACGACCACCAACGCCACCATCCCCAGGAGAATCGGCAAGAACTTGCGTTTCGCCTGCATAAGCTATCTCCTCTTCGCTGTTATCGAGTTCGGAAAAATTTTGTCGGATGGCCGGGACGTCAATCAACAGAATGCGCTCCAGACATCCCTACGTTGAGTGCATGCACATGATACATCATGTGCAGCCAACACACAAGCATCTATGTTGCGAATCCGGCGCTACATTCTCTCCTTCTTGACCGGGGATGAACTACCCATAGGACATTTCCTTCAAGTAGAACTTCAAATAGAAATGGTCTAGAAAGTCTTCCGTCATTTTTGCAAATAGGTTTGACGCATCGCTCTCCTGTGCTACAATGGTGGTATAGCAACATCCGGTGTAATCGTTTTCCCGACTATAGATGACACTCCAGAAGCACGACCTCCTCACAAGGGGAGGCGGTGCCATGTCAGACGGAGAACCCAGGGCGCATGGACAGAGAGAGTGCTCTGCTGTGGATGAAAAATGTCAGCAAGTCCTTCCCCGGCGTTCAGGCGTTGGACAACGTTAGCTTACACATTGATGCGGGCGAAGTGCTTGGGCTGATCGGTCAAAATGGCGCCGGCAAGTCGACGCTGATGAAGATTCTCTCCGGCGTCTACACCATCGACAGCGGCGAAATCTACTACAACGGCCAGCCGTTGCGCATTCACAACCCTCATCATGCCCAAGAGCTCGGCATCTCGATCATCTATCAGGAACTCAACCTGATGCCTAACCTCTCGGTCATGGAGAATATCTTCATGGGTCGAGAGCCTGGGCCGCCTATCTTCGTCAACCGCAGCGAGATGGAACGACAGACGCGCGCCATTCTCGACCGCATGCACATGAACCTGCGTCCTACGGCGCTGGTGCGGTCGCTCTCGGTCGCCGAACAACAGATGGTGGAGATCGCCAAAGCCATCTCGCGCGACGTGCGCGTTCTAATCATGGATGAGCCGACCTCGGCGTTGAGTGAGGCCGAGGTGGAGACGCTCTTCGAGATGATCGGCGAGCTGAAGCGCAGCGGCGTCGCCATCATCTTCATCTCCCATCGGCTCGAGGAGGTGCTGCGCATCTGCGACCGCGTCACGGTGTTGCGCGATGGAAAAAACGCCGGCGACGTGTGGGTCAAAGACGCCACCCGCGAGGACCTGATCCGGATGATGGTCGGTCGTTCGCTGGATCAATTCTTTCACCGGGATCAACATCTCGACGATCATGCCGTGCATCGCGGCGAAGATGTTGTGCTGGAGGTGCGCAACCTCTCACGTCGCGGGAACGCCATCAATCCCGCCGCCGTCGTGCTCGACAACGTCAGCTTCACCCTGCGCCGCGGCGAGATTTTGGGGTTGGCCGGCCTGGTCGGCGCAGGCCGCACCGAGCTGGTGCGAGCCATCTTCGGCGCCGACCGCCGCTCCGGGGGTCAAATCTTTGTGGAGGGCAGGGAGGTGGACATCCGCTCGCCGGTCGACGCCATCCGGCTTGGCATCGGGTTGGTTCCGGAGGACCGCAAGGCGCAGGGGCTGATTTTGAGCCTGGCTGTGCGCGTCAACATGACGTTGACGAACCTCGGCGCGCTGACCCGCGCCAGCTTCGTGCGGCTCGACGAGGAGCGCCGGTTGGTGGAGGAGTACATTCGTCGTTTCGACATCCGCACGCCGAGCATGGAGCAGCGCGTCGTCAACCTGAGCGGCGGCAATCAACAGAAGGTGGTCATCGCCAAGTGGCTGATGCTGAACCCCAAAATTCTGATCATGGACGAACCGACGCGCGGCATCGACGTCGGCGCCAAATCGGAAATCTATGAGCTGATGCATCAACTGGCGGTCAACGGCATCAGCATCATCATGATCTCGTCGGAGTTTCCTGAATTGCTCGCCATGTGCGACCGTATCATCTGCCTGGCCGAAGGCCGCGTCACGGCTGAATTGTCCAGGGAGGAGGCGGATCTCGAAACGCTAATGCACTATTGCACCTTGCGCGAACAGGTTGTCTCTTTGAATCAGCCGGAAGGAGTCAAGACGCTGTGACGAGTCAAGCTGCGGCCAAAGCTGCGCCGCCTGCCCGCAAAATCGATTGGAGTGCATACGTCAGTCAGCTCGGCGCCCTCGGCGTGCTGATTGTCATCTGTGTGATCTTTGCCGTCATCGAACCGGCCTTTGTTTCCACGCGCAATCTCTTCAACGTGTTGCGCCAGGTCTCCATCTACGGTCTGCTCGCCGTGGGGATGACCTTTGTCATCCTGACGCGCGGCATCGACCTGTCGGTAGGGTCGTTGCTGGCGTTGTCCGGCTTGGTGGCGGCGGCGGTGTACAAGGGTGGCACGGGGTTGTTGACCGCCGGCACCGCCGGTCAGGCGGAAGGGTATGGGCTGTGGGCTGCCATCGGCGCAGCGGTCGGCGTCGGATTGCTCGGCGGTCTTTTGCAGGGTCTGGCGATCACACAGCTCAAGGTGCCGCCCTTTATTGTGACGCTGGGCGGATTGACAGCCTTTCGCGGCGCAGCGTTGCTTTTCTCCGGCGGACAGCCGATCAGCACCTTCACCGACGAGTACAAATTCTGGGGACAGGGCATGATCGGGCCGGTGCCGGTGCCGGTGATCATCTTTCTCAGCTTCGCTGCGCTCGCTTTTATTGTGCTGCGCTATACGCGCTATGGCCGACACGTCTACGCCGTCGGCGGCAACCCGGAGGCGGCGCGGCTCTCCGGCCTGAACGTCAGCGCCATTACGCTCAGCGTCTACGTCATCACCGGCTTTTTCGCCGGTTTGTCCGGCTTTCTGCTCTCGTCGCGCCTCAACTCCGCCGAACAGGTGGCGGGTGTCGGCTATGAGTTGACCGTGATCGCCGGCGTCGTAATCGGCGGCACCAGCCTCTTCGGCGGCGAAGGAGGCATCTTCGGCACCGTGATCGGCATCCTGCTGATCGGCGTGCTCAGCAACGGCCTGACGTTGATGAACGTTTCGCCTTACTGGCAGCAGATCGTGGTCGGCCTGATCATCGTCTTCGCCGTGTACCTGGATCAGCTTGTGAAGCGCAGGCAGTGATGACAGCACGCTGGGGGGTGGGCGTTTGTGAATGAATACGAGATCCCACCACCCCCCATCGAGATGCTTTCACGTTGTAATTCGGTTGTAATGCGTTCGTTGGTGGTCATTCGTCAATCCAATCGTCTGTCCATTCATTTCTGTCCATTCATTAAGGAGAAGAGCTATGCGCAACCGATCTGTCAGGAGAAATGTCAACCTACTTTTTAGCTTGGGGCTGATGCTGGCGATGGTTCTGGCTGCATGCGCGCCGGCGGCGCCCTCAGCGCCAGCACCCGCGCCAGAAGCGCCTGAGGCAAAGGTCTACCGGATCGCCTTTTCGGTGCCTGCGATGAGTTTTCCGTTTTTTGTGCACATGGAGAAGCAGGTGCGTGATGAGGCGGCGCGCATTGGGAACATCGAGATCATCACGCTGGACGGGCAGGACAGCACGACGAAACAGGTGGCGGACCTGGAGGGTGTGATCGCCAAGGGATACGACGGGCTGATCGTGAGTCCGCGCACGAGCGAGGGTGTTGCGCCGGTGATCCAGCAGGTGATCGACGCTGGGATTCCGGTGGTGACGATCGACCGTCGCGCCGAGGGGGTGACGGGGTTACTGGCGCACGTAGGAGCGGACAATGTGCTGGGCGGCGAGGAGCAGGGCAAGGCGCTGGTGAGTCTGTTCCCGGAGGGTGCGAAGATCTTCGAGTTGTTGGGGACGCCTGGGGCGTCGCCTGCGATTGACCGTTCGAAGGGGTTGCACAACATCATCGACCCGGTGGGGAACATCGAGGTGGTGTGCCAGCAGACGGGCAACTTCAACCGGGACGGCGGCTTGACGGTGACGGAGAACTGTCTCTCCTCGAATCCGGACGT
>CALFWA010000074.1 GCA_937928035.1 uncultured Caldilinea sp. | reverse complement strand
TCGACGTAATGCAGCCCGTCGCTCAAAATATGACAGCGAATTGCGCCGATCTGCAAGGTGTAAGCCATGGCTCTCTCCTACTCGTTTTGCGGCGCCTTCCCAACTGAACTTGAAAAGGACGCTGCGGGTGTTGCGTGTTCCGTGGTGCGTATGGCTGCAGTATGTCATGAGGGTCTGCGCCTCGACAAATCAACGGGCGGATCGACGCAGAAAGTCGCCGATTCGAGCAAGATCCTCCACCAGACACCGGTAAAATTTGATTTATCATTTTGTTGATTGACAAAACTTTCTGTATAGTGTATTATAATTTCACAATGTGAAATTCATGCGGTTTATCGTCTGTGGATACGCAAGTGATGTTTCCTGTAAAAGAGGCAGAGCTGCACGCAACCGAATTCTATCCTGGCACACAGGCCGTAGCGCGCGCCATTGCGCTGCTCAAGGCGTTCAGCGATGCACAACCGGAGTGGACTCTGAACGACCTAGCGCGGGCGACCGGCTTGAACAAGACGACGGCCTTTCGCCTGCTCTCTGCGCTGGAGGCCGAACATCTGGTGATGCGCAACCCGCTCTCGGGCGCGTATCGACTGGGCGTGGAGCTGATTGCGCTGGGCGGCGTGGCAATGCGCTCGCACCCGCTGCGCACGGTGAGCAGGCCGACGCTGCTCACCCTGGCCGAGCAGTCCGGCGAGGCGGCGACGCTGGAAGTGCTGATGGACAATCACGTGCTCGTGCTCGACGAGGTCGCTGGCGGCAACCCAATGGGCATGACACAAGATGTCGGCAGTCGGCTGCCGGTGCACGCCACGGCGACGGGCAAGGTGCTGCTGGCGTTCAGCCCGGAAGAACAGAGCGCAAAGCTGCTGGCCGCGCCGTTGCAGCCCCTCACCGAACGGACGGTGACCGAGCCGGAGCAGCTGCGTCGTGACCTTGCGCGCATTCGGCACGAGGGCGTCGCCGTTACGCAGGGGGAGCTGGAGCCGGGGTTCGTCGCCGTGGCGGCGCCGGTGCTCGATCGGGAGCGGCAGGCGGTGGCGGCGATCAGCGTGGGCGGTCCAAGCCTGCGCCTCAGCGCCGAGCGACTGCCTCAGATTGCAGCCATGGTGCAGATGGCGGCCCGCCAGATCTCTCGTCAGCTTGGCTACTGGCCAGGATAAAGGCTCTTTGCATGATTTAAAACAGGAGGCGCTATGTTGAGGACCAATCCGACTCGAACCATTTCTCGACTCAATACACCCGGCCCGAAGGCGCGAGCCATCCTGGAGCGAGATCGCGCCGTCGTTTCCCGCGCCTATGGCCGCGTGGCGGACTTTGTGATGTCGCACGGCGTCGGCTCACAGGTCTGGGATGTAGACGGCAATCGCTATCTCGACTTCATGTCGGGCATCGCCGTCAACTCGACCGGTCACAGTCATCCCCATGTGGTGCGCGCCATTCAGGAGCAGGCCGAAAAGTTTTTGCACATCTCTTCGGACTACTACCATGAAAGTTGGGTGCGGCTGAGCGAGCGCCTCGATGAAATTGCGCCCTTTGCAGAGCCGGCGAGCGTCTTTTTAGGCAACTCCGGCACCGAGGCGGTCGAAGGCGCCATCAAACTGGCGCGGTACCACACCGGACGACCGTATTTCCTTGGCTTCATCGGCGGCTTTCATGGTCGCACGCTCGGCTCGCTCGGCTTCACCGCCAGCAAGATCACACAGCGCCGCGGCTTCCTGCCCCAGCGCGAGGTGATTCACGTCCCCTATCCCTATGAATATCGCCCGCTGCTGGCGATGCAGCCCGGAGAGGCGGACTACGGCGAGACCGTCGTCAACTATATCGAGCGGGTGATCTTCAAGAACCTGGTCTCGCCGGACGAGGTGGCCGCCGTACTCGTTGAGCCGATCCAGGGCGAGGGCGGTTACGTCGTGCCGCCAGCGTCTTTCTTCCCACGTCTGCGCGATCTGTGCGACCGCCATGGCATTCTGCTGATCGTGGACGAAGTGCAGACCGGCATGGGACGCACCGGCAAATGGTGGGCGATCGAGCACTGGGGCGTTGAGCCGGACATCGTCTGCACGGCCAAAGGCATTGCGTCGGGCGTGCCGTTGGGCGGCTTCATCGCCCGTCAGAGCGTCGCCACCTGGCCGACCGGCGCGCACGGCAACACCTACGGCGGCAACCCGCTGGCGATGGTGGCGGCCCTGGCGACGATGGATGTGCTGGAGAACGGCGGCATCCAAAACGCCGCCGAGCAGGGTGCCTATCTGCTTTCCCGGCTGCACGAAATGGCAGCGCGTCACCCCAGCATTGGCGACGTGCGCGGCAAAGGGCTGATGATCGGCGTTGAGTTCGTCCAAGACAAAGCGACGCGCGCGCCCAACGCACGCCTGCGCGATCGGATCGTCGAGCTAGCCTTCGAGCATGGCCTGCTCATCATGGGCTGCGGCGTCAGCACGATGCGCATCATCCCACCGCTCGTCATCACCCGCCCGGAGGTGGAGGAGGGCTTGGAAATCTTCGAGCACGCAGTGACGCTGGCCGAAGAAGAGCTAATGTGACATTGAATGCAGAGCAAAGGCGCAAAGCAAGTTTAGGGGTTGCGCGTCAGGCGAGACACTTTCTCATGGAACGCACCCCTCCGAAAAGTTTGATGGAATCCAACAAATGCTTTCGGCAACCCAGAGGCGCAGCTCATAGCTGCGCTTCCTCAAATCACCTTTACCGCTCATCGAGAACGTGCGGCCGGAAGCCGCACCTACCAGGTTGTAGATTTCGCACCGGCGCACAGCGTCCCGGATGAGCCCTAGGAACGTGCAGCCAGGAGCCGCAATTCCTCTACTCAATCACAATCTCATCAAACGCAATGTCCTCCGGCTGCGGATAGCGCATGTTCAACCCTTCCAGCGTGCGAATGATGACATGTGAAATGACCAGGTTGCGATACCATTTGCGGTCGGAGGGCACGATGTACCACGGCGCGTAGTCGGTGCTGGTTTTGCTGAGCACCGCCTCGTAGGCGGCCATGTACTCATCCCATCGCTTGCGCTCGGCCAGGTCGCCCGTCGAAAACTTCCAGCGTTTCTCCGGCGTGTCGAGCCGCTCCTGCAGCCGTTGGCGCTGCTCCTCCTTGCTGATGTGCAGGAAAAATTTGAGGATCGTCGTCCCCTCGTCGACAAGTAGCTTCTCGAAGGCGTTGATGTGATCGTACCGACGCCCCCACACCTCCGGCGGAACCAGGCCGTGCACGCGCACGATCAGCACATCTTCGTAGTGGCTGCGGTTGAAAATCACGATCTCCCCGTCGCCCGGCGTCTGCTTGTGGATGCGCCACAAAAAATCGTGCGCCAGCTCCACCGCCGTCGGAACTTTGAAAGAAGCCACCTTGACGCCCTGCGGATTGACGCCGTTAAACACATGGCGAATCACGCCATCTTTGCCGGAGGTGTCCATGCCTTGCAGGACGATCAGCACCTTATGCTTGCCCTCCGCATAGAGCAACTCTTGCAGCGTCTCCAGCCGCCTGTTGAGCTCCTTCAGGTCACGCTTTCCCTGTTTCTTATCCCCTTCATACAGGCTCTTGTCATCCGGCGGCCAGTGCGAAAGATGGACCGCGTTGCCCGGCTGCACGCGATAGTGATCGACGTTCATGATAGAAAACTCCTCTTGTGTTTCTGAGGATAAACACTGATTGGCACCCGCATTGTACCATGTTTAAATTTCCTCTCCGATTGCGCCAAATTTGCACATTCAGCGAAGCCATTGTATAGTTTTGCCTCAGTTTTAATATAGTTCACATAGATTTACATAGATTTTAGGCTGTGGCCTGCGTAGAAATTTTCTTGCAGGTCGTTAAAGTTGAAAAAGTGCGCCATGAGTGCATCTTCACCTTATCCTCCCCCTCGCCTGATCTTTTGGGAGACGACTGCAGGCTGCAACCTGGCCTGCATCCACTGTCGACGCATCACGGTGGCCGACCAACTGTTGCCTCAAGACCTATCAACCGCCGAAGCATTCAACCTGATCGACCAAATCGCTGTCTTCGCCCGACCGATCTTTGTGCTATCTGGCGGCGAGCCGCTCTTCCGGCCCGACATCTTCGCCATCGCCCGCCGCGCCGCCGACGCCGGCCTGCTCGTGGCGCTCGCCACCAACGGCACGCTGATCGACGCCGCCATTGCGCGCCAGATCAAGGAAAGCGGCGTGCGTCGCGTCAGCATCAGTTTCGACGGCGCCGACGCCGCCACCCACGATCTGTTCCGCGGGGCAGGCGCTTTTGAAAAAGCGCTGGCAGGCATGCAATATCTGCGTGAGATCGGCGTGCCTGTGCAGATCAACACCACCGTGGCGCGACACAACCTCCATCAGATGGATCAGATGCTGGCTCTGGCCAAGACGGAAGGCGTCCAGGCGCTCCATCTCTTTTTGCTTGTGCCCGTCGGCTGCGGCGTCGAGATCGCCCCTGAGCAACAGATCTCCGGCGCCGAGTACGAGCAGGTGCTGCATTGGATGTACGACGCAGAAATGGCCGGCGGCATTGAGCTGAAAGCAACCTGCGCGCCGCATTATTTCCGCATCGTGCGCCAGCGACAGGCGGAGGAGCGCCGCCAAGGCATCGTGCGCCGACGACCGGACAGCCATCATCGTCAGCAACGCGCCGGCGGCGCTCACGTCGGCGGCCATCCGGGCGACGCGCAGCGCGCTATGAACGCCATGACCAAAGGCTGCCTGGCCGGAACCGGCGTCTGCTTCGTCAGCCATCGCGGGGAAGTGTTCCCCTGCGGCTATCTGCCGATCGAAGCGGGCAACATCCGCAATCAACCGTTGCAAGAAATTTGGGAAAGGTCGACGCTTTTGGCCGACCTGCGCGACGCCGATTTGTTGCGCGGCAAGTGCGGCCTCTGCGAGTTCAAAAACATCTGCGGCGGCTGCCGCGCCCGCGCCTACGGCATGACGCACGAGTATCTGGACGAAGAGCCTTTTTGCACGTATGAACCACAAACGACTAAACAGCTCTCTTCCAGCAGGCTTGTTGAAATGTAATCCATGTCTCTACAACCTAGAGGCGCAGCTTGCAGCTGCGCTTCCTCAAAAGAGCCAAAACCTGACGGTCCACCGGAAGCGTCCGGCTGGAAACCGAACCTATGACAAACCTTTGTAGAGTTACAAAGTAAAGTCGCCAGTTGGAGAGCGCATTAAAGGAGAGCAGGTTAAAAACAATGACGCACCCTTTTGCAACCGATGAACGACTTGATATCAGCGAGCAGGCGCGCACCGCCGACGGACAGATCATCCGCCTCAACCGTCGCCTCTTTATGCAGCTGCACGCCTTCGGCGGCTGCGCCAAACCCGACCTGCTGATCGGCTCGCTGCGTCGGCAGCCCTTCGGCAGCGTGCTCTATCTGGACGCCAACGATCCCCAAGGCGTGGCGCTGCTCACCTTCAGCGAGGACGCCGACTTTTTTGTAGGCGAACTGCGCAGCTATCTGAATCGTCCGCCCTTCGTTGCGCTGCAGCCGAAGCTGGAATACACCATGTTCGGCCGCACCTACGCCATCGGCAACGAGGAGGACCTGGAGCGCGCACTGATCACCCGCCCGCGACAGAAAGTCTGCGACCCGAAATGGCCCTGGGCCATCTGGTACCCCCTGCGTCGCGCCGGCTCCTTCGAGCAACTTTCACCGCAGGAGCAGCGCACCATCCTGATGGAGCACGGCGGCGTCGGCCACGCCTATGGCCGCGCCGGCTACGGCACTGACATCCGCCTGGCCTGCTTTGGCCTGGATAAAAACGACAACGACTTCGTCGTCGCCCTGGTCGGGCCGGAGCTCTATCCGCTTTCCTCCATCGTGCAGCGCATGCGCAAGACCAAGCAGACATCGCAGCATCTGGCGCGACTTGGTCCGTTCTTCGTCGGCAAGGCAATCTGGCAATACGAAGGAGCGCACGCATGAAGACCGCCGTCCTGCTGCTGGCCTACGGCGGCCCCAACTCCCTGGCGGACATTCCCGCCTATCTGCTCGACATCCGCGGCGGTCGCGAGACGCCGCGGTCGTTGATCGACGAGATCTCCCATCGGTACGAGGCCATCGGCGGCTCATCGCCGCTCCTGCGCATCACGCAAAGCGCGGCGGCGAAGCTCCAGGAGCGCATCGGCCTGCCTGTTTACGTCGGCATGCGTCACTGGTCGCCGTGGATCAAGGATGTCGTGGCGCAAATGGCCGCCGACGGCGTCCGGCAAGCGGTCGTCATCTGCATGGCGCCTCACTACAGCAGCCTCAGCATCGGCGCGTATCGTCGCCGGCTCGACGAGGCGCTGGCGCAGCTCGAGCAACCGTTTGCAGTTCACTTCATTGAAAGCTGGCACACGCACCCCGAATACATTGACGCCGTGGCCGCCAACGTACGCCTGGCGCTGGAGCGCTTTGCGCCGGAAGAGCGAGACGAGGCGTTCGTCGTCTTCACGGCGCACAGCCTGCCCGCCTTTATTCTGGAGCGCGGAGAGCCCTATGACTGCCAGCTGCGCGAGACGGCGAGCCTGTTGGCGCGAAAGCTGAATTTGCCCGCCGATCGATGGGGCTTCTCCTATCAAAGCGCCGCCAACACCGGCGTTCCTTGGCTGGGGCCGCAGATCGAGGAATTCATCGTCGAGCTGGCGCAGCAAGGGGAGCAGAACGTGATCGTAGCACCGATCGGGTTTATTGCCGACCACGTCGAGGTGCTCTATGATATTGATATCGGCGTGCAAGTGATCGCACGCGAACATGGCGTGCGCGTCGAACGTCCGCCGATGCTCAACGACAGCCCAGCGATGGTGAACATTTTGACGGCGCTGGTCGAGGAAGCGTTGCAGGCGACGCCTTTCGGTCAGAGGTGAAGCGGCTACGCAAGCGCGACGGAGATAAAATTGCAGAGAGATTCCGAAATGGACGCATCTTCAATTCTGCTGGTTGGACTGAGCCATCACACGGCGCCAATCACTGTGCGCGAACGCTTTTCGTTCGATGCGGACAGCCTGCGCTGCCTGGTATGCGCTCTTCGCAGCGATGGAGGGGAAGAATGCGCCTTGCAGGAAGTCATCGTGCTTTCAACCTGCAACCGCCTCGAGGTGTACGCCGTCAGTCTTGAACCCACAGCAGCGGCGCATCAAATCGTCGGCGAAATTGCGCGTCAACGCAACGCAACGCAGGCCGAGTTGGCTTCTTGTGTCTATGTCAAGACCGGCCAGGCGGCGATTGAGCACCTGCTGCACGTCGCCTCCGGGTTGGACTCCCTGATCTTGGGCGAGGCGCAGATTTTAGGCCAGGTGGCCGATGCGTATGCGTCCGCGCGGGCTTACGGAGGCGGCGGACCGATTCTTGCACGGGTCTTCCACACGGCGCTCCACTGCGGCAAGCGCGCGCGCAGAGAGACGGCCATCGGCAGCTATACAACGTCAATCAGCCATGCCGCTGTAAAACAGGCCAGGGCGCTCCTGGGAGATCTCTCCCATCGCACTGCGCTGATCCTCGGCGCAGGCGAAATGGCGGAGCTGGCCGCTGCGGCGCTGAACCAACATCAGATCGCCTCGCTTCTTTGCATCAACCGCACGCAGGCACACGCCGAGCGATTGGCCGCACAGGTTGGGGGCCGCGCCCTGGAGTGGCGCCAGCTCGACGAGGCGCTGGCGACGGTCGATCTGGTGATCAGCGCCACCGCCGCGCCCTCGATGGTGCTCACCGCAGCGAAAGTGGCGCAGGCGATGCATGCACGCAGCGGCCGCCCGCTGGTCATGTTTGACATCGCTCACCCGCGCGATATCGACCCCCACGTGGACGCCCTGCCCGGCGTCATGCGCTTCGACCTGGACCACTTGCAACATTGCATCGACGCCAACTTAGGCCGCCGCCGGGCCGCCATTCCCCATGTGAAGGCCATCATCGCCGAGGAATCCGCTGCGTTCATGGAATGGCTCGCCGCGCGCAACGTCTTGCCCGCCGTGATGGCGCTGCGCCGTCGCGGCGAAACGATCGCCAGCCAGGAAGTGGAGCGCACGTTGCGTAAACTGTTGCACGGACATGCGGAGGATGAACGCCTGCGTCGAGAGATCGAACGCCTGGCGAATCGCATCGTCGCCAAATTGCTGCATGAGCCGACCGTGCGCCTCAAAGCGCGGGCCGCCGGCGGCGACGGCCCTTGCTTCGCCCAGGCATTGACCGAACTCTTTGGCCTGGAAACCGCTGCGCCGATATCTGCATCGGCGGAGGAAACAGCAAAGATGCGCGGACGCGCGCACCTGCTCTTCAGCGCTTCCAACGACGCAGCGTTTTTCTGCCCAGACCCGTGCAACGGCATCTATCACAACGGAGTCTATGCCCATGAGTGAGCGCATCGACGTCGTGCGCCTGGGCACGCGCAGCTCGCTGCTGGCGCGCTGGCAGACCGACTATGTAGCGAAGCTGTTGGCCAAAGCATGGCCTCAGCTTTATATCGATGTGACGATGTTGCATACGCAGGGCGACCGGATGCTCGACCGCCCGCTGCCCTTGATCGGCGGCAAGGGGCTGTTCACCGCGGAATTGGAGAAAGCGCTGCACAGCGGCGCCATCGATTTGGCCGTCCACAGCCTCAAAGACCTGCCCACCGAACTGACGCCGGAGCTCGTCATCGGCGCGATCCCTGCGCGCGGGCCTGTGCACGACGTCGTCGTCAGTCGCAGCGGTCGCCCCCTGGCGCAACTGCCGGCAGGCGCGGCCGTCGGCACCAGCAGCCGACGCCGCAGCGCTCAGCTCCTGCGCGCCTATCCACACCTGCGCGCCGTCGACATTCGCGGCAACGTGGACACGCGCATCCGCAAAGCACTCGACCCGACAGGGCCCTACGACGCAATTGTGCTGGCTGCGGCCGGCGTCGAGCGGCTCGGTCGCAGTGACAACGTGGCCGAGGCGCTGCCGCTGGAGATCATGTTGCCGGCGCCGGGGCAGGGGGCGCTGGCCGTGCAATGCCGGAGCGAGACGGCGATCCTGCGCTTGCTTGCCCCCCTGGAAGACCCGGCCACGCGCGCTGCGGTGACGGCGGAGCGCGCCTTTCTGCGCCATTTGGGCGGCGGCTGCGCAGTCCCCGTGGCTGCGCACGCAAAAATTGAGCAAGGGCGACTCCACCTGCGCGGACGCGTCCTTTCGCCCGACGGTCGCCGCTGCGTCGAAGTGGACGGCGATGACCATTGCGATGAACCCGAAACGTTGGGCGCAAGGCTGGCAGCCCAGGCGTTGGCGCAAGGCGCAGCCACTCTCTTGGCCAAGGTGACGCCATGACGCCAAACCGATTCTCACGCGCCGCTTCATCGGCGCTGCAGGGGCGACGGGTGGTCATCACCCAGGCGGCGCAGCAGGCGTCGACGTTTGCGGCGTTGCTCGAACGGTGGGGCGCCGCGCCATTGCTTTACCCCTGCATCGCCATTCAGCCGCCGGGCGACCTAACTGCGCTCGATCAAAGTCTGCGCACTGCTGCAGAAGGCGGCTTCGACTGGTTGGTGCTAACCAGCGCCAACGCCGTGCGCATCGTGGCGCAGCGTCTGGCTGCGCTGGACATTGCTCCGCAGCGGCTCGGCGGGGTGCGCATCGCCGTCGTCGGCGCCGCAACCGCCCGCAGCGTGCAGGAGGAGCTTGGTCTGCACGTCGCCCTTGCGCCGCAGGAGGAAGTCGCCGAAGGCCTGGCCGCTGCGCTCGAACCCGTGTTGCGCCCCGGCGAACGCATCCTGTTGCCGCAGTCGGCGTTGGCGCGCAATGTGCTTTTCAGACGTCTCACGGCGATCGGCGCATCCGTTCGTTCCGTCGTCGCCTATGAAACCGTGCGCGGCGCCGGAGGCGTTGACCTTCCCAATCTACTGACGCAACGCCAAGTGGACGCCGTCACGCTCGCCAGCGCGTCCGCCTTTCGCTATTTGCTGGAGCGGTTGACCAACGAAGGGGGCGACCCTGCGCTCTTGCATACCGTCTGCCTGGCGTGCATCGGGCCGGTCACGGCGCGCGCTGTGCAGGAGGCCGGTTTCATTCCCGCCGTCGTCTCGCCGCAGCAGAGCCTGGAAGGGCTGACTACGGCGCTGGCCGAACATTTCGCCCGGAAAGATTCACACAGTTCACGACAGACTCAGGGGATCCCATGATTGAACTCAACCCTGCATGCCTTCATCGTTCAGACCTTGCCGCCGACGCCGCCCCATTGCGCCCGCGACGGCTGCGGCGCACATCGACCCTTCGCCGCCTGGTGCGCGAGACGACGCTGACCCCGGCCGACTTCGTCGCGCCGCTCTTTGTACGCCATGGCCGCAATCAACGCATCCCGATTCGCTCTATGCCGGGACAATTTCAGCTTTCGGTGGATCAACTTGCAGAGGAAGCCAAGGGAATCGCCGGCCTCGGCGTGCCTGCGGTCATCCTGTTCGGCATCCCTGCGCACAAAGACGCCGTCGGCAGCGACAACTACGATCCCGCCGGCGTAGTGCCGCAGGCGATCCGAGCCATCAAGGACGCAGCGCCGGAGCTGATCGTCATCTCCGACATGTGTTTTTGCGAATATACAGACCACGGCCACTGCGGCGTCATCAACATTCCCGGCGAAATGCACTATCATCCGCATCTGCCCGAGGGGTATCTGCTCGATGCGCCGACGCGCGAGCTGCTGGCGCGAGCCTCGGCCGTGCACGCTGAAGCGGGCGCCGATGTGATTGCGCCCTCCGGCATGGTGGACGGGATGGTGGCGGCGATTCGCAGTGGACTGGACGCAGCGGGCTTTGAGCACGTGGCGATCCTCAGCTATGCGGTCAAATACGCCAGCGGCTTTTACGGCCCCTTCCGCGAGGCCGCCGAAAGTCCACCCGCCTTCGGCGACCGCAGCCAATATCAGATGGACCCGGCCAACCGTCGCGAGGCGTTCAAGGAGGCCGACCTGGACGTCGCCGAAGGCGCCGATATGCTGATGGTCAAGCCGGCGCTGCCCTATCTCGACGTTTTGGCCGCGCTGCGCGAACGCTACCCGTTGCCGATCGCCGCCTATCAGGTCAGCGGCGAGTACGCCATGCTGCACGCTGCGGCAGCCAACGGCTGGCTAGACTTGAAACGTTGTGCGTTGGAAAGCCTGATCGCTATCAAGCGCGCCGGCGCCGACTTTATCCTGACCTATTTCGCCAAAGAGGCGGCGAAATGGGTTCTGGAGTGACGCAAAAGGACGGTTCTCTCATGGTGGAAGCAACATCGGATCGTTCGACCGCCCAATCGCCTGCATCCTTGCGCCCCTCTCGTTTTCTCGCCGCATGTCGTCGCCAGCCGGTCGACGCCACGCCGGTTTGGCTGATGCGGCAAGCGGGCCGCTACATGGCGGAATATCGCGCACTGCGACAGCGTTACACGATCCTGGAGATCATCAAAACGCCGGAGCTGGCGTGTGAGGTGACGCTGCAGCCGATCAACGCCTTCGACCTGGACGCCGCCATCATCTTCGCCGACATTTTGCCGCCGCTGGAAGGCATGGGGCTGCGCCTGGAGTTCATCAAGGGCGAAGGGCCGCACATCGACAACCCGGTGCGCACGCGCGCAGACGTGGATGCACTGGTGGTGCGGCCGCCGGAGGAAGCGCTTTGGTTTACGCTGGAGGCCATTCGACTGGCCCGGCGCGAGCTAGATGCGCGCGGCCTGCCGCTGATCGGCTTCAGCGGTGCGCCCTTCACCCTGGCGGCGTATGCGGTGGAAGGCGGCGGCAGCCACGACCATCGACGAGTGAAAGCCCTGATGATGGCCGAGCCGTCCCTGTGGCATGGGCTGATGGAAAAACTCAGCGCGTTGGTCGGCGAGTATTTGCTGGCCCAGGCCCGCGCGGGCGCACAGGCGCTGCAGCTCTTCGACTCCTGGGTTGGACAGCTCAGCCCGGACGATTATCGCACCCATGCACTGCCCTACACCCGTCGCGCCATCGAAATTGCGCGCAAGGGCGGCGCGCCGATCATCCATTTTGGCGTCAACACGGCGGGAATGCTGCCGCTGCTGCGCGAAGCCGGAGGCGACGTGATCGGCGTGGACTGGCGCATCGATCTGGACGTCGCCTGGCGCACGCTCGGCGAAGACGTCGCCGTGCAGGGCAACCTCGACCCGGTGGCGCTGCTGGCGCCATGGGAGGCGCTCCGTCCGCGCATTCAGCAGGTGCTCGACCGCGCCCGCGCTGTCGGACGACCGGGCCACATTTTCAATTTGGGCCATGGCATCCTACCACAGACGCCGGTGGACAACGTCAAGCGGCTGGTGGAATTCGTGCATGAATATAGTCAGTCTCTTTCATATTGAGGAAGTTTCGATGAATACGTCGAAGTCCGAACAGCTTTTTGCCATTGCGCAACAGGTGATTCCCGGCGGCGTGAACAGCCCGGTGCGCGCCTTCCGCAGCGTAGGCGGAATCCCGCGCTTCCTTGCGCGCGGGCAAGGCGCCTACGTCTGGGATGTGGACGGCAATCGCTATATCGACTACGTGCTTTCCTGGGGGCCGCTGGTTTTGGGCCATGCGCACCCGGCGGTGGTTGCAGCGCTGCAAGAGGCTGTCGCCCGCGGCACGAGCTACGGCGCGCCGACCGAGCTGGAGATCGAGCTGGCACAGCTGGTGATCGACCTCGTGCCGTCGGTGGAGATGGTGCGCTTCGTCAACAGCGGCACCGAGGCGACGATGAGCGCATTGCGGCTGGCGCGGGCGTACACCGGGCGCTCCAAAATTGTGAAGTTCAGCGGCTGCTATCACGGCCACGCCGACATGCTGCTGGTGCAGGCGGGCAGCGGCGTCGCCACCCTTGGCCTGCCCGACTCGCCCGGCGTGCCCGCCGCAACCGCCGCCGACACGCTAATCGCACCCTTCAACGATCTGGGGGCCGTCGAGCGCCTGTTTGAAGCTTACCCCGGAGAGATCGCAGGCGTCATCGTCGAACCGATCGCAGCCAACATCGGCTTTGTCCTGCCGCAGGAGGGGTTTCTTTCCGGCCTGCAACGCCTATGTCGCCGTGAGGGCGCGCTCTTCATCCTCGACGAGGTGATGACCGGCTTCCGCGCCAGCCTCGGCGGCGCGCAGGCGCTGTGGGGGCTCGATCCAGACCTGACCTGCCTGGGCAAGGTGATCGGCGGCGGACTGCCTGTGGGCGCATACGCTGGCAAACGCACGATCATGGAGATGGTGGCGCCCGTCGGGCCAATGTATCAAGCCGGCACGCTCTCCGGCAATCCCCTGGCGATGACCGCCGGCCTCGTCACGCTGCGCGAGCTGACCCAACCGGGAGTTTTCGACGCCATCGCCGCAGCCACGGCGCGGCTGGTGAACGGCATCGAGGCGCTGGCCGCCCGCCATGACATTCCACTCCAGGCCGGCTGCACCGGCGCCATGTTCGGCTTCTACTTCTTGAAATCGGCCGGACGCGTCATTACCGATTACGCCACCGCCAAAGAGCACGCCGACGCCGCACGCTATGCACGCTTTTTCCACGCAATGCTTGAACGGGGCGTCTATTTTGCACCCAGCCAGTTCGAGGCGGGCTTCGTCTCCAGCGCGCACGACGACGCAGTGATCGATGCGACTTTGCAGGCTGTGGAGAAAGGGTTGAAAGAAGTGAGAAGCGGGCAGTGAAAGAAAAAAGGATGAGCGGCTGTGCGGTCGCCGTCGTCGGCGGGGGAATCACCGGGCTGAGTGCAGCGTGGCGGCTGCAGAAGGCCGGGATCGACTATGTGTTGCTGGAGCAGGCGGCCCGCCTGGGGGGAAAAATTCGCACGGAGCGCATTGCACTCGATGGTCAGGAAGAGGCGCCGTTCATCGTCGAGGCCGGGCCTGACTCATTCATCACCCAGAAGCCCTGGGGCGTGGCGTTGGCGCGGGAGTTAGGTCTCGGCGACGCGCTGATCGGGACGAATGAGCGCCTGAAACAGACGTACGTCCTCCATCGCAGTCGGCCGACGCCGCTGCCGGAGGGCGTGTTGATGATCGCACCGACCCGCTTCAAGCCATTTCTGTTCTCGCCGCTGATTTCGCCGTGGGGCAAGCTGCGCATGGGGTTGGAGCTTTTCATCCCACCGCGACGGGACGACGGCGACGAAACGCTGGCCGACTTTGTGCGCCGTCGGCTGGGCGGCGAGGCGCTCGACAAGATCGCCGAGCCGCTGATGTCGGGCATCTACAACGCCGAGGCGGACAAGCAGAGCGTGCTCGCCACCTTTCCGCGCTTTCGCGAACTTGAACAAAACTACGGCAGCCTGATCCGAGGCATGCTGGCGTCGCAGCGGCGGTGCAGCCAGAGCGCCGCCGTCTCCCACGACGAACCGCTGCCTTTTTTCGTGACGTTCAAAGAGGGCGTCGAGACGATGGTGACGGCGCTGCGCACACAACTTTCGGGCGCTCTCCGCCTGCGCACAGGCGTCGAGGCGCTCGAACCTGTTGCAAACGGCTATCGACTGCATCTGAGCGACGGCGCCGCGTTCGACGCTGCGCAGGTCATCCTGGCGACGCCGGCCTTCGTCGCCGCCCGGCTCCTGCGCCCGTTGGCGCCGGAAGCCGCCGATTTGTTGGATGGCATCCGCTATGTCAGCGCAGGGACGATCTCGCTGGCCTTCTGCAGCAGCGAGGCGCGCAACCCGCTCAACGGCTACGGCCTCGTCATCCCGATGAGCGAGCGCCGACCGATCAACGCCGTCACGCTCAGCTCGGTCAAATTCACCCATCGTGCGCCGGAGGGGCGCCTGCTGCTGCGCGTCTTTTTCGGAGGCTCGCGCAGCCCGCACTCGATGGAACTGGATGACGCCGACCTCTACGCCACGGTGCGCTGCGAGCTGGACGCCCTTCTGGGCATCGACGCCGAACCGATCTTTCATCGCATCCATCGCTGGCCTCGCTCCAACCCGCAGTACGACGTCGGCCATTTGGAGCGCATCGCCGCCATCGAGCGCAGCCTACCCCCCGGCGTTCATCTCGCCGGCAGCGCCTACCGAGGCGTTGGCCTTCCGGATTGCATTCGTCAGGGGCAGGAGGCGGCGGAGCGGGCGGCTTCTCTTTTGCCTGGCTGAAAGAAAAACTCAGATCACGAGTGGGTCTGTGAGCCGTATGCACAGAGTTCGGCGTAGGCTTCTCTGTACACGCGCAGGTCATGCGCAGAGTAGCAGCAGGCGATGACTTTTTCCAGCCGGGGATTGGCTTCCAGGCCGGCCAGCATCTCGCGCAAGGCGATGCAGCTGGCGCGCTCGATCGGGAAGCCATATGCGCCGGTGCTGATCGACGGAAAAGCGAGGGTGCGGATGTCTTCACGTCCGGCGGCGATGGCGAAGACACTGCGATAGCAGCGCGCCAGCAGCTCATCCTCGCCGTGCTTTCCCCCGCGCCAGATCGGGCCGACGGTGTGGATGACATAGCGGGCGGGCAGGTTATAGCCGCGCGTGAGCCGCGCCTCGCCGGTCGGACAGCCGCCCAACGTGCGACACTCCGCCAGCAGCTCCGGCCCCGCCGCTCGATGGATGGCGCCGTCGACGCCGCCGCCTCCTAGCAGGGAAGAATTGGCTGCGTTGACAATGGCGTCGACGCGTAGCGTGGTGATGTCAGCCTGGATGATTTCAAGACGCAATGTGCTGGTCATGTTTCACTTGTCTGGCGCGTAAACGTTCAAGCACTGTGTCTAGAGACTCATTGTCAAGCCACTGGCGGCGTTCACGGGAATAATCGCCATACCCGGTCTCGAATTGCTGCATAAAGCGGATCATGCCGACAAGGTCAAGTTCTCGTAGCGCCTCCATGCCAATGATTCGTATTTGTTCCTGAGACATGGCTTGCATGTTCATCGAGTAATCTCTTCAATCCAAACCAACGGGTTCTCTATTCGCACCCGTAATCTCCCGAAAGCCCTTTTTGCTGTTTTTAGCAACCGATCATCTGTGGATAGAAATATATCTACATTTGCACTTTCGTCGCAGGCGATGTGAAAGCATCAAACGTCTGAAAACCTTCTTGCTGCAGTTCTCTTGCTCTTTGAGCCTCTTCGTCGCCAGTTTCGACGATTTGCTTGATGAAATCTGTCATCAATTGCACGCGAGCCTGCTTCAATGGGTCTCGCATCTGGTCAATTTCATCCATCAGCACATCGCTGCCAAACCATTCCCAATCGCCTCTTTCAAATCGAGCAAGCACTACTAACACAGCCTCAGATTCAAGCCTGATCCGTTCCTGTGTTTAGTCATCGAAGGGACGACTGAGGCAGCATGTATCCAGGTAAATTTTCATGATAACAACGGCTCAATCTCTTTAGACATATTACAACAATGCGTCATTCCGTCACGGTGAACGTCCACACAAAGGGCTTCACCATCGGCGTCGTCTGTTCGACGTTAAAGGCCGTGACCGTGTATGCGCCCGGTTGCAAAGGCGTCGCGGGCGTGAAGGCGAAGGAGCGGCCGCACGTCTGCGCCACTGCGCCGCGGACCGCAGCGCCCGCTTCGTCCTGCACCACGATCACCTGCGACGCATCTCCGCCCACC
>CALFWA010000073.1 GCA_937928035.1 uncultured Caldilinea sp. | reverse complement strand
GGAACACGCAACACCCGCAGCGTCCTTTTCAAGTTCAGTTGGGAAGGCGCCGCAAAACGAGTAGGAGAGAGCCATGGCTTACACCTTGCAGATCGGCGCAATTCGCTGTCATATTTTGAGCGACGGGCTGCATTACGTCGATGGAGGCGGCTTTTTTGGACTGGTGCCGCGGCTGATGTGGGAGCGCGTGATCGAGCCGACGCCCACCAACCTGGTGCCGTGCGACTCTCGCGCACTGCTGATCGAATCCGACGCCGGGTTGATTCTGGTGGACGTGGGCAACGGCGACAAGCTGCCGCCCAAGGTGCGCGAGCGCATGGGGCTGAGCGAACGCAACCTGCGGCTGGTCGGCGAGATTGCGCGCGTGGGCTACAGGCCGGAGGATATTGACATCGTGGTTTTCACCCATTTTCATGGCGATCACATCGGCGGCGCCACGCGTTGGGCGGACGACGCTGCTGAGCAGGTCGCCGTTCCCACCTTTCCGCGCGCCCGTTACATCGGCAACCGCATCGAGTTGGCCGACGCCAGCTTTCCCAACGAGCGCACCGCTGCCACCTACATCGCCGACAACTTCCGCCCGCTGCTCGAGCGCAAACAGCTCGAAATCGTCGATGGCCCGCAGCGGCTGGCCAGCGGCGTGCGCACGGACATCGCCCCTGGCCACACACAGGCGATCCAGGTGGTGTGGGTCGAAAGCCAGGGCGAAAGCCTGCTCTTCCTGGGCGATGCCGCGAGCTGGGCGGTGCATCTCTCTCGGCTGGCGTGGGTACCGTCCTTCGATACCATGCCGATGATCAGCATCGAGACCAAGCGTCGCCTGCGCCATGAGGCGTTAGAGAAGGACGCACTGCTGGTCTTCCAACACGATCCCCAGGTCGTCACCGGTCGGCTGGTCGTCGGCGCGCGAGGGCCGGAGGTGGAGCCGGTGCTGACCGAACCTGCGCACTTCGACGCCAGCGCGTGAGCGGGAGAGCAGGAGAGCGGGAGGATGAGTGAACTGAGGCGTTGTGGGTGGGCGGAAGGCGATCCGCTGTATCTCGCCTATCATGACGAGGAGTGGGGCGTTCCCGTCCATGACGATCGCAAATTTTTTGAGATGCTCTGTCTGGAGGGTGCCCAGGCGGGGCTTTCCTGGCTGACGATCTTGCGCAAACGGGCGCATTACCGCGTCACTTTCGACGGCTTCGATCCGGCGAAGGTCGCCGAATATGACGAGACTAAGGTGGCGTCACTGCTCGCAGACCCGGGCATCGTGCGCAATCGCCTCAAGGTGGAGGCGTTCATCCGCAACGCTCGCGCCTTTTTAGGAGTGCAGGCGGAATTCGGCTCCTTCGACGCCTATATCTGGCGTTTTGTCGGCGGCGCGCCGCTTGTCAATCGCCGGCGCACGCTGCAGGAGTTGCCGGCGCAAACGCCGGAATCGGTCGCCATGAGCAAAGACCTCAGGCGCCGCGGCTTCATTTTCGTCGGCCCCATCATCTGCTACGCCTTCATGCAGGCGTGCGGCTTGGTCAACGATCACCTTGTCTCTTGTTTTCGCCACCCCGACCAGAGGCGCTGAGTCAGCGCGCGTCGCCGTCCCCGCAGATTTTTCCTCGTTCCAACCGGTCGTAGAGCTTGGTCAAATTGGCGCTGGCTACCTCCTCGAGATCGAGATCCAGCTCGGTGGCGATCTGCGCTAGATACCAGAGCACATCGCCTAGTTCCTGCTTGAGCGCTTCGCGATCCTCCGGCGAGATCACGCCCCCCTTGTCGCGAAAGAGTTTCTTGACTTTGCCCGCCACTTCACCCGCTTCGTTGACCAGCCCCAGCGTGGGATAGACGATCGGATGATCGGTGTGGATCAGGCTCCATGTGCGGCGCGAGGCGCGCTGATATTCATTCAAAGAAGTGACCTTCATGAATCGACTCTCCTGAGATGACAATTCAACTTTTTAGTTAACTTCTTAGGTGAGAGCTACGAAGATGCGCCCGAGCGCTGCCTGTAAATCGCAACGCCCACCGCCAGCGCAATGATGGCCAGGACGCCGATCATGATCGTGATCGGCGTCAATCCTTCTCGCAGAGAGCGATCGAGCCAGCTGGGTTCGGAGCGCGTCTGCGTCGTTCTCAGCGCCGCCGCCTGTGGGCCTGCTTCTTCCACCGGCAGGATGGTGGGCTCGCCGTTCTCGATTCCGTCGTTTGCGCCGGAGGGTTCGACGCCGGCGCCGGTCATGGCCGATGGCGTGTCCGTCGGCGTGATGGTGGGGGTGGGCGTATCGGTGGGGAGTGGAGTCGGCGTCGGCGGCGAAGTGGGGGTCGCCGTGGCCGTCGGCGCATAGCAGATGGTCAACACCACGTCGTCGATGTATTGCCAGGTGCGCAGGTTGTTGCCGTCGTTGAGGACGTTGAAATAGAGCACCAATGGTTTGCCGCGGAAGGCCGTGAGATCCACGGTCGTCTGCTGCCAGGAGGCATTGTTGAGCCGCTTGCTATACAGAATCGCTTCGGTGGAATTGTCGAGATGGAGCAGAATGACCTCCTGGCGGTCGATCAGCACTCCGCGCGGCGCATTCTCCAGCGGGCCTTCTTCAGTGCGATCGAAATGCCACCAGCTCAGCGAAGCTGTGCTGGCCAGCGGCGAGATCTGGAACGGTTGCCGGATCGATGAAAAACTTTCTTGCGTTGGGCTGGCGGGAACGGCGGCAGGGTCGATGCCAAGGCGCACCGCTCGCAGGCCCGTGCGCACCGGCGAGCTGACGAAGGCGGGACGCACGGGTGCATCCCCGAAGATCCAGAAGGTGTCCTCCTCGAAGCCGCCGTTGAGGATGCCGTCGGTCACACAGCCGGCGGGAAGCGGCGTCGCAGTGAAGGTGGGCGTCGGCGTCACCGTGACCGTCGGCGTTGCAGTGGGCGTCGGCGTGGTGGGACAGGCGATGATGGAGACGTCGTCGATGTTCATCCAAGTTCTGCTGCCCACGCCGTCGTTGTTGACGCCAAAGATCAGCGTGATCTGCTGGCCTGCGAAGCTGTTCAGCGAAAAATCGGTGAACTGCCAGGATGTAAGATTTTGTTTGATGGACGAAATCACCGGAACCAGCGCGCCATCTGCGGTCTGAATATTGACAAACTGGACGTCGGCGTCGCTGATATTGAGATCAAACTGAGGGAACCATCGAAATGAAAGCGTGATGGTGTGGTCCGGCGGCAAGTTGATCGTCTGGCGCAGTGTGCTGCTCACATTTTGATTGGGCAGAGTGGTCGACAGACCGATATGCGCAGAAAAGTTTCCAGAAAACTTGACCTGCGAATCGGGCCAGGCATAGCCCTGCGTGGACCAGCCGGCCAGGTTCGGCGACTCAAAATCACCGTTGTTGACCAGCTGAATGCACCCCGGCTGAAAGGCAGGGCTTGCGCCGAGACGGGTGAGGACGACCGCTTGCAACGGCGCAGCCCCGAAGAGAGCAAAAGCAAAGACGACGATCGCAGCGAACAGCGCAACGCGCATCCAGCAATGGCGCATCGAATGCGGCCTTTCAGAGGTCTGGTGAAGGCTGTGGTTGAACAGAGTTCAATAACATGCGCAAAACGATATGATAGTCTCTTTTGTGGCGCCAATAAAAGTTACTTTGCATGTGATTCTACCATATCCTCTGGTCGGTGGCAACGCTGACATTAAAGCTGGATTCGACGACTATAGAGCTTTCGCCGACGCCGCCCTGCAAGAGGTGGGCTTGCTTGGTCTGCAGGAGGCGCAGGTGGTACAGGCGTCCGTTGCATTCCGACTCGCTCGGCTTGCAGAGGCGAAACAATGGTCGGATGTACATGACTGCGAGGAGCCGTTGACGCCGATGTACACCTTTCAAAACCGTGCGTCTCTGCAGGCAAAGGTATGCTTGGCGTGTTGGATCGCACTGTATAGATCGCACTGTATAGAATGCGCTTGCGTTTCTGTGCGTGATGTCCTTGCTCCGGAGGAACGTGCACTTTCCTCCATCGACGGTGCAAGCGATGCAGGCGCAACGAAATTATGTGGATTTGTTTAAGCGATGTATGGTTGAAGGTCTGCGCTTCAACTTTGTCCATTCCCACCACAATCCATCACAATAATTGAATACATGACAGTTAAGTAGCGAACAAAAAAGGGGACGACGCTTCGCAACCGCCGGTGAATGGACGAATGGCGGCTGAGGGCCGCACCTACGAGACACCTACGAGAATGGAGAAGGCGCTATGACGCGTACACAATTCGACCAAGAACTCGAAGAGCGACTGATCCGCTATTGCAAGATCGACACGCAGGCGGATGAGCAATCGACCACCTTGCCGAGCACGGTCGGGCAGCTTGACCTACTCAACCTGCTTGTCGAGGAACTCAAGAAGATCGGCGCGCAGGAGGTGACGTTGACCGACTACGGCGCCGTGCTTGCCACCCTTCCGGCGACCGTCGAAACCCGCGCGCCGGTGATCGGCTTTCTGGCGCACGTGGACACTGCGCCCGCCTTTAACGCCAGCGGCGTCCAACCGATCGTGCATCGCAATTACGACGGCGGCGAGATCGTGCTGCCCGACGATCCGTCGCAGGTGCTATCGCCAAAACAGTCGCCCTATCTGGCGAAAAAGGTCGGCGAGGACATCGTGACCGCCAGTGGAACCACATTGCTCGGCGCCGACGACAAAGCTGGCGTCGCCATCCTCATGACGATGGCGCGGTATCTGCTGGCGCATCTTGAGATTCCCCACGGCAAGCTGCGCCTCGCCTTCACGCCGGATGAAGAGATCGGTCGCGGCGTGCATCCGAACCTGCCTGCCGACCTGGCCGCAAAATTCGCCTACACGCTCGACGGCGGTGACCTGGGCGAGATCGTCTACGAGACCTTCTCGGCGGATAAAGCGACCGTGCGTATCCAGGGGGTTTCGATTCATCCTGGGCAGGCAAAAGGCAAACTGGTCAACGCGCTGCACCTGGCCGCCCAGATCATCGACACCCTGCCTCACGTGAGACTGACGCCGGAGACGACGGAGGGGCGAGAGGGGTTCATCCATGTCTATCAGATGAGCGGCACAGCGGCCGAAGCGGAGCTGCATTTTATCCTGCGCGACTTCGAGATAGATCGGTTGGACGCGCATGGGCGACTGCTCCAGCAGGTTTGCGAGACGATCCAGGCCATTGAGCCGCGCGCGCGCATCACCTGCACAATCACCCCGCAGTATCGCAACATGCGTTACTGGCTGGAAAACGACATGCGCCCGGTCGCGCTGGCGCACGAGGCGTGCCAGCAGGTGGGCG
>CALFWA010000072.1 GCA_937928035.1 uncultured Caldilinea sp. | reverse complement strand
AACATGAACGAGGTTAAACATGCAGTACGGTGAAATTCCCGGCGTCGCCAAACCGGTCGCCCGCTTGATTCAGGGCACGGTGATGATCGGCTCCGACAAAATGGACTACAGCTTCAAGCTGCTCGATGACATCCTGGCCTTAGGCGGCAACACCTTCGACACTGCCCACGGCTACGGCAACGGCGACTGCGAACGCACCCTGGGGCGCTGGATCGAGGCCCGCGGGGTACGCGATCAGGTCGTCATCATCACCAAAGGTGCGCACCACAACCAGGATCGCGCCCGCGTGACGCCCTTCGATATCACCTCCGACCTGTTCGACTCGCTGGCGCGCCTGCGCACCGACTATATCGACCTCTATTTGCTTCATCGCGACGATCCAAGCGTTCCTGTCGGCCCGATCGTCGAAGTGCTCAACGAACACCTGACTGCAGGTCGCATCCACGCTTTCGGAGGATCAAACTGGAACCACCGCAGGCTGCAGGAGGCCAACGAATATGCGGCTGCGCGCAACCTGACGCCCTTCGCCGTCTCCAGCCCCCACTTCAGCCTGGCGATTCAGTTCAAGGAGCCATGGGCCAATTGCGTCACCCTGACCGGAGACGCCAACGCCGAGGCGCGCGCATTCTACGCGCAGACAAAGATGCCGGTGTTGGCGTGGTCCAGCCTGGCCGGCGGCTTTTTCAGCGGCCGCTTTCGTCCGGACAACCTCGATTCCTTCACCACGTATCTCGACCGGTTGTGCGTCCAAAGCTATTGCTATCCGGAGAATTTTGCGCGGCTGGAGCGCGCCCGCCGGCTCGCCGAGCAACGCAACGCAACGTTGCCCCAGATCGCCATGGCGTATGTCCTGGCGCAGCCCTTTCCTGTCTACCCGCTGGTGGGATGCGCCAACGGCGCCGAGTTCGCCGCCAATGCCGCCGCTCTGGATATTGCGCTCTCTCCCGAAGAGATCGCCTGGCTGGAGCATGGCGACTGAGGACGCAATCGGCTGACCGGCGCCCTATTTTGACAGAGGATGCATGGGGTGTTATGCTTCACCTCGTTTGAACGACCCGGTGCCATCCCAAAAACGCCTGTTGGGCTCAATCGGTTTTGCTCGAGCGGTGAACCTGTTCAAGCGTGGAGATGCTCCGGTTTTTTTGAGAAAAAGATGAACTGCGAACAACCTTCTTCAGGATCATTGCAAGTGCAAATCGATCCGGACAGTAGTGCGCCCAACGCAGATCCTAGCCTACATTGGCTGCATCGACTTCTGATGGGCGCCCGAACTGTCGAACCAAACAATGGCGGCGCGTTTCGCCGCTTTATAACTGCCATAAACCGTCGTTTCGCGCGACCGGTGGATGCCCGGAAAACTGGCGGCCCCGGCAGCTCAAGTAGCCGAAACGAACGACGGCGGCGTCTCCCTCTCTAAAACAAGTCGGCGGGAGAACGCCCGCCGCGATTCACCTGCTCTGCTGCCGCCGAACCGCCTGCACAATCGTTTGTGTCAGGCGGTTTTTTCTTTTCCTGATAAGCCGGTTTCTCCGGTCGTCCACCTCTGCACATCACGACAACTTACAGCAATGGAATTTTTCGAGGGGGTGAGTTCATATGGTCGAGCCAATTGAACTGAGCGACGCACTGGAGCGGCTCAACGGCTATCTGGAACATAACGACCTGGAAAGCGCAGTGGCGTATCTGCGCGCCCTCCATCCGGCCGACAGCGCCGAGTTGTTATCTGAATTAGAGCCAGAACAGCAGGCAGCCATCATCGAGCATCTTCATGCAACAGAACTGGCCGAAGTTTTTGAGCAACTTGACGAGGAGGACATGGCCGACGTGGCCCAGCATCTCGACGTCGAGGAGCTGGCCGAGGTGCTCGATGAGATGGAGCCTGACATGGCCGCCGACCTGTTGGGAGAGTTGGAGCCGGAGCAGGCCGCCGAAGTGCTGGAACAGATGGAAGAACCGGCGGATGTCGCCTCATTGATGAACTATGCGCCGGACACGGCGGGCGGCATCATGACGGCGCCGCCGCCCTCCTTACGCCGTTTCTGGACGGTGGCGGAGGCGCTCTGCTTCATCAAGCAGCATTACGCCCAGGAAGAAGATTTCTATTACCTGTATGTCCTCGACCGTTATGGCCGCCTGATCGGTCTGGTGAGCTTAAAGGCGCTCATTCTTGCCGAGCCGGAGCAGACCATCGAAGAGATCATGAATCGCAAGGTAATCTGGGTCCACGCCGACGCCGACCAGGAGGAAGTCGCCCAAATTCTGCAACGTTACGATCTCGTCGCGTTGCCGGTTGTGGACAACGAGCAGCGCCTGATCGGAGTCGTCACCATCGATGACGTGGTCGACGTGATCGAAGAAGAGGCCACCGAAGACATGTACAAGCTGGCGCAGATGAGCCCCGACTCGGAGATCTACAGCCCGATCCCGGAATCGGTGCGCAATCGACTGCCCTGGCTCATCGTCAACCTGGGCACCGCCTTTCTGGCCTCCAGCGTCGTCGCCCTCTTTGAGGGCACGATTGCGCAGGCCGCAGTGTTGGCGGCCTTCATGCCCGTTGTGGCCGGACAGGGAGGCAACGCTGGCACGCAGACTATGACCATCATCGTGCGTTCTTTGGCCTTAAAAGAGATCGAGCCACGGGACACCTTCTGGGCCATCTGGCATGAGGCGCGCGTGGGGATCATCAACGGCATCGCGCTCGGCATTTTGGTGGCGCTCATCGCCTGGTTTTGGAAAGGCAACCCTTATCTGGGATTGGTGATCGGCCTGGCCATGACAGGCAACCTGCTCGTCGCTGCGTTGGCCGGAGTGACGGTGCCCATGGTGCTCAAGCTGCTGCGCGCCGATCCTGCGCTGGCCTCCAGCATTTTTGTCACAACGTTCACCGATGTCGGCGGTTTTTTTCTGTTCCTCGGCCTGGCGAGTTACTTTTTGCGCTACCTGCGCTGACGCCTTCGCAATGGCATTTGACAAAAGATCGGCGATATGGGATACTGCTGCGCAGCTAGGCGAAAGGCAATCTAATGGAAATAAACAAACCCGACGCCCAGCCTGACGAAGCTATCCCACAACAAGGAGGTGATGTGCATGGACAGTACGCGTTTTAGTCTGTGTCCGGTAGCATCACCTCAGGGATATACCCTCTAGATGCTACCGGACGCACAAAAAGAAAAAGCCTCGGCGACGCCGAGGCTTTTTCTTTTCGATTTGCTGGGGCGACCAGTGGGGATTGAACCCACGACACCCAGAGCCACAATCTGGTGTTCTACCGCTGAACTATGGCCGCCATGCACAAAACATCAATTTTAAATTCGGGGCAGGTCTTCCTGCCCCGAGGCTGACTGGGGGACAGGGATTCGAACCCCGATTGACGGATCCAAAGTCCGTAGTCCTGCCGTTAGACGATCCCCCACCGGGGTGTTGCCAGGTGCCGAGGCCCAGACTTGAACTGGGGACACCAGCATTTTCAGTGCTGTGCTCTACCGACTGAGCTACCTCGGCGCACTATGCTTTTCAGGAAAAGAGTCGGCCTGAGAGCCGACCCTTTGAGAGCGGGCGATGAGATTCGAACTCACGACCTTCTCCTTGGCAAGGAGACGTTCTACCACTGAACTACGCCCGCATCATACCTTATTGTACAGCTCTTTCAACCGGCGGTTGCGGCGTTCCCGTTGTGACGGCGATTCAAAAGGTGGACCCGGTCGGATTCGAACCGACGATCTTCTCCTTGCAAAGGAGACGCCTTCCCGCTAGGCCACGGGCCCGCAACCTGGCTGAACCGTGGTGCCGACGAGAGGACTCGAACCTCCACACCTTAGCGGTAATAGATCCTAAGTCTATCGCGTCTGCCAATTCCGCCACGTCGGCATCGCTGCCGCCAACTTCAAAAAGTATACCCCACCGGTTGCGTCTATGCAAATTCAGAGCAACTTTGTACCCCCGATTCTGTCCACAGACGCTGGAATCGCTTCGCAACGTCCGCTCCGCCGTCATCTGTCTCACATCGCTTCTATCGACGATGTGGCGGCTTGTGGCTTGCCAGGTGTTGCCTGACCTCACCCGCACCGCTGCGGCAAGATTCAGCCGGTCTTGCGACCGCCGAACCCACTTGCCTTGCTCCCGATTGCACGCTCGCCCAGCCGACGACATCGCTGCCGCCGCTGGTGGGCTCTTACCCCACCGTTTCACCCCTTACCAGGCGCATTCATGGCGCCGGCGGGACTCCTCTCTGTTGCGGTTGTAGTCGCAAGGTCGTTTCCAACCCTGCGCCCCCACTTGCTGTTTCGTGGGGCAATCTTCCCGGTCGAACCGGGTGGGAGTCGGGAAGTTCCTCTGCCGGTTTCCACCGACAGCGACGACGCAGTTGCCCTGAGTTGAACTTGTTAAGTTGCGTCGATTGTTCAACGAAAGTTAGCGGCTTTATGCGTAGCTTTGTGCATAACCGCAGTATGTAAATATTAATACCATAAAACCGAGATTCTGTCAAAGTGCGCTTCCTCTTTGACCTCTTGGCACCTTTCTTCACCACGGCTGTAGGTCGTCATATCGAGGGACGGGCTGCACTTTCGCTGGTGCAGCCCGTCCCTCCCCTTCATCGTCCGATAGGCGCCTCCTTTCTGAAAAATCGCTCGATAAACCGATGAAACGCAGGCTGGACAACGCCGATCCCGAGGGCTGTGCAATTCCGAACGGGACAACCATTCCTGCTTGTCCAGTCTACGGTTTCAGCACCTTGATTTGCAGACGCTCAATCATTCGACGCACGGCGGGTTGAGCGTCGAAGGGAAGGCTGTCGTCCTGAACGTAGACCGCGCCGGTCGCTGCGCCCCAACGCGCCACCTCGATGGCCGGCATTCCCTGTGCAAGCGCCCAAACCATCCCACCCAGCAGCGCATCGCCTGCCCCCACCGCCGTGCGCACGCGCACTTGCGGCGGCGCTGCATGCACAAGGATTTCGCCGTCGCTATACAGCAACCCTTGCGCACCCATCGAAAGCGCCACGCGTTGCGCGCCCGCTGCATGAAAGGCGGCTACGGCGCGACATGCATCCTCCATCGACGTCACCCGCTCTCCGGTGAGGTCGTACGCCTCGGCTGCGTTGGGCTTCACCAGCTCCGGACGCGCCGCACAGCCCGCCCGCAAGGCAGCGCCGCTGGTGTCGAGCGCCGCCCACGCGCCGCCGGCGTGGAGCAGTTCGATCAGCTCGGCGTAGAAATCCGTCGAAAGTCCGGGCGCCAGGCTGCCCGTCAGCACCCAGAGATCGCCGGGCTTGAGATGACGACGCACGCGCGTGCGCAATTCCTCCTGCGCAGCCGCAGAGACCGGCGCGCCGGTCTGATTCACCTTGATGTGCCGGCCCGCCTTGAGGTCCACGATCATGACGTTGGTGCGCGTCTCTTCCTCGACGGTCACAAAATCCGTTGCAATGCCTTCGGCTTCCAAGCCGGCGCGGATCGCCATGCCTGCATAGCCGCCGACAAAGCCCAAAGCGGTGCTCTCTCCGCCCAGGCGCTGCAACGCACGCGAGACGTTGAAGCCTTTGCCGGCCCACACGCGCCGCACCGCCGTCGCTCGCAGCACCTCATCGAAGACGATCTCTGGCACATCCAGAAAGAGGTCGATGGCCGGATTGACGGAAACCGTATAGATGTTCATCACGCAAAATGTCCTGCGTTGCGTTGATAGAGCGCCCGAAACGCCCTCAGCCGTTCTTGATAGAAGCGATGCCGTTCGCCGTCCGGCTGCACCGGGTCGGCGTAGTGCGCCCACGCTTGCGCAGCCTCCGTTGCATCGAACGCACCGATAGCAGCGCCGGCTAGAATGCACGCGCCTACGGCTGACTGCTCCACCGTGCGCAATGCCTGCACAGGCGCTCCGAAGACATCCGCCACCACTTGCTGCCAGAAGCGGCTGCGCGCGCCGCCTCCCGCCAGCACGATCTGGCGAGGAGTGGCTCCCATTTCACGCAGCACGCCATAGGCGTTGCACGCCGCCAGCGTGACGCCCTCGACGACGGCGCGAATCAGGTGGCTGCGCCGATGGCTCAACATCAGGCCGAAAAAGACCCCACGCGCCGTCGGGTCCATGTAGGGCGTGCGCTCGCCGAGAAGATAAGGCAAAAAAAGCAAGCCGTCTGCGCCAGCCGGCGCCTCGGATGCCAGCGCCATCATCCGGTCATAGGAAACGCTTGTCGGATCGTCATAGAGTTGTTCACGCAGCCAGCGCAGCGCCAACCCTGCGGCCAGCATGGCGGCCATCTGGTACCAACCGGCGCGGCCTTCGCCGGGCTCCAACGCGCTGCAGAAGGTGTGGATGCGCCCCTGCGCGTCAATGCGCACAGTTTCACAAGGCTGCGCAAGCTGGCCGCCCGTGCTGATCGTCATCAAAAGCCGATCGCTGCGCACGACGCCGGCGCCGAGCAGACTGCACGCCGTGTCCGCCGCACCAGTCGCCACAGGGAGGCCGGCAGGCAGACCGAGCGCTTGCGCCGCCTCCTCGCGAAGACGGCCACAGATCGAAGCCGAAGGTTGCACAGGCGGGAGCTGGCTGCGCCGAATTTCCAAAAGAGCGAGCAGATCGTCAGACCAGTCGCGGCGCACCTCGTCGAAGAGCAAGGCGCCGGCGGCGTCGCTTGGGTCGGTCGCAAAGACGCCGGTCAGCCAGAAGCGTAGATAATCTTTGGGCAGCAGGATCCTCTGCACCTGACGCCAAAGTTCCGGCGCGTGTCGTTGAAACCAGCGCACGGTGGCCGCCTGAAAGCCGGTGGCTATTGGGCTGCCGGTGATGGCGTAGAGCCGCTGAGCGCCGATCCGTTCGGTGATCTCTTGGACCTCTTCTACGCTGCGGCGATCGGGCCAGATGACGGCCGGCGCCAGCGGCCGATGGTCGGCGTCAAGCAACACGGTTCCATGCATCTGACCGGAGAGACCGATGGCGATGACCTGGCTGTCCGGCGCTTGCGCCAACACCTCGCGCACCGCACCCGCTACAGCGCGAAGCCACATGTCCGGCGCCTGTTCGGCGCGATCCGGTTGGGGCTGTTCGATCGGGTATTCGGCGGAGGCCGAAGCGACGACGGGGCCGTCGAGCGCCGTCAGCAACACCTTCACCGCCGAAGTGCCCAGGTCGATGCCCAGCAGGCCTTCGCTCATGCGTCCTCCTCCCACTCAGCGTCGAGTGGGCTGCGCCACACCTGGTGCGCGGCGTCGGGTCGCCAGCCGCCGGCGTGGATGCGCAGTGGATGTTTAGGCCAACCGGCTGCGCGTCGCGCCTGCACCGCCTCCCAGGTGGGCACGCCGCCGGTGGCGTCGGGGCTTTCGACGCTGGCCGCACCCACGGCGGTGGCATCCAGGATCGCCTCCTCGGCGGTGCGGCCGTAGAGTAGGCTGGTGAGCAGCCCCGCAATCGTGCAGTCGCCGGAGCCGGTTGTGCCTGCCAGGTTGGCAACGAAACAGGGGGTCAGCAGCTCCCGCCCGATCCAACCGGCGCGCAATGAGGCGAAGGCCGCCCCCGCCGCCGCAATGCGGCTGGCGTCGTCCGTCGTGCGCAGATAAAGCCCCAAATCGCCCAGTTTGAGCGCAACGACCGCCGCTCCCATCTTGAGCAGTTCTTCGGCGAGGCGGCGCAACAGTTCGGCGTCCGGCATGTGAGGCGCTTCCCCGCGTTGGATAGCGTCGAAGAGTGGGCGGTCAAGCATGTAAATCGTCTCATCAAGGCTCGGAGCAATGATGTCCACGTGGGGCAAGACGTGCGCAAGCAGCTTTCGCCAGTCGATGCGGCCGGCCTCCGAGTTTGGATCGGGCTGGGCCAGGTCTAACGAGGTCGTCACACCCAGGGTGCGCACAGCCCGCAGCAGCGCCGCCAGCTCGGCGCCGTCGTCGAGATACATGCGCCGCATGATGGGCGGATAG
>CALFWA010000071.1:2500-24212 GCA_937928035.1 uncultured Caldilinea sp. | reverse complement strand
GTGCTGGCGCCTACATCGATGGCGACGCAACCGGCCACAGGGACGGTGAAGGCGTCCAACGCAGCAGCCAGCTTGAAGCCGCCTCGGCTGACGTAGGGCAGCGGCCTGCGCACGGTGATTTCGGCGTCAATCGGCACGGCGCGGCCCGGTTTGTCCTGGCGCTTGCCGTCGACTTCGACTTCCCCCGCCATAATCAGGCGTTGCGCCTGCTCTCGACTTTCGACAAGCCCGCGCAACACCATCAGTCGATCCAGCCGTTCTTTTTTCGTCCCTTTCGCATTCATCTGCAGATGCTCACGATTTTAGCATTGCTCGCAATTCCGGTAACATGGGACGGTCAAAGCAATTTTTGATTCGTTTTTGGTTGAGGAAGCGATTGACATGTCTTCGACCTCTTCGACGCCGTCGACGACTTTGAGCAGTGAACGAAACAACTGGGTTGGGCTGGTGCGCACGATGCGACCGCGCCAGTGGATCAAAAGCTTGATCGTCTACGCTGCGCTCGTCTTCGACGGCAAACTGTTCATCCCAGAACTTTTCCTGAAGACGACGCTGGTTTTTGCAGCCTTTTGTCTACTCTCCAGCAGTGTTTATATCCTCAATGATTTGATGGATATGGAGCAAGATCGCCAACATCCGCGCAAACGTTTTCGCCCGCTGGCGAGCGGGCAGTTGAATCCGCGTCTGGCGGCGGGCGCCGCCGGTTTGCTGGCCCTGGTCGCCGTTGCACTTGCCTTTTGGGTAGAAGTTTGGGCGGGCGTCCTCCTGCTGCTTTATCTGGCGCAGAACATCGCCTACAGCGTCTGGCTTAAGCACATGGTGATCATCGATGTGATGGTACTGGCGGCTGGCTTCCTTTTGCGCGTGCTGGCCGGCGTGGTGGTGGTGCAGGTCCAGAATTTCAGCCCGTGGCTTTACGTCTGCGTGACGCTGCTGGCGCTTTTCCTGGGCTTTGGCAAACGTCGACAGGAGCTGGTCCTGTTGGAAGGCGAAGCGTCCAACCATCGCGCGATTTTGTCAGAATACAATCTGCCTCTGCTCGATCAGTTGATTGCCGTCGTGGTGACCGCCACGTTCGTCGCCTACACTTTTTACAGCTTCGACGCAACGACGGCGCTGGCGCATTCCAAAATGCTTTTGACCGTCCCCTTTGTCTTTTACATGCTGGCGCGTTACCTGTATCTGGTGCATGTCAAGGGGCTAGGCGGCGCGCCTGACGAGTTGTTGGTCGAGGATCGCCCACTTCTGATCAACAGCATCCTGTGGGCGGTTGCCGTGATTGTCCTCATCTATCTCTGGAAATAAAGCCTTTGGAAATAAAGCGGCGGCCTCATGGGGAGAGCGGGGCGACGAAACAGACCTGCCATCGCCCCTTCTCTTCCTTGCTCATTCTTCCTGGATGAACTGCGCCCAGGCGCCTTCCATGCCGTCGTCGGTGACGCCGTAAAAGACGCGGATTTTGTCGCCCTCGCGCAGCGCCAGGTCATAGCGCGCTTTGCCTGCGCGGCGCTCCATGCGAATGAAGCCGAGGTTGCCGCGCCATTCGATCTTGGAGGGATCCAGCGGCTTATCTTCCGCCTGCTGAATCGCATAACTCCACAGCTTGCGCGCGCCTTTGCGGGTGACGTTTTTGATGACGTGACCGTTGCGCAAATCTCGAATTGTGTAAAAGCGATGGCCGTTGCGCTCCTCGCTTTCGACGATTTCGACGCCGACCTGGGGCAAATAGAAAGTGGTGTCTTCACCGGGCATCGGCGTTGGTTGTGGAGGCGTCTGCGCGCCGTTCTGGTGATCTGCAGGTAAAACCGCCGACGGGCGAACGGTTGATCCATTCTTACGCTCTCGCTGTGGTTGGCGCCCTTCTTTTGCGGTGGGCTTTGTGTTTGCAGCTTTCGCCGGCGATGCAACCGATTCTTCCTGTTCTGGTTCAAATCCCAGCCCTTCGCGCACCAACGCCACGATTTCATCGCGCACCGCCAGGCTGGTCTCCGTCTCGTCGCGCACGTAGAATTTGTTGTCATCGAGCGCATAGGGGATGTCTGGGCCTTTTGCCACCTGCACCCGCAAGACGCGCGCGCTTCCGCTCTGCACGACGTCGCATTTCACTTCCAGCCGAGGGGTGATGCGCGCATCGACGGCTTTGCGAATTTCTTGTTCCACCTGTTCTGGGTTGCTGACGCCGCGGATTTTTTCCTTGCCCGGTTTAGCGCCGATGTAGATTACGCCTCCTGCAGTGTTGGCGAAGGCACAGATGTCGGCCAGGATCGCATCGAACTTTCCGCCCCGCTGTGCGGCGGATTCATGGAAACTCTGCACCAGCGTTGGTCCTTCCTGACGCACCACATCGAGCGGATCGAACGGCTTGTCCGCCGGTTGAGCAGGGCGCACGCGGTCAAAATGTTTGGAGCGCAACAAGGCGGCCAGCGCCTCGAACGTCGGCTCTTCCAGCAGCACCTCGGTGGCGCGATCGCCGACGCCAAGCCGCTTGGGATTGCGAGGATCGGCCGTCAATCGATGGGCATCGCTCCCCTGGATGCAATGCATCCGACGCGGATATTCGGCCTTGCTGCCGTTGAAAAAGCGGGCGGTGGAGCGGCCCAGGCGATCCAGGTCGGTGACTTCCAGCGCGTCCAGGTTCGGGTCCTGCGTGTAGGCAATCTTGGTCTGACCGCCGAAAGGGAAGTTGCGCATCGCCACGCCGTGCGTGCTGTTGGCGTGGGCTGCAATCACCAGACCCCCAGCCTCTCGGATGATGCGATAGGCGGTCAGCACATCGGTGGTGGCGCCCGTCTCGGTGCTGCCTTCGTCGAGCTTGCTGACCGGAACCTTCAGTGTCAACAAAATATGCTCCAGCTGGCGCACCGATGTTTCGGGCGGAAAAATGCCCAAAATGTGAAAGCCGAAGGTGGCTGTAAATTCAAAACCGGGCAAAACCAACACCTGATTGGCCAGCTCGCGCCATGTGCGCAGACGCTCCTGTTCTTGAGGGGTCAAACGCCCTTGCGCTTCCAACTGCGTCAACCAGTCCAGCTCACGGCGAATTGCGCTGATGCCCGCCACCGTGTTGTGGTCTGTGATCGCCACGATGTCCAATCCTCGTTCGACCACCGTTTGCATCCACTGCAGGTAGCTCACGCCTGGCTCTTCGTAGTCGCGCGAGGCGGGGGTGTGCAAGTGCAGATCGATCTTGTACCACTTTCGTTGTGGCTTGGCGCTTGGCAGCGTCTGCAAACCGCTGCTATTTGATTTTTTCTTTCGACTCACAGAATCAACCTGTCTCCAGTCATCTCGAATAAATATCCTTTGCAAAATTAGGAGTTACGCAGTTAAACCCGGCAATCGATAGAGCGGACCGGACCAACCGGCGACGGTGACGGTGGGTGCAGATCGTAGCTGCGCTTCCTCGGCTCATCCACGAGCTGGCAGCCTGTCGAAGATGTGGGGCTGCGAGCTGCATCTACCGGAAAACCGTCGTTGTTTTGAGGCGCTGCGCGCAGCGGCGCTTCCTCGGCTCAGCCACAATCTTGTGACCTGTCGAAGATGTGCGGCTACGAGCCGCATCTACGGGTTGCCAGAACCCTGTGTTACAACCCATCAAGCTTTCTGAAGATCGCATTCTACGAAAAGATTGTGTCTAACTGCATAACTGCTATTCTTTACTTTTCATAAAATAATTTTACCATAAAACGATGGCGCGTCGAATTTCTGCCGGTGGGCGCAATGCCTTCGCAAAAGTTTCTTAGATGCGAACCGGGAGCGATGACAACGGCGCCGTACAGGCGTTCAGCTGCGTTGATGGATGCGACCCGCTGTGAACGTCGCCTACAGCCGATCGGTGGCCAAGTGCATGCAAAGATTGTGCGACCGGGTGGGTTGTCACATCACGACCGCCGGCCTCACGTCGCGCGGCTGCCGACGCCGCACTTTGTGCGAATCGCCGCCGATCTGGGCAATCTCCCGTTTTCCGTCGTTGACCGCGCGCGCCTCCTCCGAAGAGAGCAACGCAGCGGCGAGCACCTCGTCGACGGTGTCCACCAGGATGAACTTCATCTGTTTGCGCATGACTTCGGGCAGCTCATCCAGGTCGGAATCGTTGCGCCGCGGCAGGATGACGGTGTCCAAACCGTAGCGGGCCGCCGCCAGCACCTTCTCTTTCACGCCGCCGACAGGCAGCACCTTCCCGCGCAGCGTGATCTCGCCGGTCATGCCCAGTTTGGGGCGCACCGGTCGGTTGGTGAGCAGGCTGGCGAGCGCCGTAGCCATGGTGATGCCTGCGCTAGGTCCGTCTTTAGGGATAGCACCTTCCGGGATGTGCAGGTGGATGTCGCTGTGCGTGAAGAAGTCGGGGTCGATGCCCAGGCTCTCCGCCCGCGAACGCACGTAGCTGAGCGCGGCTTGAGCGCTCTCCTTCATCACATCGCCGAGTTGACCGGTGAGGATGTAGCCTTTGGCGCCGGGCATGCGCGTCGCTTCGAAGAAGGTGATGTCTCCGCCGGCTTCCGTCCACACCAGCCCGATGGCGACGCCCGGATTTTCCAGCCGCTCGTCGATCTCTTCGTCGAAATAGCGCCGCTTCCCTAGATAGGCGACCACATCCTTCGCTTTAATTGTGCGCCCCCGCTTGATCTCGCCCGCCGCGACGCCAGCTGCAATCTTGCGACACACCTTGCCGATCTGCCGCTCCAGATTGCGCACGCCCGCCTCGCGCGTGTAGCCTTGGATGATTTCTCGCAGCGCATCATCGGTGAATTTCACCTCGCCGGGGCGCAGGCCATTCTCTTTGATCTGCCGAGGAACGAGGTACCCTTTGGCGATGTTGACTTTTTCCTCCTCGGTGTAGCTGCTCAGCTGAATGATCTCCATGCGGTCGCGCAGCGCCGGCGGAATGGTGTCGAGCACATTGGCGGTGGTGATGAAGAGCACCTGGCTCAGGTCAAAGGCTACATCGAGGTAATGGTCGCGGAATTCGCGGTTCTGCTCCGGGTCCAACACTTCCAGTAAGGCGCTGCTGGGATCGCCGCGGAAATCGCGTCCGAGTTTATCCACCTCATCCAGCATGAAGACCGGGTTGCGGCTTTCAACGCGGCGCAGGCTCTGGATGATGCGGCCGGGCATGGCGCCGATGTAGGTGCGCCGGAAGCCGCGGATGTCCGCTTCGTCGCGCACGCCGCCGAGCGCCAGTCGCACGAACTTGCGATTCATGGCGCGGGCGATGCTCAACCCCAGGCTGGTCTTGCCGACGCCGGGGGGGCCGACGAAGCAGAGCACCAACCCCTCCCGCTCGCGCCGAATTTTGTCGCGCAGATCCTCCGGCTCCTCCTTGCGGTTGCGGCGACGCTCGGCGCGCAGCTTGCGCACCGCCAGAAATTCAAGGATGCGTTCTTTGATTTCGGTCAGGCCGTAGTGATCCTCGTCGAGCACTTTGCGCGCATGACCGATGTCCAGGTTGTCCACCGTTGCGTTGCGCCAGGGTAAGCTGACGAGGAGGTCTAGGTAGGTTTTGATGACGCTGTACTCGGCGGCCTGGATCGGCATTCTGCGCATGCGCGCCAGCTCATGCAGCGCCTCCCGCTCCGCCTCTTCGCTCATGCCGGCGGCGGCGATGCGCTCTTCGAGCTCGCGGATGTCGGCGGTCTGCTCGTCCTCCTCTCCCAGCTCTTTCTGGATGGCGCGCATCTGCTCGCGCAGAAAGAATTCGCGCTGCATCCGCTCCATCTCGCCCTGGGCTTCGGACTGAATTTTGCGCCCAAGCTCGAGGACCTCGATCTCTTTTTTGAGCAGTTGAATCAGGCGCAGCAATTTGTTGCGCACTTGATCCATTTCGAGAATGGCTTGAGCTTCTTCGATTTTCAACCGCATGCTGCTGGCGACCAGATAGGCGAGCTGACGCGCATCTTCGACATTGATCGACATGATGGTCAGCTCGTCGGGCATCTGGGGCTCCAGCTCAATGAGCTTGCGAAACAGGTCCTGCACAGCGCGCATCAGCGCCTCCATCTCAAGCCCTTCCTCAATTACTTCGGGCATGATTTCGATACGCGCGCGCAGGTAAGGCTTTTCCTGAGTGAATTCCAGGAGGCGGATGCGCTCCAGCCCTTGCACCAGTAGGCGCATCGTGCCATCTGGCGTCTTCAGCACGCGATGCACCTGCGCCGCCGTCCCGATGCGATAGACTTCGTCAGGTGCAGGTTCGTCAATTTCTTCGTCTTTGCTGGTGACAAGGGCAATGATGCGATTGCTGGGCAGTGTATCTTCGACCAATCGAAGGCTGCGCTCCTGGCCGATCGGCAGCGGCAACCACATCATCGGGTAAACCACCGCCCCCCGCAGGGGCAGCACCGGCAACTCGTCCGAAATGAGCGGCTCCGGATGTTGTTCTATCGGCGAGTTCTGCTCCCGGAACTCTTCTGATTCATAGATCACTTCGTCCTCACTGCTTTCCCAATCGTCCATTTCAAAGTCGATCGATTCGTAATTCATTCTTCCCTGGTTGTATTGGTATGATTGCATATGCGCGCAGATTTGCCTGCGCGCGCTAAGCGTCCTTGGGTTTAAATAAACCCATTGTATCATGATAAAACAAGAGAAGACAGTCGCATAGAATCCTGTTCCGAAAAATAGCCTTTGACGCAAAGCCGTGGGGAGCAGGGCGCCTCTGCACGGCAAATTGAAAGGACATGGCAATGAACACAGCCGAGACGAAGACTATCGAGTTTCTAGATGCGCTGGCCGCCGGCCAACCCACGCCGGGCGGAGGAGGCGCGGCGGCGTTGACGGGCGGCATGGCGGCCGCGCTGCTCAGCATGGTGATTCACTTCACCGTTGGCAAGAAGAAATACGCCGACGTCGAAGCGGAAATGCAAGAGTATCTGGCGCACACCGAGACGCTGCGCCGAGAACTGTTGGCTGCGGTTGACGCCGACGCCGCCGCCTTCGACGCTGTCGCCGCCACCTATGCCCTGCCGAAGGAGACCGAAGAGCAGAAAGCAGCGCGCACTGCCGCCATGCAGCAGGCGCTCAAACACGCCGCAGAGGTTCCCTTTGCTGTGGCGGAGAAGTGTCTGGCGCTGCTTCAGCTCGCCGCTCCTATCGGCGCAAAGGGCAACAGCAACGTTGTCAGCGACGCGGCGACAGCGCTCTATCTGGCCTTCGCTGCGCTCAAGAGCGCGCTTGTCAACGTCAATGTAAATCTCAAGTTCATCAAAGACGCCGCCTTCGTGGAGGCGTGGAGCGCCAAAGTCGCCGGGCTTCTTGCCGAAGCGGATGACGCCTACGCCCAAGCAAAGCAGGCGATCGAAACAACGCTGGGGGTGACGCTATGAGCGCTCGGCTGCTCGACGGCCGCACACTTTCCCGACAGATCCGCGATGGTTTGAAGGAGGATTTCGCCGCGTTTCGGGCGCGCACCGGCGTCTCGCCGACGCTGGCAGTGCTCTACATCGGCGAAGACGAGGCCAGCGCCGGTTACGCGCGCGCCATCCAGAAGACGTGCGACGGCGTCGGCGCCGACTTCCGCAAAGTGGAGCTGCCCTACTCCACGCAGCAGGCCGAGGCCGAGGAGGTTTTGCGCGAGCTGAACACTTCGCCCGAGGTGCATGGAATCATGATCCTGGAGCCGGTCCCCGAACACATCGATCATCACGCTTTGGTGGACTTGCTCAACCCCGCCAAAGATGTGGATGGCGTGCACCCGCTCAACGCTGGCCGCCTGGCCGCCGACCGTCCTCCTTATTTTATTCCGGCCACGCCAGCGGGGGGCATCCGTCTGCTGGAGGAAGCGGGCGTCGCTTTCAAAGGCAAAGAGGCGGTCGTCGTAGGGCGCAGCGACATCGTCGGCAAACCGATGGCGTTGCTGTTGCTTCATCGCCACTGCACCGTCACTCTGGCGCACAGCCGCACCGTCGATTTACCGTCGATCTGCCGCCGCGCCGATATTCTCTGCCTTGCCGTAGGCCGGCCGGAGATGGTCAAGGCGGATTGGGTCAAGCCGGGCGCCATCGTCGTCGACTTCGGCACGACCTACACCGACGATGGACTGAAAGGCGACTGCGACCAGGCGGGTGTCGCCGAGGTGGCCGGCATGTTGACGCCTGTGCCGGGCGGAACCGGCCCGATGACGAATGTGATGCTGATGGAGAATCTCCTGCGCGCCGCCGAGCGCGCTGTCAGCGGCTGAATCTCTGTGCACGGAATTCCTTCATCGGTCCGTCCATCGCCGTCTTCTTCCAGACGAGCGATGGACAACACCTTTTCAAATCTCGCCGGTCGCCGCTCCGCCGGATGGGAGCATCTGCTTGCGCTTGCGCTCTACGCGGCCGCCACCCTGGCGTTCACTTGGCCGCTGGCGCTGCATCTGACGACTGCCATCCCCGGCGATGGCTTCGATGGCTGGCAGAATTACTGGAACCTGTGGTGGCTCAGGCAGGCGCTGGTCGAGCGCGTCACCAATCCACTCTTCACCGACCTGCTCTATCATCCGACCGGAGTCTCGCTTTACTTTCATACGCTCAATCCTTTCAACGGCGTTGCAACGTTGCCGGTGCAGCTTGCCTTTGGGTTGATTTCGGCTTACAACGCCGTGGTCTTGATCGGTTGGGTGCTCGGCGGCTATGGCATGTTCCTATTAGCTCGGTGGGTGATCGGGCGGCGGGCACAAAGGAGTCGGGACGAATTTTCACCGCAGAGGCGCAGAGATGCACAGGCCTATCAGGAAAAAACGGCGCTGCGCATAGCCGGTTTTGCAGCGCCCTTCGCCGCAGGCCTGATCTACACGCTGTCGCCCTTTCACATGGCGCATTTGCTGGGCCATATGCAGGTGATGAGCTTGCAATGGATGCCTTTCTATATCCTGGCGCTGTTGCGCAGCCTTCGCCTGGCGCAGTCAGGACGCCCCTGGCTGCAGGCGGCGCTCTGGGCCGGCTTCTTTCTGATCCTCACCGGGCTGTGCGACTGGTATTTTGTGCTTTATCTCTTTCTCTTTACGGCGGTTGCTGCGCTGTGGCATTGGCTGACTCCGCCAGGACGTCCCACCTTGCGGCGGTTGTTCGTTGCCCTGGCGCCGCCGGTTGTCGCCGGCCTGCTCTTTGCGCTGGGGTTGAGCTTCTGGCTGATCCCAATGATGGTCGAGGCTTTGCAGTTTCGCTTCATGGTGCGCCCTTCCTCCGACCTTTATATCCTCAGCGCCAGCGTGATGGATTTTTTGATCCCCAATCGACTGCATACGCTCTTCCGTCCGGAGAGCTTCGCCTGGCCCGGGAACCAAATTGCGCCGGTCAGTGAACGCACGATCGCCATCGGTTATACGGCGCTGGCGCTGGCTGCGGCGGCATTGGCCCTGAGGGTGCGCAAGGCGGCCTTTTGGGGCGTGATGGCGCTCTTTTTCTTTGCGCTGGCATTGGGGCCGCAGATTCATCTGGGCGACATCACGTGGGAAACAATTCCTGAAGCCGCCTTGCAGGGCGAGGAGCTGACGAGCTGGACGCCCTACGGCGTGCTGAATCGGTGGATTCCCTTTATGCGCATCAGCCGCAGCGTGAGCCGCTTCGCCGTGATGGTGCAACTCTGCGTTGCAGTGCTTGCCGGTTTGGGGCTGTGGCGACTGTTGAGCCGAATGCGAAATCGGTCTCTCCGGTATGGCGTTGGTTCGCTGCTCATCGCCGCAATGCTCTTTGAATACTGGGTGGCGCCCTATCCGCTCAGTCCACCCGACACACCGCCCTGGTATCATGATCTCGCCGCCGATCCGGACCCGCGCGCGGTGCTCAACCTGCCAATGAATTACGACCGCCCGGGCTATCTGCTCTATCAGACGGTGCACAACAAGCCGCTCACCGTCGCCTACATCAGCCGCGACGACCCGCGCACGTTGACCGAGCGCACGCCGGTGCTGCAGCACTTCCGCCACCTCGGCCCCGACATTATCGAGGTTGACCCGGCTGCAGTGGCGCAAACGGTGTTCACCGACCTGGAGATCGGTGCGGTGGTGTTGGACCGCTATAAAATGCCGGGAGGCCAGGAGCGCGCCTACACCGAGGCGCTGGCTGCGGCCATCTTCGAGGGGCAAGCGCCTGTCTATGAAGACGAGCGCATTACGGCCTACAAAGTCTCGCCGACCATCCATCCGACCCCTTACCTGATGCTCGGCGCGCTCGACTGGGGCGCGCTGCAGGAGGAGGGCGCGCTCCGGTTTCGCGCTGTGCAGGGTCCTCGCGCCGAGATCCTCGTGCAACATCCGCCGCCTACAGGAAGGGTGACGTTTCATTACCGCAGCCGCGCGACGGCGACGTTTGCGGTCGTCGTCGCGGGCGATGTCACGGTTTTGGCTTCGCATACAGGGACGGCGGGCGAAGTGCGCGTCGATCTGGCGGAAGCGCTGCGCGTCGCTCTTGCGGGTGGTCTGCCGACCCAGCCGCTTACGCTTCGGATTCAGGCTGACGGAGAGGCGCCGGTGCAGGTGGTGGGGATTGCGTTGGAGGAGTAACGCGTGGAGGAAGGATTAGCCGTCTCCGACGCGCAACAGCCGCCACTCTCCGAACCTGTCCAAAAGCGCAGAGATGCGGTCGTGGCGCGTCTGCAGGCGGGCGTCGGCGACCGGCGTCTCGCCGATCAGCTCATCGATCATCTGGTCTGACGGACAGTAGACTTCGAGGCGCGCTGTGGCGGGATCGGCGCCGCTCTCCTTGAGGCGGCTGAGAATGGCGCGCACGGCTTTTTCCAGGGTGTCGTAAAGCGCCTGGGCGGGCGTCGGCTGGCCGGCGAAACGCGCCTGAACCGTCTGCGGCGCCTCGCCCGGCCAACGCAAGAGGTATTCGGCGGTGGCAGCCTCGCCGCTCTTCAGCGTCAGGCCGCGCAGCACAACCGTGATCGGCTGCTCCGGCGCCTGCCCCGGCAAGGGCTGCATCTGGTGAGGAGCGAGCTCAACGGATGCACGTTTCGGCGCGCCGAGCACGGCGTGGCCGCGAATGACCGGCTCTTTCCCAGGCAGCCGCTCCGGCTGCACCTGCATTTTTGTAGGGGAGGAGGAAGGGGAATTGGGGGACGATGGGGCGCGCCTGCTTTGCAACGCGCTGCGAAACTGGGCGAGACCGGCTGCACCCAACGCCGGCGCAATGAGCAGACGGCGTCGGTCGGCGTATAAGACATCGGGCTGCAGCAATCCGCTGACCGATAACCTGCGCATCAGCGCGCGGCGCTGTGCAGGCGACAAGCGCCGGATTGCCTCGACGATCTCCTCGATGGAGGCCGCTTCAGGGTGGGAAATACGCATGGTCAGCGAATCGTTTCCACCTGTCGTTTCTGGCGCTGTTCGGCGCGCGCCTTTTCCCACAGAAAATGCAGATTGTTGAGGTGGAACTGTTGCACCAATCCGCCCAGCGGGATGCGACTGTGGCCGAACTGTTCGATGTCGTAGGCTGCCAGGTCGTGCTTGGTGGCTCCTTCCGCCATCAGTCGTTGCACTAGCTCCTGAATTTCGTTCAGATAGTGCACGGCTCCATCGATGCTGCTGGTGACCTCCCCTCGCAGCAAAATGTCGCCGTGGCCTTGGACAATGCACTCTAGGTTGAAGTCGTGCAGGTTGAGGAGCGAGCGTTTGTAGGCTTCGATGTCGGAGAACGGCGTGGCGATCACCGGCACCGGCATCATCAGGTCGCTGGCGAAAAGCACTTTGTCCTCGCGCACGTGAACGACGCAGGTGTCCGGGCTTGGCCCTGGGCTGTGCACGAGATGAATGGTTTTGCCTCCCAACCGGATGATCATCCCTTCGCTAAAGACGAGTTTCGGGAAGCGGATCGTGACCTGACGTAGCTCCGGCGTGTGCTCTTTGGCCTCCTCAAGCGCCTGCACGCCATACTCTTTTAACATTTGCAGGCAGGTCTCATGTGCAATCAGCTCCGCCTCTGGGAAAAGATAAGAGCCGTATACATGGTCGGCGTGGCTGATCGTGTTGATCACATATTTGATGCCCTGTGGGCAGACGCGCCGCGCAAACTCAATAATCTGGCGCGTCTCCGAGGGAAAGGGCAATGTGTCGATCAACACGCCGCCTTCTGGCGTGACGACCAGGCCTGCATTTACTTCCAGATATAACCGACTTGTAAAGACCCAGGTGTCGTCGGCGACGCGTGTGCGAATGATGTTCACAGGCTTCCACCTTCTGAGTCAACAATTCCGATGCTGAATAATTCCGCCGTCCTTAAAAAATATTTTTATACTATAGCATGGGGTCGATCTCTCGTCAAAAGAATTGACATAAAATGTTTTCGCTCTCAAAATAAACGCCACCCCTGGAAGGGGTGGCGTTGCTGGCTATGAACTCCGCGGAGCCGTGTGACCCAGTGGGTACGAACCTGCATACGCAGGTGGGTGCTGACTGGGCGCTTCCGTCTTGCCGGTCGGCTAACACTTCCACGCCTCTTGGTCATGCTCCCTTTTGTGAGGTGTTGGCTCGCCCCGTGTGCTGGATCATCACGCGAACCGCAGAGTCAACTATAGTATACCACCAGCGGCGGCGGAGGCAAAAAGACCTTTTCAGCCTGACAAAGGATTTTCTCTCACCCATACCGTTGCCGGGCACGCGCTTGGTGAGAGCCGAAGGCATCCTTCGTCGCGTCTGCACGGCGCGTTTAGCGCTTGGGCGGGCGCACGGCGATATGCAGCTCGGCCAGCTGCTCCTCGCTCACCGGGCAGGGGGATTCGAGCATCAGATCGACGCCGGCTGAAGTCTTCGGGAAGGCGATCACATCGCGGATGCTGCCGGCCTCGGCGAAGAGCGCCGCCAAGCGGTCGATGCCGAGCGCGATGCCGCCATGGGGCGGCGCGCCGTATTGGAAGGCCTCCAGCAAGTGGCCGAACTGGCTCTCCATTTGCTCCCGGCTCAGCCCCAGCCTGGCGAAGAGGCGGTCTTGCAGGTCGCTGCGATGGATGCGGATGCTGCCGCCGCCGATCTCCCAGCCGTTCAACACGACGTCGTAGGCCTTGGCGAGGACGCTGCCTGGGTCGCTTTCCAATTTGTCCCAATCTTCATCGCGGGCGCTGGTGAAGGGATGGTGCACGGCCTGCCACCGCTGCTCTTCCTCGTTGTATTCCAACAAGGGGAAGTCCACAACCCAACAGTAGGCCAACAGATTGGGGTCAATCAAGCCGGCGCGACGACCGATTTCCAGGCGCAAATTGGCGAGGCTCTGGTTGACGACTGCGGGCTGGTCCGCCACGATCAGGATCAAGTCTCCGACCTGGGCGCCGCTGCGTGCGATGATCGTCTGGAGTTCCTGAGAGGAAAGGAATTTCGCCGCCTGGCTGCGCAGGCTCGTCGGCGCATAATTCCCCGCCGCGTCCGGCGCTTCGGCCACGCCGATCCACACCAGACCTTTGGCGCCATAGTGCTTGACGAAATCGGTCAATTCATCGATCTCACGGCGAGAGAGCGCGTTGCCGCCCGGATAGACGACGCCTTTCACGGCGGCGCCGGCCTCGACGGCGTTCTTAAAGACGCCGAACTCGCTGGCGCCAGCCAGATCGGTGATGTTGAACAAGGGTTGTCCAAAGCGGAGGTCAGGACGGTCGATGCCGTAGCGCTCCATGGCCTCTGCGTAGGAAATGACCGGGAAAGGCGTCTGCAGGATGCGTTTGTGGGGCAGCAAGGTGCGGCTCAGTTCGATCAACATCTCCTCGATGATGGCGCGCACGTCGGCGGCGTCGACGAAGCTCATCTCCAGGTCGAGCTGCGTGAATTCAGGCTGGCGGTCGGCGCGCAGGTCTTCATCGCGGAAGCAGCGCGCAATTTGAAAATAGCGTTCGATCCCCGCCACCATCAGCAATTGTTTGAGCTGCTGGGGGCTTTGCGGCAGGGCGTAGAATTTTCCTGGCTGCAGGCGACTCGGCACAATGAAGTCTCGGGCGCCTTCCGGCGTGCTCTTGAGCAGGATCGGGGTCTCGATCTCCAGAAATTCTCGATCGGAGAAAAATTCGCGAATAAAGCGAACCATCCGATGACGCAGCACAAGGTTTTGCGTCATGCGCGGTCGGCGCAGGTCGAGATAGCGATATTTCAGACGCAGCGTCTCATCCACATCGTCTGCGGCGCCGGCGATCAGGAAGGGGGGCGTCTTGGCGCTGTTGAGGATCGTCACCTCTTCGGCCAGCACTTCGATGTCACCTGTGCTGAGGTTGGGGTTGCGCAGCCCTTCAGGGCGCGCCGCCACGCGTCCTTTGACCTGAAGCACATATTCGCTGCGCGCTTGCGTCGCTGTCTGATGGGCGAGAGGCGCCCGTTCGGAGTCGATGGTCACCTGGGTGACGCCGAAGCGGTCACGCAGGTCGATAAAAATCAAACCGCCATGGTCGCGACGACGATTGACCCAGCCCGCCAGCGTGACGATCCTGTCCACGTGATCCAGATTAAGTTCGCCGCAGGTATGTGTTTTCAACATAACCCGATTCCTGTTTCTATGCTTTTTGTTTCTATGCTTTTTGTACGAGCGCTTGTACTACGATTCATTGCAATTCAGCAGTTTTATTGTAGACAATCAGTGGCTCATTGTATCTTTCCCTTGCACGGCGGTCAATTCGGTCGAGCGAGGATTCCACTTCAGAAAGCTGGCGAAAGCTGATTGAGGACTGGTTTCCCGGCTGTAATTCATGTATACTGCTGCACACCGTTTTATAAAGGCGCTTCCAGAAGATGCAAGGGCGGAAGAGCGCCTTCGCTTTTGTTCATGTGCGAAAGCGAGCAGGGAGAACAGCGACATGGTCGAGAGAGCAATGCGCACGCCAATGTCCAGTGTAGACAAAGCCTGGTTTGAGATGGACAGCGCCACAAACCTCATGATCATCAACGGCCTCATGTGGTTCGACGGCAAGATCGACTATGAGCTTTTCACCGGAATCTTGGAGCGTCGCTTCATCCGGCGCTACGAGCGATTTCGGCAGCGCGTCGTCACCGGCGCGGATGGCCGTCTTTACTGGGAAACCGACCTGCACTTCGACCTGCGCAGCCACGTGCGGCGCATTGCATTGCCGGAGCCGCGCACGCCGGAATGTCTGCAGGCGCTGATCAGCAGTATGATCAATGAACCGCTCGATCGCCGCAAACCGCTTTGGCGCTTCTTTCTCATCGAAGATGTCGACGGCGGCTCGGTGCTCTTTGGCCGCATCCACCATTGCATCGGCGACGGGATCGCGTTGATCCGCGTTTTGCTCGACATGACCTCCGACACCCTGGAGGATTCAATGCGCATCGACATCGGCGGCTTCGAGCGCGCGCGTTTGCGTCAGTCGTCGAGCCCGGCAGAGGCATTGGCGCACAGGGTGCGTTCGCTGGCGCGCCGATCGATCGACGCCGGCAAGACGTTGGTCAGTCAGGCGTTGTTGACGCTCGAAGATCCCAAGCATCCGCTGGAAGTTGCTCGCTCCCTGGGGCTGATCTCCGCCGCCGGCGCAGCCATTCTGACTAAGCTTCTGATTTTACCTCCCGACCGCAAGACCGTCTTCAAAGGCGAGTTAGGCGCAATTAAGCGCGTCGTCTGGTCGCGTCCTCTCGACCTGATGCGCATCAAAGCGATCGGCCGCGCGTTCGACGCCACAATCAACGATGTGCTGGTCTCGGCTGTGGCGGGGGCGCTGCGCGACTACATGCTCCAGGTCGGAGACAACCCTGACGCCGGCGACATCAACGCCATGGTGCCGGTCAATCTGCGCCCTCTTGAACAGGCGACCGAATTGGGCAATCGCTTTGCATTGGTTTATTTGCCGTTGCCGATCAGCCTGTCCGACCCTGTGGCGCGATTGCGAGCCGCCAAACATCGCATGGATGTCCTCAAACAGTCGCCCGAACCGTTTCTGGTCTATCAGATTCTCGGCCTCATTGGCAGCTTGCCGGGCGATGTGGCCAAGCAGGCGACGTTATGGTTTTCGTCGAAGGCGTCCGCAGTGCTGACCAATGTTCCCGGCCCTCGCCAGCAGATCTATTTCGCCGGTCAACCCTTGCGCAAGCTCATGTTTTGGGTGCCCCAGGCGGGAGAGATCAGCATGGGGATCAGCATTATCAGTTATAATGGCGAGGTGATGTTGGGACTCATGGTCGATGAAAAGTTGGTCCCCGAGCCGCGCGCCATTATGGAGCACTTCGAACATCAATTCGAACTGCTGGCGCAGCGGGTGGATGGCGCAACGGCGCATCCCGACGTCGCTTCGATCCCGATCGCGGTGGAGAAGCTGGATGATTCAGATGCGCAAGGCGGGGCCTAGATCGGCGCAATGCAGCATGTCGCATCTTGGTCAAACAACGCTATGCGCTGGCTAGAGTTTCTTTTGCCAATCAGACCGACGGCGCACCGTGGGCGCGCCGCCTTCTCACTGCATTGTCGTCTTTTCCCCATCCTCTGGGGGCTCGCCCTGGCGATTGCGATGGCGCCTTGTTCTGTTCTTGCTCAAACGATGAGCGCTCCCCCTGTGCAGCCGACCGTGGAGTCGCCGATCCAGCCCTCCCCGACAGAGCCACAGACGTCGGAGGAGACGGCCCCCAAAATGGAGCCGACCTTCACCCCAGACTGGGCGCTGACGGCGTTGCAGACCTCGCCGCTCTCCATCACTCCCGGAAACGAGGCATTTCATACAGGCCTTGCCCAATGGTGGCTGTTGGTCGTTGCGCTGATGGTGCTCGCCGGCGCCTTCGCGATGGAGAAAGCGCGGCGCAACGACAAGCCTTGAGAACGGCTAGCTGGGTTGAAGCGACTGCAAAGCTCGCCGCTCCAACAATCGCCTCACCCTTGGGCAACTCTGGCGCTATCGCCCCTCTCTTTTTCTATTTCTATAAAACCTGATTTGCAAATTGTGCGCTGCAATTTGATCCGAAACGAGATTGCGCGCTACAATATGCTTTATGCCTTTGACCTTGCATGCTGCGTGGCTTCCGCTGCGGGAGCCCTGGTTTGACGGAAATCTATTTATTTGGGCGGAGTCGCTCGAATTTCAAAAACATCCTCGTCCAGAGGCGACGGATGTCCTGAACGGTGGAGCGCCGGTCAGACCACGGGCCTCGAAAATCCCTTCGCACCCGGGGCAACTTGCGATCAACCAGTTGCGCGTTCTCATTGCCGAGGAGCTGCCTCACCTGCCCGTTCAGTCCATGCAGCCGACCAGCGTCAACGTCTGGCTGCCTAGCCGCGATGGCGCGCCATTGGCAAGGCGCAGCATTCTTCAGGAGAACGATGCGCGCCAGAGAATGAACGGCGCGGTTGCGCTTGGCAACTGGCAGGTGACCGGCCTGACGATTGGCGCTTTTGACGCCTTACGTTTCTTGAGCCAGACGCGGCGTTCTGGTTCTTCCGCTGCGAGCGCAGGACGGAGCGTCGCTCGCCTGCGCTTTGGCAACGATCTTCTATACTGGGGCAACGCTGCAAAATTCGCCCTCGAACTGCTCATTGGACAGCATTACGTCCCGGCGCTGCGTCGCGGTGAGGGCGCAGCGTTGTTCGCCATCTGGCAACCAGCTTTGCTGGACGACCGTCTGCGCCGTCGCTTTGCAGCATTGGTTGAGACCATGCCGCCGGTCTGCCGCGCTTATAACCTGGCGTCCGTCCACGACGCGCCATCTCCGCATCAGCTGACGGAGCACTTTGTCGCCGCCATGGTGGACGTTGCCGTCCGCACCTGGGGCAACGGCGGCGTGTTCAGCGCCGAGACGCCTGTCCTTCAGTGGATCGGGCGGCTGCACTCTAAAGAACGGCGTCTTGCGTTGCCTCCTCAGCCGACGTTCCAGCTCCTCCAGGAGTGGCAAACGTGGATCGAGCAGCTGCATGTCACCAGCGATGCAAATTTCCGCATCACTTTCGAGCTGGTGGAGCCCGATCAACCCGGATATTCGGCGGGCTATACGGGCGCCATCAACGGCCAGACGCTGGAAGCTGAGTCAGAGCTCGCTCACTGGACGTTGCGCTATTACCTCCAGGCGCGCGACGATCTGCGCCTTTTAATTCCGGCGGAGCAAGTTTGGGCGGCGCACAACGGCATTCTGCGCATCGGCTCTCGCCGCGTGGACCGTCCGCAGGAGCGCCTGCTGGCCGGCCTCGGGGCGGCCAGCCGCCTCTTTGCCCCCATCGAACGCAGCCTGCGTTCGCCGCGACCTACGCAGGCAGAGTTGACGCCTGCAGAAGCCCATCAGTTCCTGCGCGAAGCTGCGCCTCTGTTGGAGAATAACGGCTTTGGCGTGCTCACGCCTGAATGGTGGAACACGCGCCAGCGCATGCGGCTTGGGCTGCGGCTTCGCCTTGCGGTGGAAGAGGATGCCCTATGGCGCAGCGAGGACAACGAGAGCGCCGATCTCCCGATGGGTCGGGCGCAGCAGATGCCCGTTCGCTTTTCCTGGGAGCTCACGCTGGGCGCCGAACGCATCAGCCAGGCCGATTTTGAAGCGCTGGCCCGGCGCAACTTGCCTCTCTTAAAATTGCATGGCCGCTGGATCGAGCTCGATCCCCGCCAGGTGCAAATGGCAAAGAAGTTCCTTTCCGAACGGCCCGCCTCGGGGCGGATGTCGCTCCTGCAGGCGATCCGGTTGGCGCAGGCCTATCTCGATCAAGAAGCTGAAGCGAACGGCAAGTTCGGTTCGTGGATTGAGGCTGAGGTCGATCTCGGTCCAGGAGCGGAAAATGACGAGGCGCTGCCGTTGGAAGCAGTCGACGTCGATGGCTGGCTGCAACTGGTCCTCGAGCACTTGCGCACGCAAAAGCAACTGGTCGAGCTGGCGGAGCCTCCGGGGTTTGCAGGCGAGCTGCGACGCTATCAGCGCCGCGGCGTCGGTTGGCTCGTCTACTTGCGGCGCCTGGGTTTGGGCGCCTGTCTCGCCGACGACATGGGGCTGGGCAAAACTGTGCAGGCGATCGCAATGCTCCTTCACGAGCGCACCAACGGCGATGCGTCGGAGCCTTCGCCGCCTGCGCTGTTGGTCTGCCCGACCAGCGTGATCGCCAACTGGCGACGCGAGGTGGAGCGTTTTGCGCCGGGCTTGCGGGTGATGGTGCATCATGGCGGTGGGCGGCTCAGCGGCGCGGAATTTCTGGCTGCGGTCGCGCAAAGCGATCTGGTCATCACCAGCTACGGCACGGTGCGTCGCGACCTCGACCTTTTACAACGGTGCACCTGGAGCGATTTGATTCTGGACGAGGCGCAGAACATCAAGAACCCAGGCGCCAAACAGTCCCAGGCGGTGCGTCAGATCTCCGCCTACAATCGCGTCGCCCTGACCGGCACGCCGGTGGAAAATCATTTGACCGAGTTGTGGAGCGTGCTGGAATTCTTAAATCCTGGCTATCTGGGCAGCCATGAGCAATTTCGTCGCCGCTATGTCATCCCCGTAGAGCGCTATAACGACGAAGCGCGCGCACAGGAGCTGCGGCGGCTGGTGCAGCCTTTCCTGCTGCGCCGTTTGAAGTCCGACCCGACGATCATCTCGGATCTGCCCGAGAAGAACGAAATGGTCGTCTACTGTTCGCTCACCAGCGAGCAGGCGGCGCTTTACGAGACCACCGTCCAGGAAGCGCTGGAGAAGCTCGACCGCGCCGACGGCATCCAGCGTCGCGGGTTGGTGCTGGGCCTGCTGACGCGGCTCAAACAGATCTGCAACCACCCGGCGCAATTCTTGAAACAGGAGGGCCCGCTGCGCAACCGCAGCGGTAAACTGGAGCGTCTGACCGAAATGTTGGAAGAAGCGCTCTCCGTCGGCGATCACGCTCTGATCTTCACCCAATTCGTGGAGATGGGAGCGCTCTTGCAGCGCCATCTGAGCGAACGTCTGCGCACGGAAGTGCTTTTCCTGCATGGGGGGACGCCGGCGACGCAGCGCAGTCGCATGGTCGAAGCTTTTCAGCGCGACGACGGTCCGCCGATCTTCGTGTTGAGCCTGCGCGCAGGCGGCTTTGGCCTCAACTTGACACGCGCCAATCATGTCTTTCATTTCGACCGCTGGTGGAACCCGGCGGTGGAGAACCAGGCGACCGACCGCGCCTTTCGCATCGGCCAGCGTCGCAACGTGCAGGTGCACAAATTCGTCGTGGCGGGCACGCTGGAAGAGCGCATCAATGCCATCCTGGAGACCAAACAGTCGCTGGCGGAGACGATCGTGGGAAGCGGCGAGGCGTGGCTCACCGAGCTGAACACCGAAGAATTGCGCGAAATTTTGATGCTGCGACGCGAAACATTAGACGATTGAGCAAGCCGCAACGGAAGAACAACCATGGCTGCGACTATTCACTCTGCGCTAAACAGCCCAGCCATCAACGCCTGGTGGTCGCAACGTTGGGCGAAATTTATGCAACAGGTGCACGCCATCACCGACCCAGCGCTTCTGCGCGGCCTGCGCGTGAGACGCCTGGAAATTCGCCCCGGCCTGATCCAGGCGCAAGTCGTCGATCGCGACAACGGCGCAATTCAGGTGGAAGTGCGCTTTCCGCTGCTCACCGATGCGCAGTGGGACGCCGTGATCGACGCCCTGGCGAGTCAGGCGATCTTCGCCGCGCAGCTGTTGGCCGGCGTCATCCCTGCAGAAATCGAACAAGTTTTCGTGGAGGCCGGAAGCTGGCTGCTTCCTTCTGACGTCAGCGAGATCGAGCAACAGTGCGCTCCGACTCAGAATTCATCGCGCGCCTTGAGCGCCGTTTATCGTCAACTGGGGGAAATGGTGGCGGAAGACCCCTGGCTGTTGCTGCAGCTGCGCGGCCGCAATCGCCAGCAAGTGCTCGACGCCCTTCAGGAAAGACGTAATCACGCCTTACAGGAGTTTGGCGTTCACTCCGCCTCTCGGCCTGAAGGCGTAGGTTCGTACGACCAGGGTGCTTTCTACGCGCCGACCGTCTCAGAGCGGCCCCAGGAGGTGAAAAACGCTTTTGCGCTCGAGGCGTCCATCTCCGACTTTTGGGGACGGCGCAAGACGTTGGAGGACGTTCATTACCATCTTGTGCGCCCGACGGCGGAGTTGGCTTTATTGCGTCGACTCGGCCCGATCTCCTCTAGCGCGGACGGAATGAAAGCCTATCAGCAGCTCCAGGAGCTTTATCATCGCGTGACGCTGCGCGCCTGGGAGATGGCTTTTTCGCCAGACGACGATGAATTCAACGCTGGCGAGGGGGATGAAAACGAGGCAGGCGAGTGAACGCGCTTCGGTGGCGGAAAAAGCTGAGGTTCGCTGCGCTTTTCGAGAACTTGTCTTTCCTGAGCAGGCATGATATGATCGCGAAAAATTAATTCTGATGAAACGATGACGGAGGCCAGGGCCTTCTCCTCCACCGTACAGAGAGCTGCCGGCGGGTGCAAGGCAGCCGGTGCGGGAAGGTCAGCACCTCCCGAGTTCTCGGCAGGAAATGGCCGAACGGCTTCCCTCCGTTAAAGGGGCAATGAGGCGGCGTTGCGCTTATAGCGCAAGTCGCGAAATCAGGTGGCACCACGAGTCCCTTCGTCCTGAGCTGACGAAGGGATTTTTATTCTGAATGAAGTCGAATCAGATTCATCAGGAGGAGAGTATGCTTGACATCCGTTGGATGCGAGAAAACCGAGAAGCGTTGGCGGAAGCGATGCGCAAGCTCAACGCTGAAGACGCACCTTGGGAAGAGGCGTTGAATCTCGACCAACGACGGCGCCAGTTGTTGGCGCGGGTGGAAGCGTTGCGCGCAGAACTGAACAGCGGCTCGAAAGAAGTTGGCAGGCTGTTTCGGGAAAAACGCGT
>CALFWA010000070.1 GCA_937928035.1 uncultured Caldilinea sp. | reverse complement strand
AGGGTGCCGTCAGTGTGCTCCGCCCCTGCCGTATCGACAAGCGCTGCCTCGACACGCGCTTGCAACGCTTTCAAGTCTCGCTCTGCAATCATCGCATACTGGCGCGAAATCTCCATGTTGAATTCGAGCTCTTCGGCTGTCAGCGGTCGTCCTCTTTCGCCAAGCCACACTTGTGGAGATGCAGCAACACTGCCCTCCTCGCCCCCGGCCACAAGCGGCAAAAAGAGTCTGCTGGCCTGGTAGTCGAGCGCCACGCCAATGATGGTGTATGGCTTCTGGCGCTCGTCCACCACCCCGGCTTCTGCATCCGCCCGTTCCCAGGCTTCGATGATCTCGCGCGGCGAAAGCGAAGTGTCTGTGATGACGGCTGTCGGATCGGAGGAAGGCCCAGCGATCTCTATGATCTGGATCGTATCCAGTGTAGGCGATGCCGGCTCTTCCTGGGCAAACACCTGCGACGGGCATAGCAGTACAATGCCAACCAAATTGAAGAAAAACGCCAATACTATCAGGTTACGCACGGATGTACGAATGGATCGATGGAACATTGTGCCTCCAAATTTCAATGAGCAAGTTGGAATCTAACCACGATGCGCCGGAACAAACCGCAGGGCAGTTACGTTCTTACTTTCGATGCTCACACAATAGCAAATTTAGGGATGCAATTTCAAGCAAAAACCTACCCAATATTGGGTAGTTCACCTACTCAATTTTGGGTAGTTGGTCACTCACGCTCACGATACCACTCGATCGTTGGAGGCCCCGCCAATGCAACGCAACGCTTTTGGTCAAATCGTCGCTTCCTTGCGCAAGGAGCGTCTCGACCCGCTCACCGGTCGTCCCTGGACGCAGGAACAACTGGCGGCCGCAAGCAGGCTCTCCCTGCGCGTCATCGCCAACCTGGAACAGGGTAAGAAGGCGACATTGGACGGCGCTGTGCTGGAAGGACTGGCAACGGCGCTTCAGCTCACGACGTTGGAACGCCGCGAGTTCTTCACCATGGCTATCGACCTCAACGACGAGTCACCAGTTACCCCTGTATTTGATGCGCATGCCGCCGACGCCGAACTGCTCGAATTGTTCGCCTGTCTGCATCAGCCCGCGTTCCTGTACGACGACTACTTCGACATCCTCGCCGCCAACCATGCCGCCTTGACGCTGCACGCCATCAAGCCTGTCTGGCTGCAAAGCCTTGCCAGTGAAGGTGAGCGCCCCAACTTCCTGCACGTCATCTTTGCGCCGGATTCGCCCATGCGCCGCTCCATGCAGGCAGGCTGGCGTATGCTGGCGCTGCGCAACCTGCATCAATTCCGCGCCATGACACTGCGCCACCGCCACACCACGCGCTGGCATACCCTGATGGCGCAGTTGCGGATGCTGCCCGATTTTTCGGCATACTGGGAGGAGACGCACTTCGACCAGGCGGACGTCTACAGTCACCTGCGCCAGCATCACTATGTGCATTCACGCGTTGGGGAGCTGCGCTATGCCGTCATGGCGAACACCGTTTACAGACCGGGCGTACATCGCCATCTGACCGCACTGTTGCCGATGGAACCAGGTGAGATCTGTTGATAGCCCGCGGCGTCAACAGTTGAAGACAAACGTGTTCCATGCGGCGCTGCAGGAGCGCGCTCCATTGTCCGAAGTGTAGGTGATGGACATCGGCTTGGAGGGAACATACTGAAATTCATGACGCGTCACAGCGTAGTCGCCGTAGCCAGACGAAGTAAGTCGAGGAGTTGAAACATGACGAGTATTCGTGGCATAGGCATCATATTCATCTTGCAAAATCGGCCCGACATGCCAGATTCGTGTATATGCTCGCAGCCAGTAGAGCGTCACAGTTGAGGATGAACTTCCGACAGAGCCTTGGCTGGGGAAGCCGGTTGTCGAGGCAGTTCCCACAATCCCTACAGGGTCCACCCATACACTTTTGCTCTCTGCAAGCGCCCGCCGTTGTCCAATCCCAACGCCGAGCAATAACACTAACAGAAACACGATGACTACTTTCTTCATGGTTGGACGAATCATGAGTTTATCAACCTTCTCCTGAGTCAGAAGCCCTTCAAGCCCTCTATCTTCCTTGATCGATCTCGTTCGATGCCATTTCCTCACGCAGTTGATATGTATATTCAATCCAACTTTTCAACCGTTGTCTTAAGAGTTCCATATCTTGTTCATTCACCAGCTTTCCTCTAGCTGTACCAACGCCTGCACTGAGAGGATTCCGCGTATCAAGTTTGATAGGCTCGCCAAGAATCGAGCGTTCGAGCCAGTTGGCGTCACGCATTGCCTGAACATCTTCCGGCGCACCCAGCAGCAGCGCCCGAAACAAGATATATCCATCGTCGCCGATGGGAATAGGCGCTTCACCCGGCGCGCGCAGGTTGGGCAACCCCAACGCGGTCGAGAACGCCTCGATGTCGATCCCGATGCCGACGATCACGACGCCCTCTTCGAGCTGCCGCCGCAGCCAGCTACGGTCGTCTTCGCTCAACTCGGCGAACTTGTTGTGCTCCACCAATAGTGCATCTAGCGGCTGCACCTGCGCTGCCTTTCGCACCTCTGCCCAGCTTTGCAGCGTGACCATCCCTTGCTCTTGGGCGCGCTCGCTCGTCAACACACCGTGCACGACGTCGGGCGGCGTCAGATAGACGATGTGCGGGTTGGCGGGCATCGTGGTCGAGCGCGCCGCCGCTGCCTCGTTATGACCGCCCCCAAGCAGATAGCCTGAACCAATGCCCAGCAGGGCGACAAGAACGAGCAGGAGTTTGTTCTTCATCTTTCACCTCTATGAATCGATTGCCTATCCACTCTGAACCTCCGCCTTGCAGCGCATAGTACAAGATGGAGCAGCACCGGGGGACTGGCCGTTGGGAGTACGCTTCTACTTTCAATGCTGTGATGGTAGCAAATCTTGGAGTGCGATTTCAAGCAAAAACCTACCCAATTTTGGGTAGTTCACCTACCCGATTTTGGGTAGTCGACCACCCAAAATTGAGCAGGTCGCTCATACCTTGCTGGTGAAGGTGCGCGCCCCAACCTTCTGCCCGTTATCTTTGTGCCAGCATCACCGACGCGCACCAGCGCGATTCGCATCGCCAGCCAGCCTGCATCGGGTTTCTCCTCTCAGGCGATGGGTTTCAACCATCGTCAGTCTTGAAGAAACCAGCGGGTGTCGTGTATCGTATAATCGTGCCCGTTGCTCCATCATTTCAAGCAAAACAAAACGATCTTCGATTGAACAATAGGAGCTTCATGATGAATCCAACCGATATTCGCCACGCCATCGAAAACGGCAAGACTGCGCTCGGCATCGAATTTGGCTCGACGCGCATCAAGGCGGTGCTGATCGGCGCCGACCATACCCCGCTCGCATCCGGCAGCCACGAGTGGGAAAACCGCTACGAAAACGGCGTCTGGACCTACAGCCTCGACGATGTGTGGACAGGCTTGCAGGCGTGCTTCCGCGACCTGCGCACGGCGGTGCAGACACAGTACGGCGTCGCGCTGCGCACGGTCGGCGCCATCGGCTTCAGCGGCATGATGCACGGCTACATGCCCTTCGACGCAGCAGGCAACCTGCTTGCGCCCTTCCGCACCTGGCGCAACACCATCACCGGGCAGGCGGCGGCGCAGCTCACCGAACTGTTCCAGTTCAACATCCCGCAGCGTTGGAGCATTGCTCATCTCTGGCAGGCGATCTTGAACAAAGAGCCGCACGTCAAGGATATCCACCACCTGACCACGCTGGCCGGCTATGTGCACTGGAAGCTGACCGGCGAAAGGGTGCTGGGCGTCGGCGAGGCTTCGGGCATGTTTCCCATCGACAGCGCTGCGAACGACTACGACGCGCGCAAGATCGAGCAGTTCAACGCGCTGTTGGCGGCGCAGAATCTCCCGTGGCGGCTACCGGACATTCTGCCCAGAGTGCTGGTGGCGGGCGAGCCGGCCGGGAAGCTCACGCCCGAGGGTGCGCGGCTGCTCGATCCCAGCGGCGAGCTGCAGCCGGGCATCCCGCTCTGCCCGCCTGAAGGCGACGCTGAAACCGGCATGGTCGCCACCAACAGCGTAGCCGAACGCACCGGCAACGTCTCGGCGGGCACCTCTGTCTTTGCCATGATCGTGCTCGAAAAGCCCCTCTCCAGGGTCTACCCGGAGATCGACATCGTGACGACGCCTACGGGCAAGCCGGTGGCGATGGTGCACAGCAACAACTGCACCTCCGACCTCAACGCATGGATCGACCTCTTCCAGGAGTTCACCCAGGCCATCGGTGTGGAAGTGAGCGAGTCGCGGCTGTACGAGACCCTCTACAGGCTGGCGCTGGCGGGCGACGCCGACGGCGGCGGGCTGCTGGCGTACAACTATGTGTCGGGCGAGCACATCACGCACATGGAGGAAGGCCGCCCGCTCTTCGTGCGCACGCCGACGAGCCGCTTCACACTGGCCAACTTCATGCGCACGCATCTCTTCGCCTCGCTTGGCGCGTTGCGCATCGGGCTGGATATTCTCTTCGAACAGGAGCGGGTGCAGATCGACCAGATCCTCGGCCACGGCGGCTTCTTCAAGACGCGGGAGGTCGGCCAGCGCGTCATGGCCGCGGCGATGAACGTGCCCGTCTCGGTGATGGAGACCGCCGGCGAGGGCGGTGCATGGGGCATCGCGCTGCTGGCGGCCTACATGCTCTATCGACAAGCGAACGAGTCGCTGGAAGCTTATCTAGCCGACAGGGTCTTCGCCGGCCAGAAGGCCGTCACCCTGGCGCCGGATCCGCGCGATGTCAACGGTTTTGCGGCGTTCATGGAGCGCTACAAGCGAGGACTACCCATCGAACGTGCCGCCGTCGAGGCGCTGCCCGTGGCGGGATGAGGTCGCTCGGCGAGATTCGCCGTGGAGCGTGAACAGGTTCTGTTTGGGATGAGTTGGTGCGTGATGCGTGTTACGTGAGATAAATTGAACGCAACGCGCATCACGCACTGAAGTCAAGCGGCGCGTATACAAATCAGCGTCGCATCCGGTGTGCAGAGGTTGCGCCGACGAGGGCGGGAATCCTCACCAACCAACGAGACATTTAGGGAGCCGCGCGTCAGCATTATTGGTGTACGCCCGCTCTAGCAGCTCGACGACGTGCATAACCGTGGCGTTCAACCCTGCTCGCTTGACCCCGTAGATCATCTGCAGATAACATCCGGTGTTCGCCGTGGCGATGATGTTGGCGTGAGCGTTGCGCACATCGGCCAGCTTGGCGTCGAGCACCTGATTGGCCATCTCCGGCTGCAACAGGTTGTAGACGCCTGCGCTGCCGCAGCACATATCCGGCTGCTGCAATTCGACCAGCTCGACGCCGGGAATGGCGCGCAGCAGCGCACGCGGCGGACCGACGACTCTCTGCCCATGGCGGAGATGGCACGAGTCGACGTAGACGACGCGCGCCTGGACATGGCCGGTGGGAGGATGGTGCAGGTGTTCGGCCAGAAATTCATTGATGTCCTTGACTTTGGCGACAAAGCTTCGGGCGCGGTCTGCGTAGAGCGGATCGTCCGCCAGCAGATGGTCGTAGCCTTTGAGGGCCGCGCCGCAGCCGCCGGCGTTGTTGAGGATCGCAGCAAAGTCCCCGTCGGCGAAGGCGTCGATGTTGCGCCGCGCCAGTGCGCGCGCAAACTCGACGTCGCCGCTGTGGAGCGCGGCGGCGTTGCAGCAGCTCTGCGCCTGAGGAAAATGAACCTCGTACCCGTTGCGTTGAAGCACGCGCACTGTGGCGCGGTTGACGCCGGCCAAAAAAGCATCTTGCACGCAGCCGACAAAAAAGGCGACTTTGCCGCGCCTGGGGCCAAGCGCAGGCGCAGGCTGCGAAAGGTCCAGGAAATTTAGATCGACGGGCGGCGTCATTCCCTCCATCGTGGTCAACGCAGGCGGCAGATGCGGAAGCGCCCATTGCGCCAAGTGGGTGAGGCCAAGGCACTGATAGAGCCACACCCCGCGCGCCAGCCAGCGCAGGCGACGACGATGCGGCAGTAAGCTGCGCAACCCTATCCGCTGAAACAGGTCTGCGAGCTGCGTGCGTCTCGTGCGCGCCTTCTCCTGCGCCAAGGCGGCGCGGGCGGTTTCGAGCAACAGACCATACTGAACGCCCGAAGGACAGGCCGTCTCGCAGGCGCGACAGCCGAGACAAAGCTCGATATGCTCCGCGAAGGCCCCTTCCAACCCGATCCGCCTTTCAGCCGCAGCGCGCATCAAGGCGATGCGCCCGCGCGGGCTGTCGGCCTCTCGTTGATCGACGGCGTAAGTCGGACAGGCGGGCAAACACAGGCCGCAGTGGATGCACTGATCCAGTCTGCGGCGAAAGTCCGTTTGATTGAGCAGTTCGATGGCGGTCATATCGCCCATTATGAAATCGCATTTCTAAATCTGCAAACCGATTCTTGAGACTGGAGATGGTTTCGCATCCATATCACGGTTGTGCTACGATACCTGTGTACTGCGCAGCACGAGGAGCAATTTACATGGACTGCCCAAACTGCAAGACCTGGAATCCTGACGATAAAGAGGTCTGTTGGCGTTGTCAGACGCCGCTGCCCAAACCAAAACCGCCCAAGAAGCGCACGCAGACCGGCGGCTTTCCCAGTTGGATGTGGATGTTGATCGCTGCGTTTTTTGCGATGACTTTGCTGGGACAGTGCCTGTTTTCCCCGCTCAACGTCCCGCAATAGCGCGTCTCACACTCCCTGCCGGTGAATTCTCGCAATGGATGCGCCTCCTTTTGCACAGATCGCCGCGCGCCTGATCGACTGGTGTGCAGAGCATCAGCGCGCGTTGCCCTGGCGAGACGCACGCGCCGGCGAGCGCGATCCCTACGCCGTCTGGATCAGCGAGGTTATGTTGCAGCAGACGCGCGTGGAGACGGTGGAGCCGTACTTTCGGCGCTGGATGGCGCGCTTCCCCACCGTCCAAGCGTTGGCCGCCGCCGACTTGCAGGAGGTGCTCAAATTCTGGGAGGGGCTGGGCTATTATGCGCGCGCGCGCAACCTGCATCGAGCTGCGCGACAGATCGTTGAACGCCACAACGGAGAAATTCCCGTCGACCGCAGCTCGCTGCTGGCGCTTCCCGGCGTCGGCGAGTACACTGTCGGCGCCATCCTCAGCATTGCCTACAATCAGCCGGAGCCGATCCTCGACGGCAACGTCCGCCGCGTATTGGCGCGGCTGTTCAATATCGACCGGCCGATCGATGACGGCGCAACGGCGCGTGAACTGTGGGCGCTGGCGCGCTACATCGTTGAAGCAGCGCCGCCGGGGAGGGCGGGCGACTGCAACGAAGCGCTGATGGAGTTGGGCGCCACCGTTTGCACCGCGCAGAATCCGCGCTGCCTCATCTGCCCGTTGAGGGAATTTTGCCAGGCTGCGCAGCAAGGCGTGCAGCACGCGCGACCGGTTCGCCTGGCGCGCCCCAAAACGCCCCATTATGACGTGGCCGCCGGCGTGATTTGGGCGGGCGATCCATTCCGCTCTAAGCTGCTGATGGCGCAGCGTCCGTCGGATGGCATGCTGGGCGGACTATGGGAGTTCCCCGGTGGCAAGCGAGAGCCGCAAGATGCGGATCTGGCCGCTTGCCTGCGTCGCGAGATCGACGAAGAGCTGGGAATTGAGATCGCCGTGCTCGAGCCACTGACCACAGTCAAACACGCCTACACCCACTTCCGCATCACCCTGCACGCTTTTCACGCCCGCCATGTCGGAGGCTCGCCGCAGGCGCTCGGCTGCCTGGACTGGCGCTGGCTGGAGCTGGACGAGGTGGAGACGCTCCCGCTGCCGGCGACCGACCAGAAGGTCTACGGCGCACTGTTGGCGCAGCGGATGACCAGGGCCGAGGTTTAAGCGCCTTCCTCGCCTGTGGAGGCAAGTTCGGCGAGAACCTTCGACTCCTCGATCGCCATCTCGATGAAGAGCGCCGAAGACCAGCCGAAAAGCGGCGCCGCCTTGGGCGGCACTTCACCGGTCTCGGGATGGTAATACTCATAGATGTCGTCGTGGTTGGAGATCATCTCCAGCGTGCGTCTGCGCAGCTCGGCGGCGATGGAGCGCTGACCAATGCGCTGCAACCCCTCGATCAACAAATAGTTGATGTTCACCCAGGAAGGGCCGCGCCACATGGTCAGCGGCTCGTATTTGGGGTCGTTGATGGCGACCGTGGGTACGGGATAGCGCGTCCAGAACTCCTGGGGATCGGTGAGACGAGCGAGCAAGCGGGCGGTGATGGCGTCCGGCAGTCGACTGGTGAGCAGAGGAAAGAGGTTGAAAGGGGTGACGACGCGCACGGGTTGGCCCTGGCGTTTCGCCCAGAAAAGCCCCGCCTCCGCATCCCAGAGGCGTTCGATCATGCGCTGCGTCAGACGTTCGGCGCGCCCTCGCCAGAGCTCGACCTCCTCCTTCAGGCCGATTTCGCCTGCAATCCGCGCCAGCGCCTCCTCCTGAAGCACCAGGTAGGTGTTGAGATCGGGCGAGGTCACCGGCATGCCCTCGTCCCACAGCGGGCTGTCGTCGAGGCCGGACGAAAAGGGATGCTGATATTCAGGCAGGCCGTCGCCGTCGAGGTCGTTGCGCTCGAACCACCAACGGTTCCAGCGCACGACCGGCTCGTAGATCTCTTCTAGAAACTCGCGGTCGTGGTCCATTTCGTAGAGTTTCCAGGCTGCCCATGCCAGCAACGGCGGCTTAGTGACGTCGGCCTCCACGGGAAAATTGAGGTGGGTGATGACGCCTTCGTCGTGGATGGCGTCTGGGATCATGCCGTCCTCGCGCTGGTGGTCGAGCACGATGCGAATCTGATCCTGCGCCAGCTTAGGCTCGACGTGGCGATAGGCAAGCGCATGGAAATAGGCGTCCCACTGCCAGACGCCGACGTAATGAATTTTGGAAGGCGTCATCGCCTCCCGCGTCGTGTAGAAGCGCGAGGAGATCAGGCCGGTGCGCATCACCAGCCAGGCGAAGTAGTATTGGGCGCGAAATGGCTCGGCGACAGGCGGCGCGGCGGCGAACCAATCATGCCAGCGCTGCGCCGCCGCATGGATGGCGGCGGCTGCGTCGGGAAGATGACGGTTGAAGCCCAGCCGCGGGGTGATGTTGAGCATCAGCCGTCCCCCGCCAGGACAGTCAAGCCTCAATTCCACCAGACGGCCGCCGTTGTTTTCGTGAATATCATGCTGCAAAATGTGCGCGTCGGTGGTGTAAGCGATGGCGCGGCGGATGGCGCGGTTCAGCCTCAGCACCCCTCCGCGGCGATCTGGCTGCGTTTCATCGGCGGTGGAGACGCGAAAGCGCACGCCATGCACGCCCGCCGGCAGCGTCATGAGCAGCGTCTCCTGATCGACGAACACCAGCTGATAGAGGCCATTGGCGTTGTGAATCTCGACGCAATGAGGATAAGTGGTCGTCTCGATGGGCAACGCAGCGCCGTTGGCGTCGGTCAACGTCCATTCGTTGACGATCGGCTCGCGGCTGCGATAGCCGGAGAGTTGATTGTCCAGTTTGAACCAACGTTCGGCCAGACGCACGCTGAGGTGGTGGTTTTTGCGAAAGACCATTAGCCGAGAGCCGCGGTCGCTGAAGGGCACCTTGAACAGGTTGACGCGATTTTTCAGCATCTCCAGATAAGGAGATTGAAGGGGAAGGGTGTCCATCGATCTTTTCCTCTGTAATCCTCTGTAAAAACGCCCACCTCTGCATCGGTGAATGACAATCGACGCACCGCCGTTGGAAATTCGGCGCCCGTTCGGAGGAATCGCCGTTGGCCGAAGGACAATCGCCGTGCGTACGCGTGTGCGCAGTCTCTCTTGTCAGGCGCCAAACTATGGAACTTGACAAATTATTTTGGCGATCTGTAGGCCCAACTCATGGCTGTGTTTGCTCAAATCACCTAATGGTCTGCCAAGACTGTACGGCGACAAGCTCCATCCGGCGTCGTAAAGGCGCTTGCGTAGACCATCACCTCTGGCGTGACGTGACGGTGTGCCAGAACCTGCGGCTACGAGCCGCAGCTACGGCGTTCTCTTCCCCCTCTCTCAGCATTGGGAGAGGGGGCCAGGGGGTGAGGGCCGCACCTCGGCCTTCCAAGCGGCTACGAGCGGCCGCTACGGCGCAAAGGGCGGATTCCATTCCAAGCGCACAATCTCCGCGTTGTCCGGGATCAGCTCCCGCGCCTGCGCAAGCGGAATGTTCTGCACGCGACAGAGCACTGTCGCCAACGCCAGGCCATGCGACACCACGATCACGGCCTCGCGAGGATAGCGTCGGGCGATGTCATCCATCGCCGCCCAGATGCGCGTCGCCACGTCCTCTACGCTCTCGCCGCCGCCAGGGGCGCGAAAATGGAGACGATCTCGCTGCCGCGCCTCCCATTCTAGCGGATAGCGCTCTTGAATTTCTGTAACGAGCAGCCCTTCCCACGCGCCTTGATTCACCTCGCGCAGACGAGGATCGACGATGACCTCCAGCCCCAGGCGCCCGGCGATGATCTCGGCGGTGACGCGGGCGCGTTCGAGGTCGCTGCTGTAGAGTGCAGCGTAGCATCGGCCGGCCAGCGCTTCCGCCGCGGCCTGCGCCTGTTGGACGCCTGTTTCGTTCAGCGGCGGGTCCGCCTGCCCTTGATAGCGCCCTTGCAGGTTCCAATCGGTCTGCCCGTGGCGCACCAACCAGAATTCAGTCATGGGTGCTCACCCTTGTTGTTCATGAAGCGGTTGCTCGTGAGGCGGTTGTCCGTGAGCGTGGTGGCTTTGCGTCGCTTGCGCGTCCTTCTGCGCTTTGTGCACTTGCAGATATTCAGGCAGGGTGATCATGGGTGGGCGCTCCTGCTCCGCCACCTCTTCGACCTCCAGATAGTAATTGCCGCGCGAGTAGCGCACCAGCTTCATGGTGCGATTGAGATTGTCCAGGATCGAGACGCCAAAGCGCTTTTCCAGCTTGTACATCACTGTCTGCAGGATAACGAAGGCCATCTTGCTCAACGCTTCCAGCGGTTGGTTGTGATGAATGCGCTCGAGCAGATCGACTTGGGCGATCGCAGACAGCCCGAATTTTTCAAAGATGTCGATCAACATGCCGGTCTCGACCCCGTAACCGGAATAGAAGACGATCTGTTCCAACGCTGTGCGTCGTCCTGCATACTCGCCCGACAGCGGCTGGATGACGCCGGAAAGCTCGGGGAAGAAGAGGTTGATGAGCGGACGCGCCATCAGCTCGGTGACGCGCCCGCCGCCGCCCGCCTGCACTTTATCGCCGACGCGCAAGGGCCGACGATAGAAGCCTTTGACCAGTTGCACCCGCTCGTTCAGGATCAGCGGGCCGACGATGCCGTAGACAAAGCGCGGGTGAATGTTGACGATGTCGGTGTCGATCCAGGCGATGATGTCCCCGCGCGTGACGTAGAGGCTTTTCCAGAGCGCCTCGCCCTTGCCGCGGCGAGCGCCATACTGAGGCAAAATCTGTTGATGGATATAGACGGGCACCCCC
>CALFWA010000069.1 GCA_937928035.1 uncultured Caldilinea sp. | reverse complement strand
CCATTTCTGCATAAAAATCTGCGAAACGACCAGGAGAACCGGCAGGACGAAGTAGGCGAGCAAGCGACCGTATTCGCCTGCAGACCACAGGTCGACGATCCAGCTCAGCCCCAGGGCGAAATTAGGAAAGCTCAGGTCCGGGATCCAGAAAAAGCCGGAGTTTTCCAGCATCGGTCCGACAGCCACCAGGGCGGCGTAGAGTCCGAAAAGGATCGGCATCTGAATTAAAAGCGGCAGACAGCCGCTGAGCGGATTGACGCCCGCCTCCTTGTACAGCTTCATCTGCTCCTGCGCCAGGCGTTCGCGATCTTTGCCGTATTTTTTCTGCAGCTCGGCAAGCAACGGCTGCAGCTCTTTCTGCGCCTGCATGCCGCGAATCTGGCTCAGATTGAGCGGAAAGGTGACAATCTTGATGATCAGTGTGAAAAGAATGATGGACCAGCCCCAGCTGTAGGGCACGCCCATCCCTTCAAGCATGGAGTCCAGCCCGATCAAAATATTGGCGAGCGGCCAGACGACGAAGGTTTGCCAGAAGCCCTCCGGCGGCGTGGTGGTGACGTCCACGCCTTCATAAGGGACGCCGCACCCCGCCAAGACGAGTGGAATCAACAGCAGAATGGCAAGGACAATCCAGTGTTTTGACTTCACGAGGTTTCTCCTTATGCGGGTTTTTCCTCCCGGCCTCAGGGAACCGGATCATACCCGCCCGGGTTCCATGGATGGCAACGCAGAATGCGTTTCATTCCCATCCAACTGCCTTTGGCGACGCCATATTTTTCAATGGCTTGATAGGTGTACGAAGAGCAAGTCGGATAGAATCGGCAGTTGCTGCCCAAAAGCGGAGAGATGAACTTTTGATAGAAGCGAATGAGCGCAAGCGTCAGTTGCCGCATCTTGATTCTACTGGACTTGTTTGAACTCAAGCGTTGTGTTCAGCATCGCTCTCCGAAACTTGCTCTGACGCTTCAGCCACAGCCAACGAATGGGCGGCATCCGCCTGGAATAGTTGCGCCCGCCCCAACAGGCGGGCGCAGGCGGCTTCCATTTCGTGATAGTCCGCGCTGCGGATCGGTTGCCTTGCAATCAAGACAATGTCCCACCCCGGTTGGATGCGGTGCTGTTGCAAGCGCATGATCTCGCGCAGACGTCGCTTGATGCGGTTTCGTTGCACAGCCCTTCCAATGCGGCTGTTGACGGCAAATCCAAACCGGCTGTAAGGCAGGTCGTTGGGCAATGCGCACAGCACAAGCAGATGATTGACGTACGAGCGACCGAGGCGCCGAACCTCCTGAAAACGCTCGTTGCTGCGGATTCGATAGCGTCGTTTCACGGTGTGCAGTCTTGCCTGGCGACCGCGAGGAAGACATTGTGTTTCTCACCTGCAGCCAAAGTCAGGCTATCCTGGCTTAAAATTAAATCGCCTTGCGATAGCTTAGCTGAACGCTCAACCGAGCGCGGCCTTTCAGGCGGCGCCGCTTGAGCACCTTGCGTCCACCTGAAGTGGACATGCGGATGCGAAAACCATGCGTCTTTAGTCGCTTGCGAACTTTAGGCTGCCAGGTCCGTTTGGTGGCCATTTTTTTATCTACTCCTGTTTCAAGTCATCCTGTCTCAAGTCGATGGAAGCATTCGATCAGATGGTCGCCGGCCAGCGCAGAGACAGGACTATCTATTCGATGCTTTTGTTCAAACTCGTTTTCTACTCAAACTCGGTTTTGCCATTGGCGCCCGAGCATTTTTGCGAACTGTCAAGTTGAGTAATCAGTCACAGAAACAGATCTTCCCGGCCAACGCATAAGCGAATGGATGGCCGCTTCCAGACGCATTGAGCATTCTCCGTCCACTCACTTGCGTTTGCGTCAAAACGGCATTATACGCGCCGACTTTTGGCGCTGTCAAATCCGCTGTAGAGTTTCGACGTTTCAATTTTGTGGCGGAGTTGTGCAGTGAGATGAAATCTTTCATAGGATACAATCTTCCGGAGATCCGGCTTCCTGAATGCTGGATGGAATTTTACACATGATTTCTCTGGCGCCCCGGTGGTGCAGCTCGCAGCTGCACTTCCTCGAATTTCCCAAACTTTGCGGGGCATCGAGAGTGTGCGGCTGAGAGCCGCACTCACCATCAAGGCCGCTTGTTTGCTCAATCCGCGCTATCGATTGTCGGGTTCAACTGCGCGGCTTCGCTATTTGCGCCCCGACGCGAATCGAGTGAAGCCCAATCGCCGATGCTTTGTTGTCGAATGGTCCGAGATTTCGTTTGGTAAAAATTTGCTTTTGTATTGGCAAGCAGATCGATTGCATGGTACTATCTTTATGTTGGTTGCTAAGGGTTAGAGATGTTGGTTGCTAAGGGTTGGAGGCGTCCAACCGGACAGAGGAGATGAAGTTTTTGAGCAGAACGGATATTCCGATTCTCGACCCATCGGGCAAAAATTTTCGACGTCTATCGATGCGCACTCCTCTCGACGAAGGCAGTGAAGCGTTGCTTCGTCGCGCCGAGGCCTTGTTGGATGAAATGTTGCTCGGCGGCCTCGACTTCGGAGACGCAGGTTGGGCGGGGAACGATGGCTCCCTGGAGAACAACGGCTTTATCGAAAATGAAACCTCTTCATCGGCCATCGACGCCGCAGACAACAGCGTTTCCGCCGACGCGCTAAAGCGCTCCGCCGGCTTAGATCGATCAAAGCGGGATTTGACGCAGCGCGATTTGATGCCAGAGGATCTTCTCGCCGTGCATCGTTTGGAGGCTGCGTCTTCCTTTTCCTCATCTTCGACGAGCCCCAGAGATGTGGAGAAAGATATAGATAGGCAGTGGTTCGAAGATGCAGGCGTCGCCAGACCTGTGCAGCAGCCGACGTTGATCCCTGCGGAGCAGCGGTATGCGCAAAGCTCCAGACAGGCCTCCGCCGAGGAAGCGACGACCTCCCTCAACGGGGCGATGCGGACGGCCGCATCCGCCAGCCCGGTGCGACGACAATCCACCTCGCTGGCAAGCACAATGACGGTGGGCGGGCGTTTGGGGGCGCGTTCGTTGCTATTGCCGCGGGAGCTGGAGACGGACGTCGAGAAAGCGCAACAGGAAATTCAGGCGCTGCTCGCAGAGATCTCTGCGGCGCTGCCGGCGGGCCACGAAGCCGCCCAGCGCAGCCGACATCTTCTCCAGAAGGCGCAACATATTCTCCAGGAAGAACCTTCGCGCACCGCCGAAGTCGATTATTATCTGCAACAGGTCAGGCGAATCGTCCAGCGCACGCGCCAGATGCAGAACGACTCGGCGCTGTATCGTCGGCGACTGACAATTTATCTGAGCGGATGGGCGGCGTTGGCGGTCGCCGTCTTGATCGCACGCTACTGGCTGCAACCCGACCTGCTGGCGCTGCTGGAGACGCTATTTTGGCGGAGCGAGGAATCGGTCTGGGTGCAGTTCATCCCAATGTGGATCGCCGCCGCCTTTGCCGGCGCTCTGGGCGCAGCGATCGGCGCTTTGTATAATATGCAACGTCATGCAGCGAAGGAATATGGGTATTTTGACCGCAAATATGGATTGCGCGGCCTGATCTTGCCGCTTCTTGGAAGCCTATTCGGGACGATGCTTGCAATCCTTTGGGCCGTTGTCTGCGTCTTCGGCGGTCTGGACCCCCAGGCGCTGTGGATCGGTTCGGCGCCGGCCGTTCTCGCATTTGCGCTCGGGTTGATTCAGGAATGGTTGTACGGCGTGCGGTGATCGCCGTGAAACTTTTCTATCCCCATGGTTATCATTGAAACCGTCGTCAACGCGCCGATCCGGCGCTCTTTTCATCGCCGCGAGGAGCCACCCCCACCCTCCGAAGACGACGATGCGCTTCAGACGTTTCATTATCATCTGCCGCCTGAACTAGAAGAGACCGTTCAGCCCGGACACCTGGTTTGGGCACCGTTTGGCTCGCAAGAAATCCAGGCAATTGTGATTCGCCGCAGCGCCGCCGCGCCGGTGCCTACGAAAGCCATCCTGCGCCTGGCGCGACCGGAGCCGGTGCTCACCTCAACGCAGATCGCGCTGGCGGCCTGGATCGCCGATTATTATGCAGCTCCGTTCGCCTCGGCGATCCGGCTTTTCTTGCCGCCTGGGCTGTTGAGCCGCGCAGGCGCCGCCGGAGGCGCACGCGCTCGTCGAGAGTGGCGCATTGCGCTGGCGCTGGAGCCGGCGGCGGCGCAGCGTCGGCTGACGAGGCTGGGGCGCGAGAGCGGCCAGGCTAGGGCGCTGGCGTGGTTGCTCGACCATGAGGGAGGCCCCGTCGCCGTGGCTCAACTTCAAACAGAATGCGGGCTGCGCAGCGACAGTGCAATTCGCGCCCTTGCCAAACGCGGCGTCGTTCAGATTGCAGAAGGCCAGGCGTCGCTCGCTGTCGACCGGGAGGCGGCGACTGCAGCCCTGCTCAATCTACGCGGCGTCGATAAATACGCACCGATCGTCGAGGCGCTGGCGGAGGCCGGCGTTCCGATCTGGCGCCACGAGCTAAACGCAAAAACGAACGCACCGCTGTCCTGGCTGCGCGATCTACTCCGAGCAGGCGTCATTACGATGCAGGAAGAGATCTTCGTGCGCGATCCGTTGCTCGGGCGCACCTTTCCGTGCGATGCGCCGCCTGCGTTGACGAGCGAACAGGAGGCGGTCTGGCGAACGATCCTGACGCAAGGGTTTGAGCGTCCAGGCGGCGCTGCGTTTCTCTTGCATGGCGTCACCGGCAGCGGCAAGACGGAAATCTATCTGCGCGCTATCGCAGAGACGTTGCGACGTGGGCGGCGAGCGATCGTTTTGGTGCCGGAAATCGCCCTTACGCCGCAGACGGTGGCCCGTTTCGCCGCTCGTTTTCCCGACCGGGTGACGGTCATCCATTCGGGGTTGAGTCAAGGCGAACGCTACGACGTCTGGCGCAGCGTCCGCGAAGGGCGTTACGCCATTGTCATCGGGCCCCGCAGCGCGCTTTTTGCACCTGTCGCCGACCTGGGCCTGATCGTCATCGACGAGGAACACGAGGCGACCTATAAACAGGATGCAGAGGAGTGGGGCGGCGACAAAGTCTTCTACGACGCCCGCACTGTGGCGCGTCGTCTGGCGGAAATGGTCGGCTGCCCGCTCATCTTCGGTTCGGCGACGCCCAGCCTGGAGACGTATTACGCCGCCCAAAAAGGCGAGGTGATCTTGCTGGAAATGACGCAGCGGGTCATGGGGCATGGAAAGACGAACGGAGAGGAGGCGCCTTACATGGAGTTGCCTCCTATCGAAGTGGTCGATATGCGCCAGGAGCTGCGCGCTGGCAACCGCAGCCTCTTCAGCCGCAGCCTTGCTTCACAATTGATGGAGACGTTGGCGGCGCATGAACAGGCGATCCTTTTTCTCAATCGCCGCGGCGCGCACACCTTTGTCATGTGTCGAGATTGCGGCCACGTCGAGGAGTGTAAGCGCTGCACGGCGCCGCTCACCTATCACGCCGAACGAGGAGGAAGCCCTGCGCGGTTGGTCTGCCATCACTGCAACCAGATCTATCCGACGCCCGTGCATTGTCCGAGCTGCCAGAGCAAGCGCATCCGCTTCTTCGGCGCCGGCACAGAGCGGATCGAGGAGGCGGTGAAAGAGATTTTGCCCGAAGCGCGGGTCCTGCGCTGGGATGCAGACACCACCGCCGGCAAAGACAGCCACGAACGGCTCCTGGCGGCGTTTGCCAACCACGAGGCGGACATCCTGATCGGCACGCAGATGATCGCCAAGGGCCTCGACCTACCGTTGGTGACGCTGGTGGGCGTCGTGGCCGCCGACATCGGACTTTTCTTGCCGGATTTTCGCAGCGGCGAGCGCACTTTCCAGTTGCTGACGCAGGTGGCGGGGCGGGCGGGGCGCAGTCAGCGCGGCGGCCGCGTGATCATCCAGACATACAGGCCAGAGCACTACGTCATTCAGGCGGCGGCGCGGCATGACTATCACGGTTTTTATGCGCGCGAACTGGCTTTTCGCCGCGAACATGGCTATCCGCCGCTGCGCAGAATGGCGCGCCTGATCTATTGGGACAAACGCCTGGAGCGCGTCAAACAGGAGACAAAGCGCATGGCGGCTGCACTGCATCATCGTCTGAAAACGATGGGGTTGGAGGGGGAGGCCTCCAGCCTACTTGGTCCTGCGCCTGCGTTTTTCGAGCGTCATCGCGGCTACTACCGGTGGCAGCTCCTGTTGCGCGCTCCAGACCCTTCCGCTGTGCTGCGCGGGCTCGATATCCCCCTGGGGTGGCGCATCGACGTCGATCCGCTCACGACTTTGTAGGAACACAGGAGAACCCGTCGAGAGAGGTTGTCGAGATTCGAAGTGCCGGATATGGCGTCTCCGTCGCTTGCACCCTGATGCAGGAATTGAACGGATTGTTCCATTTGAAATCTGAAAGATGTTTGACAGTCGTCCCACAAGTTCTTACAATCGAGAGGGTATGGAGGGTGAACGACGTAGACGCGCCGGAGACAAAAGCCCGACGTCCCCTCGCGGCAAAATGGAATGGCTGACCCTCAAGGATGCAAGCGAGTTCCTTGGGGTGCATTTTACGACGCTGCGTGGGTGGGCCGATCGCGGGGAAATCCCGGTCTTTCGCACGCCTGGCGGACATCGACGCTTCAGCCTCAATGATTTGCGACGCTTTCTGGACGAGCGCGCCCGCTTGATGCCGGCGACGACGCGCAACAACCTGGTTGAAATCGCCGTCGATCGTGTGCGCACAGAGCTGCAGCGCGCAGATGCATTGGTTCAGCGCTGGCATCATCCGGACAATACAGCGGTGGACCAAGCGCGACGGGAGCGAGGGCGCATGCTTTTCTCGCTTGCCATCTCCTATGTGATGAAGCCGCAACAACGCAATCAACTGTTGGAGGCTGCGCGCGAGCTGGGCAGACAATATGGGGTCGATGCGGCCTCGAGCGGCATTCCTCTGGTGGAGACCGGCCGCGCAGTTCAATTTTTCCGACGACAATTGATCGAAGCGGTGCGCGCCAGCAACGAACAATCTCCAGATTCGGATGACATTCGAGTTGAACGGCTGCTCAATCAATTTCTGGACGAGGTGCTCTACGCCGTGTTGGATGGCTATGAAGCCAGCATGAGCGCAGCGTCGCCATTAACCGAGGTGAAGGCGTGATATTCAAGGCGTCAACATAGAATGGCAACAGATGCCTCACTGGTTGCAAAGGCATGACGCAAAATCGTCGGCTATCCGTCGTTTTCATCGGCTTGCACTGCGTCCACCTTACTGATATAATCTGGAATTGCACAGATTGGAACAAAGCAAAGACTCACAAGGCAGCCCTGCGGCAATTCGACATAGCGTTATGGGGCTTACAACAGCGCTTCTAGGGCGAATAAAGGTGTTTGAAAACAGTTTTTGTTGATGGTAAGAATACAGTATAATTTAGTATGCTGTTGATTTCCCATCACGAGGGCTGTGCAAAGTCCAATACATATTTCCAGATTTCCAAGACAAAGGGAGGTTTCTATGCTTAACCGGAGGATTTGGGTTGTAGCGCTGGTGGCCGTATTGCTCATGTCAATGCTTTCGGGCTGTGCAATGGGAGATGTGCCTGCACCGGCGCGCAGCGTGCCGATCAGCATTGACGCTGCGCTTGAGGGCCAGAACGCTGGTTTGATGGGGCTTATGACCGGTCAGGTCACCTGGAGCGAGTCCCAACTGAGCAGCTTCCTGACAGAACTGTTGAAGCAGAACACCGGCCCCAACCAGCCAGTGGAAGCCATCACCGTCTGGCTTGAACCCGGCAACAGAGTCCATGCGCGCATTACGTTGAAGGACGGCGTGCTTCTGGGCGGCCGCAATATCGACGTCGCCGGGCAGATTATGGTTCAGGGCGGCAGAGTCATGGTCAATCTGGCTGAAGCTGGCGCCAACGGTATGATGATCAGCGGCCCGCTGATGGATCTGGTGAGCAGCTACATCAACAGCGCCTTGGCTGGCTTCGGCGTCGCCGGCGAGGTGATGACCGGGGAAGGCACCATCACCATCAAGGTCGGTGCGATGTAATCTGTCTTTATCTACAACTGAATAAATCTTTGCTCTTGAGCTTGACATCCTTTCTTCGTCGATTCGGTTCAGTCACCGGGTTGAACGAGAGAAGAAGCGATAGTCACTTTCAAAAAGCCCGGAATGCGCACCGCTTGCTCCGGGCTTTTTATCTGCGCCATCCCGGATCGATTTTGGTTCCAGAATAAAGGAGCGCTGTTGATGGCTTTTTCTTTTGGTTTCTACAATGACATCCATACGCCAACGTTATTATTGGATGTCTCCTGCGCGCAGCGCAACATCGCTTCCATGGCGGAAAAGGCGCAGAAAAGCGGCGTTCGCTTTCGCCCTCATTTCAAGACGCATCAGTCCGCCGCCATCGGCGAGTGGTTTCGCGAGGTGGGCGTGGACGCCATCACTGTCTCCTCGGTGGAAATGGCCCGTTATTTTGCTGCGCATGATTGGAAGGACATCCTGATCGCGTTTCCCGCCAACGTTCGTGAGATTGACAAGATCAACAAGCTGGCGCAACGCGTGCATCTGCACCTGTTGGTGGAAAATGCGACGACGGCCGCCTACCTTGCAGAACATCTGGTCGCTCCGGTGGATGTCTGGATCGAGGTGGACACCGGCTATCGGCGCAGCGGCGTGCAGTGGGATGGCGCCGAACTAACGACGCTGGCGCAACAGATCGACGAGTGTGAGCGCATGAAGCTGCGAGGCCTGCTCACCCATGACGGCGGAACGTACGCCGCCCGCTCGAAAGAGCAGATCGTAGATGCGTACACGCTGACGGCGCAGCGATTGGCTGCGGCGCGCCGGCGGCTGCAAAGTTATGGTTTTGAGCATCTTGAGGTCTCGGTTGGGGACACGCCTGCGTGCAGCGTGCTTGAGCGGTTTGACGCTGTGGATGAAATCCGTCCCGGCAATTTCGTCTTCTATGATTGGATGCAGGTTGAAATCGGCGCATGCACCCCAGAGGAGGTGGCGGTTGTCGTGGCCTGTCCGGTGGTCTCCATCCACCCGGAGCGCAATGACATCATCCTGTACGGAGGCGCTGTGCATCTCTCGAAAGAAAGCCTGGTGCAGCGCGATGGGCGTCTCACCTTCGGCGCAGTCGCTTTGATTGAGCGGGAAGGGTGGAGCGCCCCGTTGCCTGACGTCTGGGTGCGCTCCCTATCGCAGGAGCATGGCGTCGTTCATGCGGAGAAAGCTGCCTTCGCAGCGCTGACGGAGCACATTCGGGTCGGCGATCTGTTGGGTGTTATCCCTGTGCACTCCTGTCTGACCGCAGACCTGTTGAAGGCGTATCGAACGCTGGACGGAGAGCGCCTTACGATGGCGCCGAGCCCTGGGGAAACAGGGAGTCTGAAGTAAATTGACCGATGCTTCCCATGAAATATCGTTGTTTTGAGTTTTGTCAGCCAATGATTTGACCGTTGTTTTTCTCTTGTGTTATATTTGTTGTTCGTGGGTCTGACAAGCCTGCATAGCGTTTCTGTGGTTAAAGACTTGGCTCGGGAGATTTGACTGCGAAAGGCGTCGGTCTGCCCCTAGGTTGATGAAAAAAGGTGTCTTTCGGCGCTCAAAGATAGTGCCTGGAAGGCATTATGCTGATGGTTGTATTGTTATTGATTTTATTGCTTGTTGCGTCTGTCGACGACAAGCCGATTGGTGGCTGGTGACGTAGGCGACCAAGGTGAGACCTGTCTGTAAGGATGGGTTGCAATCCATAGAGTGGAGGGACATTTGCCGACCATTAATCAGTTGGTCCGTAAGGGCCGCAAAGAAGTTGTGAAAAAGGAAAAGGCGCCGGCGCTGCGTTTCACCCAAAACACATTGACCGGTCGCACGCGACGGATGAAGATGGGCAATCCGCAAAAGCGCGGCGTGTGCACGCAGGTGCGCACGACGACGCCCAAAAAGCCGAACTCTGCGCTGCGAAAGGTGGCGCGCGTGCGTCTGTCCAACGGCATCGAGGTGACGGCGTACATTCCGGGTGAGGGGCACAACCTGCAGGAGCACAGTGTGGTGTTGGTGCGCGGCGGTCGCGTTAAGGATTTGCCCGGCGTTCGTTATCATATCGTGCGCGGCGCGCTGGACAGCCAGGGCGTCGATAAGCGGAAACGCGGGCGCAGCAAGTACGGCACGAAGCGACCGAAGAAGTAACGGTCGGCCCCGAGAATTCTCTCGCTTTGGGCTTTTTGTGTGGAGCTCATATTTGAGCGTCTGCACTGTATTTTTATAGAAATAAGCCTGCGTTTTTGTCGTCATCTTGATGGATTGTCTGAGCAATCTCGAGATGTCTGAAGTGAGTGGCAGGAATCGGTGGGAGCGGAAGCGAAAAGAGTGAAACCATGCGAAGAAATCGTGCTGAACCGCGTCAAGTGACGCCAGACCCGCGCTATCATAGCGAAGTGGTGGCTAGATTTATCAACAAAGTGATGGAGCGCGGGAAGAAGAGCCTGGCCGCCAGCATTGTCTACAATGCCTTTGAGATCATCGAGGAGCGCACCAAGCGCCCTGGGATCGAAGTCCTTGAGGAGGCGTTGAAAAACGCCACCCCGCTGGTGGAAGTGCGCCCTCGTCGCGTCGGCGGTGCAACCTATCAGATCCCGATGGAGATCGGCCCTGCGCGACGACAGGCATTGGCGATGCGGTGGTTGATCGAAAATGCCCGCAAGCGCAGTGGCCGCGATATGGCGTCGCGTCTGGCCGCCGAACTGATGGACGCAGCCCGCAACGAAGGTGCCACCATCAAAAAGCGCGAGGATACGCACAAAATGGCGGAAGCCAACCAGGCGTTCGCACATTTCCGCTACTAAGACAAACTCTGGCGTAAAAGACGGCGTCTGCACACGTCAGAGCGTGGGTGTCAATCTGCACAAATCAGGGTGTTCCTGAGTTGATGCGGCGCCCACCTGCAAGCTAACCGCTTCCCTTCGCCTTGACGATAGCACGTCATACAGCGGATCATACGCAGCGGATGCAAGCAGGTTTAGGCGCCGCATCCTTTTGCGTCAAGTTTCAGGGATAACGAGGAAGTAATTTTTATGGCAAGCGAATATCCAATTGAACGAATGCGCAATATCGGCATTATTGCCCATATTGACGCCGGTAAAACAACGACAACGGAGCGGATTCTGTTTTATTCTGGACGCATCCATCGCATGGGCGAAGTGCATGAAGGCACGGCCGTGACAGACTGGATGGTGCAGGAGCGCGAGCGCGGTATCACGATTACGGCGGCGGCCATCACCACCTCCTGGAAGGATAGCGTCACCGGCGAGGAGTGCCAGATCAACATCATCGACACGCCGGGGCATATCGACTTCACAGCCGAGGTGCAGCGCAGCCTGCGCGTGTTGGACGGCGGCGTCGTCGTGTTCGACGCCGTGGCGGGCGTTGAGCCGCAGTCGGAGACGGTGTGGCGGCAGGCGAATCGTTATCATGTGCCCAGGATCTGTTTTGTCAATAAAATGGATCGCGTGGGCGCGAACTTCGAGCGCACCGTACAGATGATCATCGATCGTCTGGGCGCCAATCCCTTGCCCATCCAGCTTCCACTAGGTGTGGAGGACTCCTTCAAGGGCGTCATCGATCTCATCCAGATGAAGGCTTACGTCTTTACGGACGAGCTTGGGGCTTCCCCCGAGGTGATCGATGTCCCCGCCGAATACGTCGAGCAGGCGACCCAAGCGCGAGAATATCTGGTCGAGCGCATCGCCGAGACAGACGATGAGTTAACCATGAAGTTTCTGGAGGGAGAGGAGATCACCAATGCAGACCTGTACAGAGCCCTGCGCAAAGCGGTGATCAACGGCGAAATCGTGCCTGTGTTATGCGGCACGGCGCTGCGCAACAAGGGGGTGCAGCTGTTGCTCGACGCCGTCGTCCGCTATCTGCCCAGCCCGAAGGACATCCCGCCTGTGCGCGGCGTTCATCCGGACACCGGGGCCGAAGAAGTGCGCGAGGCCGACCCCAATGCGCCGTTCGCAGCGCTGGTCTTCAAAATCGTCACTGATCCCTTTGTCGGCAGACTCGCCTACGTGCGCGTTTACTCCGGCGTCCTGCGCGCAGGGGAAACCGTGTATAACTCAAGCCGCAAGAAACGGGAGCGCATCGGGCGTCTGGTGCGCATGCACGCCGACAAGCGCGAAGATATCAAAGAGATCTCGGCGGGCGACATCGCTGCCATCGTGGGGCCGAAAGAGTCTTACACCGGCGAGACGCTCTGCGATCCGAAGGCGCCGATTCTGCTGGAGTCGATCGAATTCCCCGAGCCGGTCGTCAAGATCGCCATCGAGCCTAAATCCAAGGCGGATCAGGACAAGCTCACCGATGCCTTGCTCAAGCTGGCTGAAGAAGACCCCACCTTCCGCGTGCAGTACGATGACCAGACCGGTCAGACGGTGATCGCCGGCATGGGCGAGCTTCATCTCGATATTATCGTCGATCGCCTCAAGCGTGAGTTTCGCGTGCAGTGCAACGTCGGCCGTCCTCAGGTTGCCTATCGAGAGACCATCACGCGCGCCGTCAAAGCGGAAGGACGTTTCGTGCGGCAGAGCGGCGGTCGCGGTCAATATGGGCATGTCTGGCTGGAGATCGAGCCGAATGCGCCCGGCGCAGGCTTCGTCTTTGAAGATCGCATCGTTGGCGGTGTCGTGCCGAAGGAGTACATCGAGCCGGTTCGCAAAGGCGTCCTGGAAGCGATGGAAAGTGGCGTGCTGGCGGGATATCCGGTGGTCGACGTCAAAGTTGCGCTGGTGGACGGCAGCTACCACGAGGTGGACTCCAGTGAAATGGCTTTCAAGATTGCAGGCAGCATTGCATTTAAGGAAGGTGCTCAGAAGGCAGGCCCGATTTTGTTGGAGCCGGTGATGCGTGTGGAGACCACTGTGCCAGAGGAATATGTGGGCGATGTGGTCGGCGATTTCTCGGCGCGCCGGGGTCAGGTGGAAGGGATGGAGCCTCGACCGGGGAACGTCCAGGCGATCCGCGCATTGGTGCCGCTGGCGGAAATGTTCGGCTACGCCACCGACCTGCGTTCGATGACCAGCGGACGCGGCAGTTTCACCATGGAATTTGAGAAGTATATGCCCGTCAGCCAGAACATCGCCGAAAAGGTGTTGAAGGGGCAGGCGTAAAGACGCAACCTTGCTTGAGTTTGCGCCCATCTCCATGCTTCATCGGTGTCGCCTGAGATTAGGCGACGCCGATGTTTACAGCACTCGATGCGTTCGTCTCCCTGCGCCGACGCCAGTGTAAAAGAATAAACTGTTTGCATTTTGTCAAGCCGCTGATTTGGAACTCCAGGGTGGCTCAAGTATACTATTAAGATTGTGGCGATTGACGCTGTCACTCGCTTGAAAATGTTTTGTCTTGCACCGCCGTGGCGTTTCTCGGCGGTGCAATTGCGCCAATTCGCAGAAATTTTTTTGTCAGTCATTTCGGCGGTCGCCAACTTGAGGAGAGACGCTGAGCGAAACAGTTCAGGAGGATAGCATTCATGTCCAAGGCAGTATTTCAGCGGACGAAGCCCCACGT
>CALFWA010000068.1 GCA_937928035.1 uncultured Caldilinea sp. | reverse complement strand
TGCGCCATCTCTACAAAGCCGGGGAGATCAGCGCGCTACGGCTAGGGACAATTCACAACGTCCATTTCATGCTCGAGCTGATGCGTCAGATTCGGGCGGCCATCGAAGCAGGCCGCTTTGCGGCGTTCCGGGAGCAGTTTCACCGGCGCTTCCGCATCACCGACCAGGCCAAACGTCATGAGCAGCGTGCGCTGCGCCAGGCAAAGCGAGAACAACTGTGAACGACTCACCCAACATCCTTCAGGCGCTCATTCTGGGCATTCTTCAGGGCGCCACAGAATTCATTCCGGTCAGCAGCAGCGGCCATCTGGTGATTGCGCCGTGGCTGCTGGGATGGGAAAAGCCTTCATTGCTGTTTGACACCATGCTGCACTGGGGCACGCTGGCGGCGATTTTCATCGTCTTCTGGCGCGATTTTCTGGCCATGATTCGCGCCTGGTTCTTGAGCATAACGCAGCGGTCGCTGGCCGATGCGGACGCGCGCGTGGCCTGGTTCATCATCGTCGGCACCCTTCCCGCCGTCGTCGCCGCACTGGCCTTCGAGGAGCCGCTGGAGGCGATGTTTCTCAATCCGCGCGGGGTCGGCTTTTTTCTGTTGGTAACAGCAGCTCTCCTTTTCATGAGCGAACGGCTCACGCAGCGGCGCGGCGGCGCAGGACGCACGCTGGCGCAGATGACCTGGCTCGACGCCATCGTGATCGGCGTGGCGCAGGCCTTTGCGCTCTTCCCGGGCGTGAGCCGCAGCGGCAGCACGATCGCCGCCGGGCTAGGCGTTGGCGTCCGCCGCGACCAGGCGGCGCGCTTCAGCTTTTTGCTCGGGTCGCCGGCGTTTTTCGGCGCAGGCCTGCTACAAATCGTAAAAGTGATGCGGACGGACGCCGCTGTGCTCACGGATGGGCTGGCGCCCATCGCAGTCGGCTTTGTAGCCTCCGCCGTCAGCGGCGTGCTGGCAATCCACTTTTTGCTGCGGTATCTGCGCACGCGCACCCTGTACATTTTTAGCGTCTATTGTCTGGGCTTAGGGCTACTGACGATTGTTTTGAGTTATCTGGGGTTTTAGGTCTGCGGCAATGAACCGGCGTCTGATCGCAGCGATAACACTGTTGTCGTTTCTTGCGGCGCCGCTTGCGGGTTGCGAGGAGGTGAGCGTCGCTGCGCCGCCGCCGGTGACGATCGTGATCGGCGGCTCATCGGCGATGGAGCCGGTGCTGCGCGCCCTGACTGAAGAGTATTCCAGACAGCATCCCAACGTCGTCTTTGACCTGCGGGGAGGGGGCAGCACGTTGGGCGAGGAGGCAATTCGCGCCGGCCGTTATCACATCGCCGCCAGCACCCTTTTCCCGCCCGACCCCGAAGCAGGCCGCCCGCCTCTCCCTGAGAAGGAGCGTCTGGTGCGCACGCCGATCGGCCTCAACGCCCTGGCCATCATCGTCCACCCCAGTAATAGCGTTTCTGCACTTTCGTTGGTGCAACTGCGCGATATCTTCAGCGGACGCGTGATCGACTGGCAGGCGCTGGGCAGCGATGCAGGCGAAATCTTGCTGGTGAGTCGAGAGGACGGAGCCGGCGCCCGCGCCCTCTTCGAGGAGCGCGTGATGGGTGAGGAGCGTATGGCGTTGAGCGCCGTCGTGATGCCGGGCAGCCAGTATGTGGCGGACTACGTGGCGCGACATCCGGCCGCCATTGCATATGTGTCCCGTTCGCACGTGGTCGACTGGATTCCTGGGGAGACGCCAACCCAGCAACGCAGTGAAGATCCGCCGCCTGTGAAGGTGATCGAACTCGAAGGCCGCTATCCCACCCGAGAAATGATCGCCCAGCAGCAGTACGCGCTGATCCAGCCGCTCTATCTGATTACATCCGGCCCGCCGAGCGGCCAGGTGCGGCGCTTTATCGACTTTGTGCTCAGCCCGGCCGGTCAGTCGATCGTGGCGCGCTATCATGCGCCGATTCGCTAAACCGAAGCGCATTGGCTTCAAGGAGGACCTCCCATGCAAATCCCTGGCTACAAATGGTGGCAGACTTCCATCATCTATCAGATTTACCCGCGCTCTTTTCAGGACAGCAACAACGACGGCGTCGGCGACCTGCCCGGCATCCTTCGGCGCCTGGATTACGTGCAGAGCCTGAACGTCGGCGCCATCTGGCTCTCGCCGATTTATCCTTCGCCGATGCATGACTTCGGCTACGACGTCTCCGACTACTGCGCCATCCATCCGCTGTTCGGCACGCTCGAAGACTTCGACCGGCTGCTGGCCGAGGTGCACGCGCGCGGGATGAAACTTATCCTCGACCTCGTGCCCAACCACACCTCGGACGAGCATCCCTGGTTCGTCGAAAGTCGCAGCAGCCGCGACAACCCTAAGCGTGACTGGTACATCTGGCGCGACCCGGCGCCCGACGGCGGCCCGCCCAACAATTGGCTGAGCTTCTTCGGCGGCCCGGCGTGGACCTACGACGAGCGCACCGGCCAGTATTACCTGCATCAGTTCGTCAAACAGCAGCCGGAGCTGAACTATCGCAACCCAGAGGTGCTGGAGGCGATGCTCGACCAGATGCGCTTCTGGCTCGATCGGGGCGTGGACGGCTTCCGCGTCGACGTGATCTGGCTGCTGATCAAGGATGCGCTCTTTCGCGATGAGCCGCCCAACCCGGACTGGGACGGCGTCAACCCGCACAATAGCCTGCTGCACATCTACACGCAGAACCAGCCGGAGGTGCACGAGATCATCCGCCGCATGCGCCGCCTGCTCGACGAGTATGACGACCGCATGATGGTGGGCGAAATTTACTTGCCCAACAAGGAGCTGATGACCTATTACGGCGCCAACCTAGACGAGTGCCACCTGCCTTTCAACTTTCAGCTCATTTTGGCGCCGTGGGACGCGCAAACGGTGCATCGCTTGGTCGATCAGTATGAGGCTGACCTGCCCGCTGGCGCCTGGCCGAACTGGGTGCTCGGCAACCACGACCAGCACCGTCTGGCGACGCGCGTCGGGCCGGCGCAGGCGCGCGTCGCCAACATGTTGCTGCTCACCCTGCGCGGCACGCCCACCTGCTACTACGGCGACGAGATCGGCATGGAAAACGTGCCCATCCCACCCGAGCTTGTGCAAGATCCGCCGGCCGTCAACCAACCGGAGATCGCGCACATCGTCGGCCGCGATCCCGAACGCACGCCCATGCAGTGGGACGATTCGCCCAACGCCGGCTTCACCGAGCCAGGCGTGCAGCCCTGGCTTCCCCTTGCAGCGGACTACGCCCGGCGCAACGTCGCCGCGCAGAGCCAAGATCCGAAATCGATGCTTTCCTTTTTCCGCGCCCTGACGACGCTGCGCCGGTCGACGCCAGCGCTGATGGTGGGCGACTACGCCTCGGTGGACGCCGGCGTGGACAACATTTTCGCCTACATGCGCACCTACGGCGACGAGCGACTCCTCATCGTCCTCAACTTCGCCGACTCTACGTATCGGCTCGACTTCAGTCAACTAGGACGAGAGGCGGAGATTCTCCTGAGCACCGGCATGGAAAGCAGCGGCAAGGTGCGGCTGCGCGCCCTCTACGTCGTGGGCAATGAGGGGCTGGTGTTGCGCCTGCACAACTAGCAATCGTGATTTGAACTTACACAGGGGCCGCCCTCCTATAGATTCAACGATCATCTTCCAGGAAGTCTGGAGCTTCCTGGAAGATGAGGGCAAATTATTTCACCGTCTTGTGCGGCGTCACTTCGCTCAACGTCCTGTATGATCCTCCTTTGGCACAATCAGGGACGCCGGTCTTGGGAAAATGGCAATGCGAATTCCGGTGCGCTCCACGCCTTCGATGGTCACCGTCGTAAAGCTAGGAACAATAACCAGGTCGATGCCGTCCTGTTGCAGATAGGATCGGGCGATGGTCACGGCTTTAATCGCCTGGTTGAGGGCGCCGGCGCCGACCGCCTGCATTTCTGCAAATCCCTCCTCGCGCATCATGCCCGCAATAGCGCCGGCCACAGCAGTGGGTCGCGAACGACTGGAGACTTTGATAAGCTCCGCCATGAAACAGAAGCCTCCCCGAACAAAGCAAAGGTTGGTTGGCAAATCAAGATAGTTGGATGGATGCGGGTTGCCGGTCACCGTTGCTTGTTGCGCTTTCACTCTACTACGCCGACCGCTGATGACGCGTTGATGGATCAACAACGCTCCTTGAGGGAGAAGCGTTTTCTTTGTTCCTAAAATAACGAACGCTAACCGAAAACTCGCCCGGCTTTTGTTTGTAAGGCGGCTCAATCATCTAGGCGTTATGTTTGTCTGGGCGGCGCGACGGTTCAGCCTGCGCTTCCGCGGCTGTTGCGCACGTC
>CALFWA010000067.1 GCA_937928035.1 uncultured Caldilinea sp. | reverse complement strand
ATCGCCGAAGCCGCCTAGGTTTTTGGAAGGGAAGAAGCTGAAGCAGCCAAGGTGACCGAGCGAACCGGCGCGGCGGCCTTTGTACTCGGCGCCGATGGCCTGGGCTGCGTCTTCGATAACATAGAGGCCATGGCGCTCAGCGACGGCGAGGATCGGATCCATGTCCGCCATCTGCCCGAAGAGATGCACAGGCATGATGGCGCGCGTGCGCGGTGTGATGGCCGCCTCGACCTTCGCCGGGTCGAGGTTGTAGGTCTGTGGATCGATGTCCACGAAGACCGGTCGAGCGCCGAGGCGCGCAATGGAGCCTGCCGTGGCGAAGAAGGTATAGGGGGTGGTGATCACCTCGTCGCCGGATTGCAGGCCGATGGCCATCAGCCCGACGAGCAGGGCGTCGGTGCCGGAGGAGACGCCGACGCCGTAGCGGCAGTGGGAGTAGGCCGCCACCTCCTTCTCCAGCGCCTCGACCTCCGGGCCGAGGATGAACTGCTGCGACTCGACCACCCGCTCAATGGCGGCGTGAATTTCGTCGCGTAGGGCGGCGTATTGGGCTTTTAAATCGAGCAGTGGCGTCTTTGTCTCGTGGGTCACTTTTTTAACCTTTTCCGTTCACTTTGAAAAGAGCTTTTACATTATATTCGTTTCAGAAGTTGCACAGTTCGGCGAAAACCTTCCCGTAGAATGGGACTTTTTGGCAACTGCCAGGCGCATCTTGCAGCTGCGCTTCCTTCTCCCCCTCTCCCAACCTTGGGAGAGGGGGCGGGGGGTGAGGGCCTGCCTCGGCCCATCAAGGACCTGCGGCTGCGAGCCGCAGCTACGATGAAACCGATGTCATTTGCGTAGCACGTTATCGATTGCCAGATTTCATTATAAAAATTGCAAGAAAAATGTTTTGAGTTCTTCCAGGTCGTCGAGATTTTTTGTAGAACGTAATATACAAGTGCTTGGTCTATGTCCAGATACCAAAGTATATCACAGCGTCTTCAGTTCTCTGTGTAGGCGCCGGATGGGTGAACTCCGAGAGCGTTTGCGCTACATCAGCGGCTGCTCTTCCGGCCAATCGAGACAGCGAAGGATGCCCGGTTCGACCTCGCGGTAGCGCCAGCCGCTTTCAGGGCAGATCCAGTTGCCCTTGGCGTCTTGCGCCACCAGCCGATAGCCGTGGCGGCTCATCCACCCCTTCTGTATAGCCGGCACGCCTGCCATCAGAGCATAATCGGGCACATCGCTGCGCACGACGGCGCCGGCAGCGATGAAAGCGTACTGTCCGATCGTCACCCCGCAGACGATCGTGGCGTTGGCGCCGATCGTGGCGCCGCGGCGCACCAGTGTGCGCTGATATTGCCCATGGCGCACGATCTGGGAGCGCGGGTTAGTGACATTGGTGAAGACGCAGGACGGCCCGCAGAAGACGTCGTCCTCCAGCTCCACGCCGGCGTAGACCGAGACGTTATTCTGAATCTTCACGTTGTTGCCGATGACTACGCCGCCGGCCACAAAGACGTTCTGTCCCAAATTGCAGTTGGCGCCGATGCGCGCATTCTGCATGATGTGGCAGAAATGCCAAATCTTGGTGCCGGCGCCGATCTGGCACGGTTCGTCTATGTAGGCGCTGGGATGAACATAGTACGGTCGTTCATTCATGGAAGGCTCCAGGTTGTGTGGCGTGCATGCACGATGCACCACTTTTGTGCTTTGCATCGGGTGCTCAAAATGTCTCTATCGGCAGGTGCACGGGCTGACCGTTGGTCACCAAAGAACGCTGCGCCGCCTGCAATACGCGCAGCACGCGCAGCCCGCTGGGGCCGTCGGTCAGGGGCGGCTTCCGTGTGGCAATGGCGCGTAAGAAAGCTTCACATTCGAGCCGCAGCGGCTCGTCTTCGGCATAGGGAATATCTACGCCGTCGTGTCGCACCGGTATTGGCTGTCCCTCTTGCCACTCCACGCGCTGGTCGTACAAGACGAGCCGCTTGTTGACGTCGTCGAAGCTGGCCATCTTGCGCGAACCGATCACCACCAGCCGCTGCTCCTTGAAAGGGTGCAGCCAGGAGACGTGGATGTGGGCGCGCACGCCGTTGTCGAAGAGCAGGTTGGTGACCGTGACGTCGGCGATGTTGGGTTGTAGATAGCTGCCGCCGCACGCCACGACCTCGAAGGGCATGCTCCCCAACAGGCGCAGGATCACGGCGATGTCATGCGGAGCAAAGCTCCACAGGATGTTCTCCTCACGGCGCACCTTGCCCAGGCTCAGCCGGTTCGAGTAGATGTAGTGCACCTTCCCCAGCTCACCCTGCGCAATCAAGTTGTGTAGGGTCACAATGCCGGGATGATATTCGAGGACATGGCCGACCATGAGAATGCGTCCCCTGCGCTCGGCCAGCCGCACCAGCTCGCTGCCCTGTTCGTAGGTGAGCGCCAAAGGCTTCTCCACGAAGACGTCCTTGTCTGCCAACAGCGCCGCCTTAGCCAGCGCAAAGTGGGTCTCCGCAGGCGTGGCGATCATCACACCCCGTACGTCAGGATGATTGAATACCTGTTCGGGATGCTCAAAAAGCGCACATTCGGGGGCCAAGACATGGGCCGTGGCGCGGCCCTGCTCCGTTGTATCACAGACGGAATGGAGGCCGGCCAGTTGTTTCAAATTACGTACAAGGTTTTTGCCCCAGTAGCCACAGCCGATCACTGCGATTGAGGGTTGATGTCCTCGTGACGATGGCTGCTCATGAAAGACCTCAATTGCAGGTGAAGCGCTTTGGGATGCTGTCATGATGGCCCTCAGATAATTAGGTTGGGTTTTGGATATGGGCTGCGAATGAACTACGCGCAACATGTCATTCCGTATCGTTGCTGATTATAAACGTTGAGTCAAAGCAGACCCAAAAGTGCTGGGTGAAACCAACAGAGAGGAACGCCCCTGTACCTTGCTC
>CALFWA010000066.1 GCA_937928035.1 uncultured Caldilinea sp. | reverse complement strand
TTCCACAAGCGATCCATCGATGCGCTCACACTTAACCAGGCGATACGCGGGTTGCGCCGCCTGCGCGATAAAGGCATTCCGTGCATTGCCGTGGAGGGAAACCACGAACGCGCCTATTACGACGACGTCCTTGGGTGGATGAAATTTCTTGCCTTACAAGATTTGCTCATCCTGCTCGACGCTGAAGTGGAGCCGCACGGCTTCATCTTAAAACCATGGGATGCGAAACGACGGCAGGGAGCCTACTACGAACCCAAACCGGGCGTGCGCATCTATGGAATGCGCTATTTCGGCGCCAGCACCGGCGCAGCGCTCAAAGCCTATGCCGAGGCTCTGGCCGCAGCGCCGAAGGAAGGCGTCGAATACAGTATCTTTGTCACCCACGCTGGCGTCGAAGGTGAGCTCGACGATAAGGCTGGCGGCGTCAGCTTTCGGCAATGGTCGCCGTTGCGTCCGTACATCGACTATGTGGCGTTGGGCCACTTTCATAAGCCGTTTCAATTAGAGGACTGGATATACAATCCGGGCAGCCCTGAGGCTTGCTCGAGCGCAGAGGCGATGTGGAAGCCACGCGGCTACTGGTGGGTCGAAGTGGACACGGCTCGGCGCAACGCAGGCGGTTCACCCCATGAGGCGAAGCTCGGCAACCCTCCGCGTCGCGCCTTTCGTCGCTACAGTTACAAAACCGACCACGCTCACTCCCCAGAAGACCTGATGGGTCAACTGGAAGCGTTCGTTGAACGCAAAGCGTTGGAGCTGACGTCCGAACTCGCCGGAAAGCAAGACGAGATCGGCCCGCCCGTGATTGAGCTGTATCTGACCGGCGTGCTGCCGTTCGACCGTCGCGCGCTGGATGTGACCGCAATTGAGGCACTGGTGCGCAAAGCGTTTCGACCGCTTTCCTTGCAGGTGAAGAGTCTTGTGCAGAGCGCCGAGCAGCCACTCGATGCAGGGCAGCCGTTGCCGCGCGGCGAGCTTGAAAAGCAAGTCCTCGCCGGCTTGTTTCGCCGCGATGTACGCTACGCAACCAACGCAGATCGATGGGCGCAGGCCGCCCTGGCGATCAAACAGCTCTCCTTGAGCAACGCGCCGGCGGATGCGATTCTGGAAGAGCTCGGCGAGCTTTTGCGCCAGCTCGACGGCGCAGAACAAGAAATCACCTGAGAGGGTTCACGGGCGTATTGTCAAAACGCGTCGTTTGTGGGAAGATTGCCTGCATGTTGATCGTCGCATTGGAATTGGAAAACGTAAAGAGCTACGAGCGCGCCCGCATCACTTTCACCGAAGGTGTCAACGCTATTGTTGGCCACAACGGCGCCGGCAAAAGCACGATCATCGAGGCGATCGGCTACGCCCTCTTCGACGCCCTTCCCTACACTGTGAGAGAATTTGTGCGCGAGGGTGCAACCACAGGCGCAATTGCAGTCCTCTTCCGCAGCGATTACGATGAACGAGTCTATCGGGTCGAGCGGCGTTTTGGCGGCGGCAACGCCTACTTTGTCTACGATGAGGAATTGAAGCTGAAGGTCTGCGAAGGCAAGACCGATGTGCTGGCATTTGTGCGTCGTCATACGCTCGCCGATCCTTCTGTAGACCTGACGCGGCTCTTCAATGATGCGTTAGGTGTGGCGCAAGGGACGCTGACAGCAGCCTTCTTAGAAACTCCTGCAAAGCGCAAACCGATCTTCGATGCGTTGCTGCAGGTGGACGATTACAGCACAGCCTTTGAGCGTCTGCGTGAGCCGGTGCGGCGCCTGGAGGAGCGACTGGCCGAAGCGGAGCGCCATCTGGCCATCATCGCCACTCGTCTTGAGGAGCTCCCTGCACTGGAACAGAAGACAGCGCAGCGCAGCCATGAAATTGCGGAGGCGGAGAAGACGCGCCTGTCGCTCGAAGATCGGCTCCAAAAGCTTCAGGAGCAGCGAAGCCTGTTGGAGGCGCAAAAAGCGGTCATCGACGCCCGCAGTGCAGAAGTGAACCGTCAGGAGGAGGCTGTGCGCAGCCTGGATGCGCAGCGCGCCCGCGCCGAGCAGGCCTGCAAAGAGTCGGAGCAGGCCGCAGCCGTCGTCGCCGCCCATCGAGCGGGGTATGAGGCGCACCTTGCCGCGCAACAGGAGCGCGCAGCGCTGCAACGCAAGATGAATGAACGACAGGCGCTTTTGGAAAAGAAGGCGCAGCTCGACAGACGGCTCGCGCTGGCGGATGCGCGTTGCCAGCAATTGGAGCGCGAGCTGGTGGAAGTCGTCCAGGCTGAAGCGATTGTGCTCGAGTTGGCCGCTGCCGTGCAACAACAAGAGGCGTTGGAAGGACAGATAGCGGCGTTGGAGCGCATTCAACTCCAGGTTGCGGACCTAGAGCGCCGACTTGAAGAAGTGCAGGCAAAGCGCGCCAGGCTGCTCGAACGTCGGGATGCGATCGCGGCTGGCCTTGCCCGCGCACGCGCTCTGGAGGCGGAAGGGCAGACGATCGCCCGGCAGTTGGCGGAGAAGTCCGCTGCACTTGATGAGCTGCGTGCACAGTCGGCTGTGTGGAGTGCAGAGGTCGCCAACATACGGCGGCAGAGTGCGGCGCTGGAAAACGTCGATGCTGCTCTGTGTCCGGTCTGCGAACAGCCACTCACTCCCGAGCGCCGTCACGATCTGCTGGCGCGCAATGAAGCACAGATCGATGCACTAGAGCGCAAAATTGCAAGATTGCAGGAACGCCTCGCCGACCAGGAGCGCGAGATTACGACTCTGGAAAGGGAGCGCATCCGCCTTCAACAGGAATGGGCCAAACTCCCGCGCGCGGCTGAGTTGGAGAGTATTGAGGAGGATTTGACCGCCGCTGCACGTGACCTGAGCGAGCTGACTGTGGCGCGTGAGCAGATGGCGAAACAGGTCGCTGGCCTTGGACCGTTGCGCGAGGCGCTGGCTGCATTGGGCGACCCGCGAGGCCGCAGCGCCGTTGCTGCAGCGCGTGCAGCGCAGCGACCGACGCTAGAGGAGCAGCTCGCAACTGCGCAACGCCAGCGGCTGGATGCCCTGGCGGAGGCGAATGCGCTCGAGGCTGCGCTTGCCGAGATCGGCGATCTGGAAACGGCGCTGCGCGCCAATGCAGAAGCGCTCAGCCGGCACCAGGCGGCCTACGAGGCAGTCCTGTTGCATCGTCAGTCTGCAGAACGACTGGCCCAGCGCATCCGGGAATTTCAAGAGATCGAGACGGCGCTAGCCAAGGCGGAGGCCGAACTGGTCGCCTCTCGCAAAACTTTGCAAGAAGCCTGCGCAGAGTTTGACCAGTCTTACTATGAGCAGTTAGTATTGGCAGACCGTGGACTCCGGGAAGAACTGGGCAAGTTGATCGCCACGATCGACCTATTGCGAACTGCACAGGCCAACGACGAGGCGCGGCTGGCGATGCTGCGGCAGGCGCAGGCAGAGCACGGGGCGCTTGAAACCAGGCGCAATCGTCTGCTTCGAGAAAAAGAAGCGCTGGAGAACATTCGTTCGGCGATCAAACAGGCTGGGCCATTTGTAACGGAAGCGATTGTGCGGCAGGTGAGCGAAGCAGCGGCGACAATTTTTGGCGAGCTGATGGAAGACCATAGTCGCGTGCTGACGTGGGGAACGGACTACGGCGTCAGGCTGATGATCAACGGCATGGAGCGCAACTTCCGACAGCTCTCCGGCGGCGAACAGATGAGCGCCGCCCTTGCGGTTCGATTGGCATTGGTGCGTGAAATGAGCAATCTCAACATTGCCTTTTTCGACGAGCCCACCGCCAACCTTGACAGCGCACGCCGCGAGGCGCTCGCCCAGCAAATTATGAGCGTCCGCGGCTTCAACCAGCTATTTGTCATCAGCCATGATGACACATTCGAGCAGGCAACGCAGCACTTAATCAGGGTTAAACGTCATGGCGACATCACCTTCGTTGAAGACACTCACGCCTAAATTGGCCGATGAAAATCGCCCTCGACTTCTCTATATCGAAGGCGACGTGGCGTTGGCACATCTGTTCAAACAGCGGATGGAGCAGGAGGGTTTTGTTGTCGACCTCGCCTTTCAGGGAGATGAAGGGATGGCTCTTTTGGAGCAACACCCCTATGATTTGGTTGTGGTCGATTATATGTTGTCTGGGTTGAACGGGTTGCAAATTTTGCGCCAACTAGCTGCGAACGAGCTGCACCCCCCTGCCATTATGGTCTCTGCTGTCGAAGATGTGGCCATTGTGATCGACGCCATGCGGCTGGGAATTGCCGATTTCATTATCAAGACCGAAGATACCAGCTACATTCAGTTGCTTTCCGCCATCATCGAGCGCGTCTTGAGTCAGCATCGTCGTGTCACTGAGCGAGAGGCCATCGTCGAGGATCTGTACGGTCAGAATCGCAAATTGGCGTTGCTCAATCGGGCTACACAGATCTTTACGTCGACGCTGGACGAAGAGCAGATCGCGCTGCAGCTTGTCAGAAGTATCTGCGAATTCACTGAGGCTGAGGGCAGCTCTGTTTGGCTGCTGACGCAGGGCCCGGTTGGTGAAGAGTTACTGGAGTGCGTAGCTATCTTCGCCAACGGCGACTACATCAAGCCGCGCCACGTACCGCTGGCACCAGGGGAAGGTATTGCCGGCTGGGCGTTTGCTCATCGGGAGACGGTGATTGTCAACGACGTGATGCGCGACCGGCGTTTTTCGGCGGCCAGCGACGATAAACTGAAATTTCAGACACGCACGTTGTTGGCTGTGCCGATGCGCGCGCCGGAGCGCGTGGTCGGCGTTTTGGAGCTGGTCAACAAGCGCAATGGTGTGTTCACAGAAATTGACCAGACGTTGAGCGAGACGCTGGCAGCCTCGGCGGCGATCGCTATTGAGAACGCCCGTTATTTTCAACATCTCAATCGCCAGGCGGAGGAGCTGCGTCTGCGCAACGAAGAGTTGGACGCCTTTGCGCACACCGTGGCGCATGACCTCAAGACGCCGTTGTCGGTGATCGCTGGCTACGCAGACATGCTGCGCGAAAATTTTGAGTTTCTACATCCTGAAGAAGCCGATCTCTATCTGAAGCAGATCGTCGACAATAGTATGCGCATGAACCACATTATCGACTCGCTGCTCCTGCTGGCCGGCGTGCGCGGTGCGACCAATGTCGAGATCGAGCCGGTGGACATGGGCATGATCGTGCAGGAGGCGTTGAGCCGCATCGAGTTTATGAGCACAGCGCGCGGCGCCGTCATTCATCTGCCCGATCAGTGGCCTGTCGCACTGGGATATGGCCCCTGGCTGGAAGAGGTCTGGTACAACTACGTCGTCAATGCATTGAAATACGGCGGCGACCCTCCGGTGCTGAGATTAGGCTATGACTTCCCCGAACCGAATAAGGTGCGTTTCTGGACAGCCGACAATGGGCCGGGCGTTCCGGAGGATTCCACGTTCCTTTTCAAGCCCATGTTGCGTATGCAGACGAGCGAACGGCGCAAAGGCTACGGGCTGGGGTTATCTATTGTAAAACGCATCATTGAAAAGCTGAACGGCGAGGTGGGCGCCGAAAGCCTGCCCGAAGGTGGAAGCCGCT
>CALFWA010000065.1 GCA_937928035.1 uncultured Caldilinea sp. | reverse complement strand
GCCTACTGGGTGGAGAACCGCAGCCGTTTCCGACCCCGCAGCGCAGCCGCCGTGCGCCATGAGCTTCGTCAGAAAGGCGTGGATGCAGAGACGATCCGTTCGGCGCTGGGCGAACTCGACGAAGACGAGGCCGCCTGGGCTACAGTAGCGCAGCGGCTCGAGCGCTGGCGAGGATTGACAAAAGAGCAGCTCATGCAGAAAATCATGAACTATCTCGCCCGTCGCGGCTTCAGTTATGAAATTGCGCAACGCGCTGCGTGCCGCGCTTGGGCGCAGCTTCAATCGTCCAACGATTTATGAGTGCTCGCAAACGCAAACCCAAAATTATCGTCCGCACGTGGACACCGGAGGACATCCCCGGCATCGTGGAATGCCACCGCGCGTCCTACCCGGAATATCCCAAGAACGCCTATTACACCGAACGTTTCTATGAGATGCAGTACTCGGCTTTCCCCGAAGGCCAATTTCTGGCTGAAATTGACGGCAAGATCGTCGGCTACGCCACCTCCCTGATCGTTCAGCTTGACGATGACGCGCACTGGTACACCTATGAGGAGATCACGGGGGGCGGCACCTTCAGCACGCACGACCCTTCGGGCGACACGCTTTACGGCGCCGACATCGCCGTGCGACCGGAATACCGCCGCATGGGCATCTCCAAGTTGCTCTATGAAAAGCGCATCGCGCTGATGAAGCGCTACAATCTGCGCCGCATGGTCGCCTATGGTCGCATCCCCGGCTACACCGACTACGCCGGCAAGATGACCGCCGAAGAGTACGTGCAGAAGGTCGTGGCCGGCGAGCTAAGCGATCCGGCGCTTTCCGCTCACTTGCGCGCCGGCTACACGGTGCGCCGCGTGCTGCTCGACTTTCTGTGGGACGACTCCAGCCTCAACTACTCTACGCTGCTGGAGATGCTCAATCCCAACTATCAACCGGAGAAGCGCAAAATCGCCGCTGCGCCGCTCCAGCGCGTGGTGCGGCGCATCCGCGTCTGCGCCGCCCAGTGGTGCATGCGCCCGGTTCATTCATGGGATGAGTTCGAGCAGACGGTGAACTTCTTCGTCGACACGGCGGACACCTACCATTGCCATTTTCTGCTCTTCCCGGAGCTCTTTACCGCGCAGTTGTTCACGATTATGCCCGCCGACCTTGATTCGCGGGCGGCGATTCGGCGTTTGGCGTCGATGACCGAGCGCTACATCGACCTCTTCAGTGACCTTGCGGAAAAACATGGCCTCTACATCATCGCCGGTTCGCAGCCTGAGCTGCGCAACGGCGAGATTTACAACGTCGCCTATCTGTTCACGCCGAGCGGTCGCTACTACAGCCAGGACGCCCTGCACATCCCGCCCATCGAGCGCACCGATTTCGATATTGAACCGGGCGAAGACATCAAAGTTTTCGACACGCCGCTGGCGCGCATCGGCATCCAGGTCGGCTACGACGTCGAGTTCCCGGAGCTGGCGCGCTTGCAGACGCTCTCCGGCGCCGAGGTGATCTTCATCCCGTACTCCACCGACGAGCGCAAGGCCTTTGACCGCATTCGCTATACAGCGCAAGCGCGGGCGGTGGAAAATTTTGTCTACACGGTGATCGCGGGCAACGTGGGCAATCTGCCCGCAGCCAAGAATTACCTGATCAACTACGGACAGGCGGCCGTCTTCACTCCCAGCGACTTCGCCTTTCCTCCCTTCGCCACGGCGGGGGAGAGTGAGGCCAACGTCGAAACGGTGTTGATCACCGACCTCGATCTCACCTCCCTCGTGCAGCAGCGCGACCTGGCGACGGTGCGCCATCTGTACGACCGCCGCACCGATCTCTACGACGTGCGCGCCAAACGGGCGGTGAAGATCGTGCGAACCGAATGAGCGAGGGGCATGCGATGTCGAGGACGGTTCACCTCAAAATCGGCGAGCAGGTGCGCAGCGTTCAGGTGACGCCGGAGGGGGGGCATTTTCATGTGCAGGTCGGCGAGCGGAGCTATGTGGTGGCTGCACAGCAGGGCGCGCTAGGACGGTTGGACCTGTGCATCGATGGTCGCCGTCGCCGCGCCTACGCTGTTCAGCAGGGCGACCGCGTCTACGTCTGGCTGGATGGCGAGACGTACACGCTGGTCAAGACCGATCTGCGTCGGCGCAGCGTCCGGCCAGGCGACGTCCGCGGGTCGCTTGAGGCCGCCATGCCGGGCAAAGTGCTCGATGTGCTGGTGTCCGAAGGTGATGCGGTCCAACGCGGCCAAGTGTTGGTGCTGCTCGAGGCCATGAAGATGGAGCTGCGCATCCAGGCGACGCAGGAAGGGGTGGTGAGCAGAGTGTGGGTGCGTCCCGGCCAGGTGGTTGAACGCGGACAGCGTCTGGTGGAAATCACCTAGCGCGCGCTAGAACTTTGCGCGCAGCCACCACCATCGGCATATCGACCATTTTCCCTTCAAACGAGAATGCGCCGGCGCCCGCCGCCTGTTGCTCCTCGAATGCTTGCACCAACCGCCGAGCGCGCTCGACTTCCTCCCCCGTGGGCGAAAAGACGCGATTGACGACGGGCGTCTGGTTGGGGTGGATGCACGTTTTGCCGGTGTAGCCAAGCTGACGTGCAAAGCGACTCTCTTTTTCGAGTCCGTCCAGGTCGTGATAATCGGCGTAGATCATGTCGAACGCCTGCAGGCCGTAGGCTGCAGCGGCGGTGACTACGGCGCTGCGTGCGTAGAAGACTTCCCATCCCTCCGGCGTGCGAATGGCGCCGACGTCGCCGGCCAGGTCTTCGGCGCCGAAAATCAGCCCCTCCAGCCGCAAGGTCGCCCGTGCAATTTCGCGCAGATTCATCACCCCGCGCGCCGTTTCAATCATGGCGAAGAGGCGAAATGAACCTGTCTCAATGCGCAACCGCTGCTCCGCCAGCTCCAGCAAGCGGTCGATGCTGCGTAAATCGCTTTCATCTTCGGCTTTGGGCACAATGTAGCCGTCAGGCTGCCAAGGGGCGGTCGCCTCGATCTCTTCGTTAGGAAGGCCGGTGTTGATGGGATTAAGTCGCACCAGCCGTTCGCGGCTGCCAAAGTCCAGCGTGCGCAACGCCTCCGCCGTCGTAAGACGCGCCTCGACCTTGCGATTCTGCGCCACGCCGTCCTCCAGGTCGAGGATCACGGTGTCCACCTCCCATCCGGCGGCTTTTTGCATTTTGCGCATGCTGTCACCCGGCATGAAAAGCAGAGACCTGCGGGGAAAGTGCACGTTTCTGACGGCCATATTCCTTCCTACTCTGGTGCAGCGGCGTCGTGCGCATCCGCAGGACGCCGCTTCCACATCAGCGCCGTGCGCTCGAATTCGATGACGATGACCCCATCCTGATTGCGCCCGACATGGCGAAAGCGGACGATCCCCTGGCCGGGCCGCGAGCGCGACTCGCGCTTTTCGAGCACCTCCGTGGTCACGTAGAGCGTGTCGCCATGAAAGAGTGGGTGCGGATGCAGGACACGTTCATAGCCCAGGTTGGCCACCAGCGTTCCCTCGGTCAGCTCTGGCACCGTGATGCCGACGGCCAGCCCTAGCGTAAAAATGCCGTTGACGATGCGCCGACCGAATTCGGAATGTTTACGCGCGTAGTCTTCGTTCAAGTGCAGCGGCTGCGTGTTCATCGTCAAGGCGCAGAAGAGGACGTTGTCCATCTCCGTGACCGTGCGCGCCAAGCGATGTTCGATCACCTCGCCGACGAGCAGATCCTCGAAGTAGCGTCCGGCCATTTATCACCTCGACCATTGCGTTTGGACGGCGAGGAGCGAGCATGAGTAAACTGCGTTGCCAGGATTTAGGGGAGCTTTCTCGTCCATTGCGAGCCTCGACGTAGATAGGAAAAATTACGTCGCTATCCCTTCAAGAGGCTCTATAGTTTTGCACCAAACAACCTGGCAATCGCCGTAGTCGCAGCTCCTAATCGCACGCTGCGGGCCAAGCTCTTTTGAGAGAATCCAAAAAGCGTAGCGATGAGCAGCGCCTAGGGATTGCCGGAAATCATTCGTCGCGTCCCTTGAAGTTCCCCAGAGGATGGCTGCATTTAAGCCGTTGCGCTGTCGCTTTTCGGGACAAAGTTGGGATCGCGGTACTTCTTGCCCTCTTCGATCAGCATCACCGGAATGCCGTTGCGAATCGGGTATTTATAGCCGTTGCGTGGGTTGAGTAAGAATTTGCCGTCGTCCACCAACTCCAACGGGCCCTTGTCTTCTGGGCAGACCAGAATTTTGAGTAGTTCCTCGCTGATCTTACCGCCCAGGGGCGCCTCGTCGAGCGACTTGACCGGTTGAGAGGGCAGCACGCCGCTGGTCGCAGCCGAACCCTGATTCGATGGCGCAAAAATCTGCTTGAGGGCGTAGACTACGCCCGCAAAAATGACGGCGAAAAAGAGGAACTTCAGAAAGTTTTTCATGTTGCAACTCCGCTTGTCATCGACTTAGCATAGCCTATAGCTTTTAGCATGTTATCACAGCATCGACGTTGCGTTGAAATTTCGACGTCAGAATGGGCTTGAACGTTGCCTTCTCTTGCAACGTATTTATGGCAATTGTATACTACACCCATGGCAAGTCGTCAATCCATCCGGCGTTGTGCGGAATGAGTTCCTTCTGGGTGATTCTCCTGGTCATCTTGTGGCTGTTGCTCATCGGCTGGCTGCGCTGGCGTGAGCAGCAGCAGGGTCGCAGCGCCGGCCTGTGGAAAGATGCGCTCGCCGGAGGGGCGCTCGCCCTGCTTGTCTGCGGCTTTTTCTGGCGCACGCTCAGCGGCGCAGCCTTTCAACCTGCAGACGGCGGCGACCTGGTCAGTTTCCTCTTCCCCACCTATCGTTTCGCCGCCGCCGAGTTGAGCCAGGGCCGCCTGCCCCTATGGAACCCCACGCTGTATGGAGGCGCGCCGTTCATCGGCGACATTCAGGCGGGCTTTCTCTATCCGCCGAACCTGTTGCTTTTTTTGATCAACCCGGCGTTCCCTTACACAGCGTTGCAATGGATGAGCGCCGCTCACCTCTACTGGGCCGGGCTGGGCATGTATGTGTTGCTGCGCACGTTGCGCTGGCCGATGCGCAGCGTCAGCCGCTCCGCCGCTTTTTTCGCCGCAGTCGCCTTCGCCTTCGCCGATCCGTTGTTGATCCACTTCGGCAATCTCAACCTGATCGCCGTGCTCAGTTGGGCGCCGTGGGTGCTGGCGGCGTTTGCAAGAGGGGTGATGCTCGCACACTGGGGATGGACAGGCGTCGCAGCCGCGCTGCTTGCGGTCGGAAGCTACGCCGGGCACGCCCAGAGCACCCTCTACATCGGGTTGGCGCTGGCTGTTTTGACCGTTGGCTGGCTTGTGTCCGATTTTCAGGAGCGAAGGCGATTCGACTACGCGTTGGTGCGGCCACTCGGCATGTTGCTTGCAACGATGTTCCTGGCCGCTCTGCTCTTGGCGCCGATCTTGCTGCCTGCGTTGGAGCTGACGCGCTACGCCGTGCGGAGCGATTTCACCTATCAGGACACCGTGGCCTTCTCGCTGGCGCCGACGCAAATGCTTGCCGGCCTGATCACCCCTTCGCTCTTCGGTCGCGGCCCCGGCCTGCACTGGAGCCTGTGGGAGCGCGTCGAGCTGCCTTATCTAGGCGTCCCCACCCTTATTCTGGCGTTCTGCGGCCTTACCCTGGCGCTGCCCGAACAGCGGCGGAGGTTATGGATGTGGGCTGCGTTGGCGCTTTTCGGCCTTTTGCTGGCGCTTGGGATTTACACGGTGGTGCACGGCTGGCTGACGTTGCTGCTGCCAATGTTCGATCAGTTCCGTGCGCCGGCGC
>CALFWA010000064.1 GCA_937928035.1 uncultured Caldilinea sp. | reverse complement strand
AGCGCAGCGCCCACCAGAGCACAATCATTTGCACAGCCATGGCCAGCGTCGCCAGCAGCAGCCACTGCAACGCATCTGCGGTCGACCAGGCGCGCCATAAAACCCAATAGCCAAGGCCAAGCACGCTGACATAGATCAGCGCAACGCATAGCCATTGCCTGCGCAACTCGCCGATCAGACGCCGTTCATCATAGACCATACTCGCACCCGTCCCTCACATCCGCCGCGCATAGATGTCCCCTGAGCCAGAGGCCTCGGTCAGTGTCTCCAGCCAGCGCCGCATCTCGTTCGCCGAGAGCCAGCGCGGCGATCCCCAGCGATGTTGTTCCCCTGGAGACCAGTTGAACTCATATGCGCCCAGCGTAGCAAGATAGTCAACGCACGCAAGCGCCACCGCCTTGGCGGCGCCGATATATTCAAACGAAAGCGCAGCGAGCGGCCGAGAAAGCCCGCGCAACGCCTCGAGCTCGTATCCCTCCACGTCGATCTTGCAAAAAGTCGGTTCGCCGAAGCGCTGGATCAACTCGTCCAAAGTCGTCACGGGCACGGTGACGGCTCCATCCCAACGCACGTGAGCGAAAGAATCGCTTTGCTGCACCGTCTCGATCCACTGCGATGAAAGCGTCGAGACGGTCGGCGCGTTGGCGCTGATAAAAAGCGTCGCTTCCCCCGGCGCAGCCCCCACTGCGGCCTCAACCAGCGCGATCTCAGGCATCCGGCCGTACCAGCTTTGCAACAAGCGCATGCAGGCAGGTTGAGGCTCCACGCCTACGATGCGCGCGCCCAGCCCCCTCCAGATGAAGAGGCGGTTGCCGACATGCGCGCCGATGTCAAAGCAAAGGTCGCCCGGCCGAATGAACTGCGCATAGAATTTGCGCATCCGACGCAACTTGATCGGGTTCCAGTAGTATACGAAGATGGAGCGCAGCAATCCCTTCCACTGCGGCGCAATGCGGTCGCCAGGCTGAACGTCCATCGCCTGATCTCATCCCTGGTCTGTGTGTTTGGGAGCCGATGAAGACTCATCATTGCACAACGCAGGGCGATTTTGTCGGAACGCCCGGTTGGCTGCATGGCAATGATAGCCGGAATCCTATCACAAACAAACGCAAGACGTAGTACGCAATCTTCCTTCTGCACCGAAAACCAGAAGAGCCGCAACGGGTCTTCCACCCTGTTGCGGCTCTTTTCAGCGTTGCAACGAGCGCCTTCGACCCATCGATACTGCGTGCGGAGTGCTGCGCCCTGCTGCGATTCTACACCTATTCCAGCTCTTCGACATATTTGTCGTACGCTTCCGGCTCCATGAGTGCGGCCAGTTCCTGTTCAAGTGCATCCGTCGGCCTAACTTTGAAAAACCATGCGTCATAGGGGCGTTCGTTGATAATTTCCGGCGTGTCCTCCAGCGCTGTGTTCACCTCGATCACCTCGCCGCTGACCGGTGCATAGACGTCCTCCGCCGCCTTGACCGATTCGACCGTGGCCGCCTGTTTTCCCGCGGTCACCGTGTCGCCGACTTCCGGCAAATCCACATACACGACATCGCTGAGCGCATCCTGTGCATAGTCCGAGACGCCGATCACGGCGACGCCGTCTTCGATGCGCACCCATTCGTGGGTTTTGGCGTATTTAACGCTTTTGTCCAGTTTGTATTTCGCCATCTTTGCCTCCTGAGTGGGGAATTGGTTGGGTTGGTTACTTGTAGCGCGGCTTATAGAAGGGCCGCTTGACGACGACGGCTTGTTTGGGCTCGCCTCGCACGATGACATCCACTTTGGCGCCGACTGCGCTGTGCTCCGTCGGGACGTAAGCCATGGCCAGGAATTTGCCCAGCGTCGGGCTTTTCATTCCCGATGTGACGTGGCCGATAATCTTGCCGTCCACGGCGACCGGGTAACCCTCGCGCGGCACGGCTTTGTCGATCATTTCGAGGCCCACCAGCAGTCGCTCCGGTTTTTCCAGGCGCACCTTGAGCAGGGCGTCGCGCCCGATGAAAGGCTTGCTCCAGGAGATCGTCCAGCCCAGGCGCGCTTCGAGAGGAGTGATCTTTGCACTGAGCTCGTGCCCGTAAAGGGGCATGCACGCCTCGAAACGGAGACTATCGCGCGCCGCCAGGCCGCAGGGCAGCAATCCCTCTTCTTTGCCCGCTTCCAGCAATAGATTCCAGAAATCAACCACGCGGTCAACAGGCGCGTACAGTTCAAAGCCATCCTCGCCTGTATAGCCTGTGCGCCCGGCGATGACATGGAGGCCGCCGATCTGCGTCTCGATGGCAGTGCGCGTGGCCACCGTATGGAGAGGATAGTCCGTCAGCTTTTGCAAGATTTGTTCCGCTTTGGGGCCTTGCAGCGCCAACATGGCCAGATCGTCCGATCGCTCGATCAGGGCCACGTCGTAGCGCCCCAGATGGTGTTCGATCCAGGCCCAGTCCTTGGCGCGATTGGCGGCGTTGACGACCATCAGCCAACGGCCTGGGAGTCGATACAGGAAGATGTCATCGACGACGGTGCCGTCTTCATAGCACAGCAGGCTGTAGTGAGCGTCTCCCTCCGCCATCTGCTCGACGTCCCACACTTGAATCTGTTGCAAGAACTCGACGACGTCGGGCCCGGCCAGCTCGAACTGTCCCATATGGTCGATGTCAAAGAGGCCCGCCGCCGTGCGCACGGCGTGATGTTCGACGGTGGGGCCGGGGGGGTATTGCACGGGCAGCTCGAAGCCCGCAAACTCCACCATGCGCCCGCCCAGAGCGACATGGATTTCGTAGAGTGGGGTGCGTTGCAACACAGGGCGCTCCTTTGCGTTCGATCTTGTCTATGCGACAGAGTCTTCCAGGGGCTGCACAGTTGGTTTTTCGGCATATAGAGTATAAAACCGTGCGGTTACACCCGCAAACAGGGATGCGCCCGCTGCGTTTGGTTTCAACTCAGGCGCCGCTCTCCTGCGACAGATGCTCGGCCGGCGGTTCGCCCGATTCCGCCCAGCGATCGAGATGCGCCAACGCCTCTTTCAGGTTAAAGCGCGGCTGATAGGCCTTGCGCCCTGTTCCGCCCTTTTGCCAGGGACGCGGCCCCTCCAGCGGCCGATAGTTGACGCCGTAGTGATCCAGACGCTCCAGGTGACGCGCCAGGCGCTCGCGAAAGGCGGAGAAAGGTTCGCGACGCTCGCTCCAGCCCACCTCGGCCAGGGCGCAGAGCCGGGGGAACGCCATATATTCGAGATGGGCCTCGTCGAGGATCACCTCCCGCCAGAGCTGACACTGCACGCCCAACACGTGGTGGAAGGTGTTTTTGTCCTCCCAGCGCGCCAAAGGCTCATAGCTGTAGACGTCCTCCAGCGTCACCGACTGACCGATGGCCAGCGGTTCATCCGGGCCGTCGTCCTGGGCGTAGTCGAAATAGGTGGGGAAGACAGGCGCCAAGACGACGTCGTAGCCGGCGGCGGCCGCTTTCATGCCGCCTTTTTCTCCGCGCCACGACATGATGGCGCTGCCCGGGGTCAAGCCGCCGTAATGGATGATCTCATCCCACCCGATCAGACGTCGCCCGCGGTCGGCCAGGAACTTCGCAAAGTGCGCAGTGAACCAAGTGCGCATCGCTTCTGCGCTTTCGACGCCGAGCGCAGCCATGTGGGCGCGAATCTCGGGGGAATTGCGCCATGGGTCAAGCGGCGCTTCATCTCCGCCCAGATGAATCCAGGGCGAGGGGAAGATGGCCAACAGCTCCTCCAGGATCGTTTCCAGCGCGGCGATGGTGTGCGGCAACGGGTTGACCAAATCGGAGCTGATGCCAAAGTAAGTCGCCACCTCCACTCTTTGAGCGGGGTTGCAGCCGAACTCTGGATAGGCGGCGACCAGGGCGCGCGCATGGCCGGGAAGATCGATCTCCGGCACGACGATGATCCCGCGCAGGGCTGCGTAGGCGACGATCTCGCGCAGGTCATCCTGAGTGTAATAGCCGCCGTGCGGCGTTCCATCGTGCGGATCGTTCGGGGAGGTGGCGAAGCCCAGGCCGGTGTGCGGACGGTGCGAGGCGATTTCGGTGAGTTTCGGAAACGCCTTGATCTCCACGCGCCAGCCCTGATCATCGCTCAGGTGCAAATGCAGCCGGTTCATGTGGTGCATGGCCAGCAGATCGATGAAGCGCAAGATCGTGTGTTTGGCCGCAAAATGACGGGCCGTGTCGATCATGCAGCCGCGCCAGCCAAAGCGAGGGCGATCTTCGATCAGACAGGCGGGTGCGCTCCACTTCACGTTCGGCAACGGCGCAGCGCGCCAGTTGGCCGCCGGCAA
>CALFWA010000063.1 GCA_937928035.1 uncultured Caldilinea sp. | reverse complement strand
TAAGAGCCGACCAGGTTGACGTGATGATACCAGACGGGCGTCAGGTCAATGCGAGGCATCGGCGCCATATGCGCACCGATCATCACGACAGTTCCGCCTGCCCGCACCCAACGCAGCGCATCGTTGGTCGTGCGTGGATCGGCCACGCAATCGTAGATGAGATCAAACCCGCCGACCACTACGCCTCGGTTAAGCGGCGCCGAGAAATGCTTGCCGCCGGTGATTCGAGCGACAGCGCCATACTCTGCGCAAGAGAGGATGCGCTTTGCGCCCAGTTTCTCGGCCATTCGCTGTTGATGCGGATGGCGGGCGAGCACGGTGATCTCGGCCTGCGGCGCAAGGGCGTGCACCACCATGGTCACCAGCAGGCCGATGATGCCCGCCCCGATCACCAGCACCTTGTCGCCGGCCTGAGGCGGAAAGCGCATCACCGCATGCACGGCGATGGAGAGCGGCTCCACCAACAGCGCCTGATCGCAATCGAGGTCGGGCGGAGCCGGATACACCGCACTCTCATGGGTGATGTAGGCGTCGCCGAAGCCGCCGCCGATCCCGCGCGGCCCAGGCTCTGACTTGTTGACGCAAAAATGATAGTCCCCCTGCGCACAGTAACGACATTTCGGCTCCATCTCGAGCGTTTCGCAGTTGGCGCCGGCGAAATGCGTATCCATCAGCACGCGGTCACCTGGCCGGAAACGGGTTACGCCCGCCCCCACTTCGGTCACGAGGGAAACCGTCTCGTGGCCGAGCCAGAAGCGGGAGAGGCCGGGCAGGGCTGCAGGGGCGATGGACGGATCGGCGTGGACGAAGAGCAGCGAGAGGTCCGAGGCGCAGATTCCGCAGGCCAGATTGCGCACGCGCAGCCAGCGAGGCCCCGGCAGCGGTGGATCGGGGAACTCTGCGGCGCGCGCAGCCGAAAAGGGCGTCCAGACGAACCCGGGCCAAAGCGGGGTGATGGCTTTGGTGAGTAGGACGCGCGGAATGTGCTTGTCTACATAGATGGCGCGCATGTCAAGGCTCCACCGGTGGAGCTATAGCTCGGCATAGGGAACCGGCATGAGGTCACGCAGATGTCGCCGTCCGTCTGCGCCCGCCACGAAGGTCAATGCACCTTGCGGCACCCGCGGTTCGATCTCCAGATAGCCGGCGTCCATATATTCCCACAGCACCTGGAAGGGACGCTTGCCGGGCGCCCACTTCTCAACGATCATCACGCCATGCCCCGGTAAAATCGTAAACGCCGCCAGGCGCGGATCCTCGGGATGACGCAAACACTCGGCGCGCGAGAACGCATGATAGATGCCATACGCCTGCGCTTCGGTGGCGCAGGAGACGGGATAAAAATAGTACGGCTCATCCAGCGGAACAAATTCCACGAAATCGGGATGATATGCGGCAACGCCGCGATGCCCGTGCAACTTTGAACGCACAACCGGCGCCTTGTAGTGTTCTCCATTCATGGAGATTGAGACCGTGGGCAGCGATCGGTCTAGCAAAAACATCTCCACCGCCTCCGAGGAAGGGGGATCGTTGCGATGTCCCTCCACGCGGCGCACCAGCGCGCCGCGTCCATCGTCACGGATGCCCACGATCACGGCCAGGTCATCGGCGGTGATGTTGTCCTTATCCACCGGCCGTGCGCTGCCGGTGACGGTTGAGATCAAACCGGGCAGCCGCGGCTCCCAGGTGGCGAAACATCCTTCGCTGTACTGTTCGGCGAGCACCTCTCCGATCGACGGCACTGCCACCAAGTCGGTGATCTTGACCGCAGGATCGAAGAAACGCCGTAGACCGAATTCGCCCGCAGCTTCGATCATGTGGAGCGGCGTCTCGAGCAACCTCCACTCCTCGGCGGGAATCGGCTCCCCCACCACCTCATGCTCGGTGATCTGCCGGGTGCTGAGCACGGTGGCGATGCGCAAGACCAGGTCATGGTAAAAGGCCTCTCCCTCCGAGGGCGACAAGCGTGGATAGGCGCCCACCAAATCGAAGAGATAGGCCTCTTCGGGATGATCCTCGCCTATGAGCAGCAGCACGCGAATGCTTTTGGCCTGCGCCTGCACGATTCGCTCCAACGCCAGAATCGGCCCGCCGCGCTTTCCTTGCTCAACAAGCACCTCGAAGGCTGAGGGAGACAACCCCTCAAAGGCAAAATCCGTCGGATCAGGGGAAGATGTGCGCAGGATGCGTCTCAGATGATCAAGATGGCGATGAAATTCGTCAGGAAGCGCGTGAACAAGCGTGAGCACGGTGGGAACGCGATTCAAACCGAAACGTCGTCGCGCAGTAAACAGCACCGCCTCTCGCCAGGCAAGTGGGCGGCCAAACGGCGCAGACGCGATCAACAAATCGGTGGTCTCATCGGGCGCCTCCTGAATCAGATGACCGCCAGCGCGAAAAGCATCCAGCAACCCAGAAAGGGCGTTGTCGAGCAAAGGAGATGTATAAGATGCAACCAAAGTTACGTGAACCGGGCGCAACCATGGATGCACCTGTTGTTTAGAAGTCAATGAAGATGTGCGAATCATTTTCCCCCTCCGTGGTGACTTGTGGTTACAAACTGCCAGGCTTCGCAACGAGAAGATGAGCCAGGAGGGACAGGCGACCATTGAGGCGGCACGAGCTGATGTTGCCTCACTCGTAGCGATGCTGGCAGGGCGAGCAAGATATGTGCGTAGCGACAATCGTTGAAACGGATATGGGATAGGATTTCTGCACGAAAAGAAAATGTAAAAAAATTATAGCACGAGAGGGGTGCGCTGCAAAACAAGAGGAAACTAAATCCATCGCCCGCCATCCGCCAGGAAATCCAGGCTTCCTGGCGGATGAGGCGTCAAGCGTTCTGCAACCCTAGAAATCCAAGCGCGCGAAGCGCCTATCCCGCCAATGCCAGCGCTTTGTCCAGCGGTGTAATCTCCCTGGATGGTTGCGCCTCGTTCTTCCCCATCCAATCGGAGCCGTCGAAGGACCAGCCGAACTCCCAGGTGAAATCCTGCGCATGGAAGGAGCGCCCGACGGTTGGTGTGCGCTTTGAAAGATGATGCCGTTTGGCGTTGTTCTGATTTTGCCGTTGGTTGGATTGCATCATCGTTCAATGCTCCTGATTCGATTTTGTGATCTACAAATAGCTTAATTAAATGACCCTTTTATTGAGCAATCTGGCGACGCAGGGGCACCAGCCCGACAACTTCGCATAGCAAATACGCTGTCGCAACTCCACGAATGCGGTCTTTGTAGACAATCTCTGCCCCGATCTTACCGTCTTCTGCTTCGGACTTCTTGACACAATTCAGTCACAAATCGGACCAAACATGACGCAAAGGCAACGCCCAAGGCGGCCTGGGAAGCGATCCTTTTCACCCGATTGTTTTCCTCCCCAATCCGAGAAGCTCTCGGAGAAGTTAAGATGTGCAGAAAATTTAGATTTTTATTTTTAAAAGTAATAATTTTTATGTCAATTTATTTTGTTTTTATTATTTTTATTCGATTTTTTCTGTTGACAAGCTGTCCTGAATATGCTTTAATTAGATTAATTAAAAGGGATTCACATGAATGAGATCATTGCGTCGCCCTGCTCGACAGAGAAGTCTAACGAAGTCAATCTACATCCCTTCGACGCGATGCTGCTCGCCGGACAGCTGGCGCCTTCAAGCATTGCCATGTATCAGCGGGACTTTATAGCCTATGCGAAATTCGCCGGCAGCCTTGACGCCCTGCTCAACGCCGCCACTCTGGCGCGTTGGCGCACGCATCTTGCCCAGGAGACGAAGATGAGTCCCAACACCATCAACCGGATGTTGAGCGCGGTCAAGCGGGTGATGCGAGAGGCGGCGGCACAAGGATACATCTCACACGAGGCGGCGGCTGCTTTTGAGGATGTTTCCGGCGTGAAGGTGGCTGCGTTAAAGGAGCGGATTAAAGAGAACGCTCGCACCCGCATCGAGCCTGTTACTATGCGAACCGTATGCAGCGCGCCGGAAATGGAGCGGCTGATCGGCCTGCGCGACGCCGCCCTGCTGGCGACGCTGGCGAGCAGCGGGTTGCGCGTCAGCGAAGTGGCGACGCTTAAGCAGCAGCACATCCGCTCCAAAGGCGGCGGTTTCGTCCTGTGGGTGCGCGGCAAAAATGATGTGGAATTTCGCGAGGCGCCGCTCAGCCGCGAAGCATATGCGCACATTCAGCGCTGGCTAGTGGCCCGACCGGTTCAGAGCGATTACATCTTTACAGCCTTCGACGGCCGAGGCGAGCGAGCTTCAGAGCGCCCGATGTCCGCCGTGGCGATCTGGCGCGTGGTGCGCAAATATGCGACGGAGGCCGGTCTAAATGACGTCAAGCCGCACGATTTTCGTCGCTTCGTCGGCACGCAGCTGGCGCGCACCAACCTGCGCATGGCGCAGAAGGCGCTCGGACACAAACGGCTCGAGACCACAGCGCGCCATTATATTCTGGACGAACTGGAGCCCGGATTGACCGATCATCTGTACTAACCGATCCCCCGGTTTGAAAGTAGGGCGAAAAACGTCCCCGCCCTATTTCACCCCTTTGCGCCGATCGTTCAATACAAACAGACCGAGAACGCTGAGGACGACAACTACGACAATCTGCGCCGGATAGCCGTTGAAATTGATCCCCGTAGGCGGCAGCCTGTCGAGAGGAGCTGCAACTTCCACCTCGACGCCCTCTGCCTCACCGGGGTGCTCCTCTCCTGGAGCCCTCGTTTCCTGTCCTGCGGTAGGAGTCGGTGAGCTCGTCGCCGTCGGCGTGGGGGTGGGGATGGCGAGCCGCAGCGGCGGCGCAGCCGCACGCACCTCGCCCAGCAGCGTGACGCTCTCCACCTGCACTTCGACCTCGCCGCTCTCAGGCAGCGTCAC
>CALFWA010000062.1 GCA_937928035.1 uncultured Caldilinea sp. | reverse complement strand
GCCATAGGGATCTTGTGCCATGACGGCGTCCAGGACTGCATCGCTGATCTGGTCGCACATTTTATCCGGGTGTCCTTCCGTCACCGATTCGCTCGTGAACAGAAGGCGCGGTGAAGTCATAAAGGTTGTCATCTCTCTCTTCTCCACTTTAATGTCCGGTCCCCAACGTCCATTCATTCAAATAGGCTTCCTGCTCTGATGTCAGGACGTCGATCTCGACGCCCATTGCCTTCAGCTTCAGACGGGCGATCTCCTGGTCGATTTCCTGGGGCACGTCGTACACCTTGCGCTCCAGCTCCCGCCCGTGCTTGAGGATGTACTCGGCGGCCAGCGCCTGATTGGCGAAGCTCATGTCCATCACGGCGCTGGGATGCCCCTCCGCCGCAGCCAGGTTGACCAGACGCCCTTCGCCCGCTACGTAGAGCCGGCGACCATCCTCCAGGGTGTATTCGTCCAGAAAGTCGCGCACGCGCGTGATTTTGACGCTCATCTTGCGCAGCGCCTTGAGGTTGATCTCGACGTCGAAGTGGCCGCTGTTGGCGAGGATGGCGCCATCCTGCATCACCGCCATGTGATGGCCGTCGATGACGTTGATGTCGCCCGTGGCGCTGCAGAAGATATGGCCGATCTTCGCCGCCTCCAGCATCGGCATGACGCGGTAGCCGTCCATCACCGCCTCCAGCGCTTTGAGCGGGTCCACTTCGGTGACGATGACGTTGGCGCCCATGCCGCGGGCGCGCATGGCGATGCCTTTGCTGCACCAGCCGTAGCCGGCGACGACAAAGTTCTTACCCGCCAGCAGGATGTTGGTGGCGCGGATGATGCCGTCGATGGTGCTCTGGCCGGTGCCGTAGCGGTTGTCGAAGAAATGCTTGGTCTGCGCGTCGTTGACCGCGATCACCGGGAACGCGAGTTTGCCCGCCGCAGCCATGGCGCGCAGTCGAATGACACCCGTCGTCGTCTCCTCGGTGCCGCCGACGACGTTCTCCAGCAGCTCGCTGCGCTGCGTGTGCAGCATGGCGACCAAATCCATGCCGTCGTCCATGGTGATGTGCGGCTTGATGTCCAGCACGCTGTTGAGATGGCTGTTGTACTGTTCCGTTGTCTCACCCTTAATGGCGAAGACGGGCATCTCGTAGTAGGCGACGAGCGCAGCGGCGACGTCATCCTGCGTGCTCAGCGGGTTGGATGCGGCCAGCGCCACCTCTGCGCCGCCGGCGAGCAACACGCGCATCAGGTTGGCCGTCTCCGCCGTAACGTGCATGGCCGCCGCCATGCGCACCCCCTTGAGCGGCTGCTCGCGGCGGAAACGTTCTTCGATCAGGTCGAGCACGGGCATCTCCCTGGCCGCCCACTGCATGCGGAAGCGTCCGCGCTCGGCCAGGTTGATGTCGGCGATTTCATAGGATTTGGTTTGGGTGGCTACACTCATGCAAATTTCTCCATTGATTCATTCAAAATCTGTTTGCTATACGAAAATCTCCGCCACGCCCTCGATGAAAGGGCAATGGACGGCGAAGCCAAACTGCTCATACAGATGTTGCGCAACGCCGTTGCGTTGATCGACGTTGAGCACGATGATCTCGACGCCGCCGGCTTGTAACGTTTCGACGACAGCGCGCAAAATCGAAGCGCCCACTCCGCGCCGACGCGCATCCGGGCGCGTGTACATGTTGCCGATGGCGGCGATGCGGGCGCCGTAGTCCACAATATGCGTGCCGCCGACGGCGGCCAACTCGCCCTCGGCGTTTTCAACGCCGTAAAAGACGCCGGCCTCGATCTGGCGCGGCGCAAACGCATCCGGCGTGAACGGTCCGCCATGCGCAAATAACCTCTCCACCTGCGCCGCGTCCTCGGCCGTGAGTCGCCGCAACCGCAATCCAGTCTCCACCGGAAAAGGCTGCGACAAAGAGCCTGAAATATCTTCTCCGCTGCCCCCTCTGCATCTTTGCGCACCTGCGGCGAACGGAGCCTCCCGCAACGCCATGCGCCACATGGGCCGCCGCTCTACGCATCGATAATGTCTGGCAATCAGCGGTTCGTGCACCTCCTGAATGCTAAGGTAGACCTTTTCCGGCAGCGTTGCGCCGTCGATGGCGGCTTCCAGCGCCGCCGGGTCGCCGTGCAGAAAGAGCACCGGCGGCGTCAACCCGCTGTAGAGCAACACGACGCCGCGCTTGTTTCCGCTTTCGTGGACGAACCACCGACAATAGGGCGCCATCTCCGGCTGCAGATCGGCCAGGGCGTAGGCCGACCAAATGACGTCGCTCGCCAGCAGGCTTGCGATTTGGGTGCGTCGTTCAGCGTTCATCGTGCGTCCGTCGCCGGCAAGGCGTCCACAGCCTCTTGCCTATTTGCAAACAGCCGGTCCAGCCTCGGCTCCGGGCCGAAATTGGCGGCGTAGCGCCGGATAAACTCCTCGGGTGTGAAGCGGTGGGCAGTGGTGCCGCGGTGCTCCAGCGCATAGGCGCCGCACAGCGCAGCCACGCGGCCTGCCACATCCCAGGGCAGCCCTGCCAGCAGTGCGGCGAACAGACCGCCGCGGTAGGCGTCGCCGGCGCCTGTGGGGTCCACCGGCTGCTCGAGTTGCGCAGCCGGCACGCGCACCTCCTCGCCCTCTACGTGGATGCGGCTGCCTTCCTTGCCCAACGTCGTGATCAGCGCCTTCACCTTCGTGCGCAGCTCGTCGAGCGTCCAGCCGGTCTTATTCAGGATCATCGCCAGCTCGTATTCGTTGCAGAGCAGATAGGTTGCGCCGGGGATGCTTTCGGCCAGCTCTTCGCCGCTCAGGCGGGCAATCTGCTGGCTGGGGTCATAGGCGTAGGGGACGCCGAGCTGACGACATTCCTGCGCGTACCGCAGCATGGCGCCGGGATCGTTGGGGCTGATGACGACCGTCTGGGCGTTGTGCAGCCCGCGAGAGGTCAGGCTGAAGTCGCGCGCCCGCGCCATGGCGCCCGTGTAGAAAATGGCGATCTGATTGTGATCCTGGTCGCTGCCGACAAAAAAGGAGGCGGTGAACTCGTCGGGAATTTCGACGATGTGGTCGGTGCGCAAGCCGTTCTCCTCCATCCAGCGTCGATAGTCGCCGAAATCCTGGCCGACGGTGGCGAAGACAATTGGGTCGGCGCCGAGCAGCTTCATCGTATAGGCGATGTTGGCGGCCACGCCCCCGCGCTCTTTGCGCATCGACTCGGCCAGGAAGCTCAAGCTGATCTTGTCGAGCTGATCGGGCAAGATATGCTCGCGATAGCGGCCGGGGTAGAACATCAGATAGTCGTAGGCGACCGAGCCTGTAATCACGAAAGACATACGATTTCCTCAATTCCCCTTCTCAACCAAATCGATCTCCGTTGCCTGGCAGCTTCACCACCCCTTCCGGCGGCTCGTGAAAGGCCAGTTTTTCCAACAACAGCGAGGGCTCGTCGCTGACGATGAATAACTGGCGATGCTGGGGGCGAATGAATCCCTCCTTGACCGCCAGATCGACCCACTGCAAGAGAGGATCGAAATAGCCGTTGACGTTGAAAAGCCCGATCGGCTTGCGCTGGATGCCGATCTGCCCCCAGGTGATCGCCTCGAACAGCTCGTCCAGCGTGCCATAACCGCCGGGCATAGCGATGAAGGCGTCCGCCTCACGCGCCATCAGCGCTTTGCGCTCATGCATGCTCTCGACAACGATCGTCTCGCCGATCTGCTCGCCCGCCACCTCACGCGCGGTCAACACTGCGGGAATGATGCCGAGCACCTCGCCGCCCCGGTCATAGACGGTGCGCGCCAGCACGCCCATCAGCCCGACGCTGCCTGCGCCGTAGACGAGCCGCAAGCCGCGGCTGACGATCTCTCGCCCCAGCGCCTCGGCGGCTTGGCGATAGACGGCCTTGTTCCCCATGCTCGATCCACAGTAGACGCACACGCTGCGCAGTTGATTCATCGTCGGCTCACTTGTGGCGTGATGCGCGTTTCGCGCTGGAGAAGCCCCCATGCGACGGACCACGCACTACGAAACACGCTACATTGATTTCTCTTTTCGCCGCGCTTCCGCCGCTTCCTTGGCGCGGCGCAAACTCAAATCAAAAGGCGGATAACAGACACCCTCTTCGGTGATGATCGCCGTGATGTAACGATGTGGCGTCACATCGAAGGCAGGATTGTAGACCGGAACGCCTGCCGGCGCAATGGCGACGCCATCGATGTGGGTCACCTCGTCGGCGCTGCGCTCTTCGATTGGGATCTCATCGCCGCTGATCAGGCTCAAGTCGATCGTGCTAGTGGGCACTGCGGCGTAGACGGGAATGCCGTTCTCGCGCGCTACCACGGCCAGCTTGTAGGTGCCGATCTTGTTGGCCACATCTCCATTGGCTGCCACGCGATCGGCGCCGAAGATCACGACATCCACCTGACCGGTGCGCATCAGATGGCCGGCAGCATTGTCGGCGATCAGATGCATCGGTATCTCGGCGCGCATCAGTTCCCAGGCGGTCAGGCGGGCGCCCTGGAGCC
>CALFWA010000061.1 GCA_937928035.1 uncultured Caldilinea sp. | reverse complement strand
GCCGCTTCCATCGACCGTCCAGCGGTCGGTGTCGACGTTGATTTCGATTACCCGATAATCACCCGGCGTCAATCCACTCCAGACATGGACGCCGCCCCCTCGGCCAAAGGTATGGCAGGCGCCGTCTTCAGCGCCGTTGGGGAAGGAGGGCCCTTGGATGCAGATGGTGAAGGTTGTCTCTGTCGCTGCAACGGCGCCCCAGACCACTCGTTTGGCGACGGCCAGGCTGCCGACCGGCGTGACGGGAGTCGGCTCGGGCGTGACAGGCGTCGGCTCGGGCGTGACGGGAGTCGGCTCGGGCGTGACAGGCGTCGGCTCGGGCGTGACGGGAGTCGGCTCGGGCGTGACGGGAGTCGGCTCGGGCGTGACGGGAGTCGGCTCGGGCGTGACGGGAGTCGGCTCGCCGCCGCAGTGCAAACCCGGCCAGCTATCGTGCTGGTTCGCCTGGAGGAAGATGACCTCAAATGGGGCGCCGTTGAGCGCCACGATGTGGGCGTGCGTCGGATACGCCCAGTCAATCACTCCTGACTGAATTTCGGCTTGAGTGAGTGGACGCGTGGAGCCATCACTGAAGCGCAATCCCATGCCGTTATACCCGCCGGCGATATTCAAGTCGACGTAGGCGTTGACCTGAAACTCGCTGGCGCCGCTGCGAATCGTCATATTGATGTGATCGCCGTTGGTGAGCGGACGATGATAGTTGACGATGATCCGCTCGCAGGTCAGCGTCGGCTCGGGTGCACCTGGGGTTGGCGTGGGAGTCACCGGAGTCGGCTCGGGCGTGACAGGCGTCGGCTCGGGCGTGACGGGAACCGTGCAAACCCCTGGCTTGAGTTCAAAACGATCGATCTGCTGCCCCCCCTTGGCCTGCACTCTCATCACTGCATTCGGGTCAAAAGCTCCCGTGATCGTGTACACGAACAGGTCTGACTCGCCGTTGGCAATGCCTGCGCCGACCGTCTCAAACTTAATGCTATAGAAGGGATTGTTGGTCGGGTTTTCAACCTTATACTGGTGGCCTGTCGCCGACGTGTAGAGGGTTCCATTTGCCGGTGCACTTGCTTTCGATCCTTTCGGCAGCTCAAAAGCCACGTGGCTCAGACCGAATTTGCATCGATTGGTCACGCGCCAGGTCAGCGTCGTCGTGTCCTCCGAGGCGTTGTACATGGCGCTGACCAACTCGACTGTGTAGCATTCCCCCTGGCATCCTGCCGCATCGGGGACGAGGGCCTTTAGTTCAGCTGCGGACGCGCTTTGCACTAAACTGGCAGTTGTCGAGGTCCCAGCGTTTACGAGCGGTAAAAAGACGTTTGTCGTCACAGCAGCCTTGCGCACCGCTGCATCGGCGGGAGACGCCGGAGTATCTGTCACCGCCTGCGCTGCAGCGGGCGTCATCATTGCCCACACAGCAATAAAGAATAATACTATAACTATAAGTAGAATAAATGTTCTGGTCATTTTTTCAAACACGCGCATACCTAAACCCTCCTGCCCTTTCATTTCAGCAGCCTGGACTAAAACTTACTTATTGTTTTGTTTGCGAGTATGGATGGAGTCGTTGCAATGAACGGGCTACAGGGGCGGCGATGAAGTCGGCGATGCGTTCCCGCAAATGGTTGGACTGAATCGTTTTTTTACCATAACTCGAACGTTTACCACCTTACTCAAAATTTATCTACTGCCAGTTTACAAAAGAATTGGGTGAAGAGAACTTTCAGTTCCCTGTCACGTTTTCCATTAATTTTTGCATTCTGCGCGTTACCGGCGTCGCCACTCGAACCATTTTTTGAAGAGTTTTGCCACCGGCGGCGTCAACCGCGTGCGATTATAGGCTTCGGCCACTTTACGGATAGCTTCCGCTTCGGTGGGGTAGGGATGGATCGCTGTTGCTAGATGGCGCAATCTCAACCTTCCATGCATGGCGACGGTGATCTCGCTGATCAGTTCGCCGGCATGACGACCCACAATCGTGGCGCCCACAATGGCGTCACCCCCTTTCTTCACATGGATCTTGACGAAGCCCTCGATCTCGCCGTCGGTGCGGCTGCGGTCGATCTCCGCAAAGGCGTGTGTAAAAGTCTGCACGCGAACGCCGGCTTTTTCAGCCTCCCAATCGTACATGCCTACGTGGGCCACCTCAGGGTCGGTGTAGATTGCCCAGGGAATGATAAGATCGCTCAGCTTCTGTTTAGGGCCGGGAAAGAGGGCGTTCCGCAGCGCCATGCGCGCGGTGGCGTCCGCCATATGTGTGAATCGATACGGGGAAGCCACATCGCCCGCTGCATAGATGTCTGGGTTGGTGGTGCGCAGCGCGTCGTCCACTTCGACGCCTTGTTCGGCGTAGGCTACATTGGCCGCTTCCAGGTTCAGCCCTTCCAGGTTGGGCGTTCGCCCCGTCGCCACCAGGATTTCATCGACAACCTGCACGTGTGTTTCTCCATCGAGTCGATACACCATCTGCCTGCCATTATCGACGGGGGCGACCTGGAGAATTTCGGCGCCCAATGCCAGTGCAATTCCTTCGCGCTCAAAAACGCGACGGAGCAATGCGGCGGCGTCCTCGTCCTCCCTGCCTAATAGCTTCGGCAGGGCGTCGAAGAGCGTCACCGCGCTGCCGAAGCGACGAAAGGCCTGCGCCAGCTCTGCGCCGACCGCACCTGCGCCGATTACGGCAAGGCGCGGTGGCAGTTCGGTGAGGTTCCAGATCGTTTCGTTGGTGAGATAGCCGGTCTCGGCCAGCCCCGAGATCGGCGGGGCGGTCGGTCGCGAGCCGGTGGCGAGCAAAGCCTTGCTGAAGGTCAACGTCCGCCCATCCACCTCGACGGCATGCGCTCCTGTGAAACGCGCTTCGCCGAAGAAGACGTCGACGCCCAGCCTGACCAGGCGATGCGCCGAATCATGTTCGCCGATCTCGGCGCGCACGCGACGCATCCGCGCCAGCACCTGAGGGAAATCGACGCGCACCCCCTCCGCCTGCACGCCGAAGTGAGGAGCGCGGGCGATCTCTCCCGCCACCCTGGCCGACCGGATCACCGCCTTAGAGGGCACGCAGCCGACGTTGAGGCAATCGCCGCCCAGAAAACGCCGCTCGATCAGCGCCACCCGGGCGCCTAGCCCCGCCGCTCCGACGGCGGCCACCAGTCCCGCCGACCCACCACCGATGACGACGAGATTGTATTTGCCGGAAGGCTTGGGGTTTTTCCAGTCGGGCGGGCGAACGTTGGCGAGCAGGCGGCGATCGGCGTCGGCGGCCACAGCTTCATTAGGATGCTCGCCAGAATCATGTTGGATGCGATGCATGAAATACTCCGCAGGATGACGAAACGGTTTCGCAGCGCGTGCCAAAATCGGCAATGTCTCACAAACTTGAGGGACTAGGCGTTCACTTGACCGTACGATACGCCGCTTTTGAGATGGGCTCTGTGGGAAAGTCTACGGAGCGGGCGGTGGAAGGGAAGCAAGGGGCTGGCGGCAAAAGCGAGCGTCTCGGAGAAGCCGCCCACAGAGGAAATCAACTGCTCCGCCACTCTCTGTTTGCGCCCTAGAAAACAGACGCGCGCTTTGCAAAGGGACAGGAAGGCGATACGATATAGGCAGTCTATGTTTTGGCGCAAAGGGGGAAAAGATGAAGGACAGATGCGCGCATCGCAGGTTGCTCTTGTTGGCTTTTCTCGCCTCTATCTTGTTGCCCGGCTTTGCGTCGGCGTCATCTTTCTCGAGGTCGAACAGCCCGATGTCATCCGATGACTTGATCTTGCCGAACTCACTCGATCCTGCTCCGACGCCTGTCCCCCATCCGTTGCGCGATGGAATGATCAATCTTGCGCATCTGCAACACCTGACCGAGATCGTGGAGTGGAATGGTGAGCCGATTGCGCTTGTGCACATTTACTCCGAGGCGCCGAACTACGGTTGGGTGGACGCATCCGGCGAGGGGATCGCCTGCGTGGACGACGTCGCCCGCGCGGCGCTGGTCTATCTCCTGCACTATCAGCGCACCGGAGATGCTCATGCGCTTGATCTGGCGCGTGCAGCGCTCAATTTCGTCCTCTACATGCAGGCCGAGGATGGAGAGTATTACAATTTTGTGCTGGACCGCAGCGGCGCCATCAATCGCGACGGCGCCACCAGCTTCAAATCCTGGAGCTGGTGGGCGGCCAGGGCGCAATGGGCGCTGGCGAGCGCCATTCCCGTCTTTCGAGCGCTTGACCCTGACTACGCCTTGCGCTTGGAAGAGGCCTACCTGCGCGGGGAGGCTGCGCTGGCTCGCGTCATCGGGCCGGTCGGCGCCTATAATCAACTGCACGGCGTTCCCGTCCCCGCCTGGTTGCTCGGCAACGGCTCTGACCTGAGCGCGCTGGCGGTGATCGGGCTGGCGACTTACTACGAGGCCAACCCGAACATTCGCACCCGCCACCTGATGACCAACCTGGCCAACGGCATCGCCAACTATCGTCTGGGCGACAGCCGGCGCTACCCGTTCGGCGCGTTTCCCTCCACGACCACCTCTACTGCGCTCTGGCACGCCTGGGGAAGCCATCAGGTGCATGCGCTGGCGCTGGCCGGTCGCCTGCTCGGTCGCCAGGACTGGATCAAGAGCGCCCAGGCGTCGGCGGATGGCTTCTACGTGCGCCTGCTCGCCACCGATTTTCTCAACGAAATGTTGCCGCTGCCGATGCGCCGCGGCCAGATCGCTTACGGCGTGGAGGTGATGACCGCCGGTTTCTGGGAGCTGTTTCAAGCCACAGGCGATGAAAAATATTTGCGGTACGCCGGCTTGAGCAACGCCTGGTTCTTCGGTAACAACATGGCCGGTGTCGCCATGTACGACCCGGAGACGGGGCGAACGTTCGATGGCATCGACGGGCCGACGCCTTTCCGCGTCAATCGCAACGCCGGCGCAGAGTCCACCATCGAGGCGCTGCTTGCGCTGTTCATGGTGGAGGATCATCCGTTGGTTACGCGCTATTATCAGGCCAGGCCGCAGCGTTCGCACGTCGGCCAGATTATAGAGGCTGAAAACGCACGTCGCGTTGCCGGCGCTCCCGTCTACGGGCGTCGGGGTTGGACCGGAGAGGCGCGCTTTTCCAACGACCGCTTCTACGCGCTGCGTCGCGGGGATGCGATTTCGGCCACGCTTGAAATCGAGGAGAAAGGGGCGTACATCTTCTACGCATCCCACCTCGTGCGCGCCGCACCCAAACCGGAGCGAGTCGTGCAGGCAGCCCGCACTTTCCAGCCGATCCAGATCGACGGCGACCTCGCCGAGTGGTCGGAGGCGCAGTGGGCGAGCGTCGACCGTCCGGAGAACATCCTGCGCGGCGCGAGCGCCTGGCCTGGAGCGGAAAAGGCCAGTTTTCGGCTTGCTTTTCTTTGGGACGAGACGAATCTGTACGTGGCCGCCCAGGTGTTCGACGAGCAGCACGTCCAACCCGAGGTTGGCCCTTCGGTGTGGCGAGGGGATGCGCTCTGGCTCTATTTCAACTTGTTCGGCGACCGTCGCAGCCTCGACGCCAAGCTGACGCTGGCGCAGACGCCGATGGGGCCGCAGGTCTGGAACTGGCGGGCGCAGGCGTTTCAGCCGCAAGCTAGGCTGGCCTGGTTGGAAACGGAGCACGGCTATCGCTACGAAGCCGCCATCTCCTGGAAAAGCCTGAACAACTTTGATCCTGCAAAGCGCTCTCGGCTGTATTTCGACGCCGGCATGGGATTTGGCCTCAGCGGTTTCATCAACTGGTCTGGGCTTGACCCCGATACGCCGTCTAACCTCCTGCCGCTGGAGCTTGTGACGGAGGTCGATCCGCTTCAGGCGGAAGCAAGCGCCCGAACAGTTTCTCCGCTGGACGTCGCCTTTTCCGTTGCGCTGACGCCGGCGAAGGAGGCGTCAGCGCAACCGCTTCATCAGGCAATCGTCGCTCAAGCCACCTCGCCCGATCGCGACTACCTCTGGCTTGACCTGGTGTTCGATGCGCCTCTGGAGCTGGAGGCGGGCAAGTATGACCTGCGAGCGGCGTATGCAGGCCTCACAGACGAGATGGAGGCCGTGATCGACGCCTTCTGGGTGCTACCTCACCATGCATGCAAGATTTTTAATTTCCCTGCCGAACACGATCTCCGCACCTTACGCCTCTGCCATGATCTGTGGGAAGGTGAGACGCAGTGGGAGGAGCAGTAGGTGCACTTACAGCGCAAAACAGGCATAGCCTGGATAATTCAGGCTATGATGCACACTTCTTGGTGGGTCAAGCACTGGCGAAAGATAGTGGCTGCAGCCATTTGGGGCGGCGCGCTGGCTGCATTGCTTTTCTTCATGCATGCAAATGAGCAGAATTTTGCTGAATTGGCCCTGAGCGTCGTCCTGTGGGGAGAGGTCAGCCCTTGGGCGCCGTGGGTCTATCTGCTCCTCTACGCCCTGCGCCCGTTGACATTGTTTTCTTCGGTGGCGCTGACGCTTGCAGGCGGTTTCCTTTTCGGCCCCCTGTGGGGCGTCGTCTGGACGGTGATTGCCGCCAATCTATCTGCGACCGTGGCCTTTTTTATCGGGCGCGCCTTGGGTCAGGAACTCCCGAACGAGGCCGCCAGGAAAGGAGTGGTGCAGCGCTATGCTTTGCGCATGCGTCAGAGCAGCTTTGAAACAGTGCTGATCATGCGCTGCGTCTTTCTTCCCTATGACCTGGTGAGCTATTTGGCCGGGTTTTTGCGCATTCGCTACGGGCCTTTTTTGCTGGCCACGGCGTTGGGCTCGATTCCAGGCACCCTCGCTTTTGTGTGGATGGGCGCTTCGCTTGCGCCGGAGGACCTGTCTCGTCTTTTCTTGAACGGCGAGCTGCCTGGCCTCGACTGGCGGATGTTGCTCCTCTCCGCTGCGATGTTTGTAGTCAGTATAGCTGTTTCCCGTTACTTGAAACGACATGAACGGGATGATGTATCTCCTGTTGCGGAGGATGTTGTCTCCGAAACCATTTGAAAAGACAGCCTGTTCTGAGGTGGAGAAGCAAAAAATGCGCCTTCTAGACGGTGATCACGCATTGAGTCGGGCGAAAGAGGCGAGGTTAATTAGACAAAATCATTTCAGCCTATTATTATGGAGAAGTGGTCGATTTTCGTAAGCATTGGCTTCTGTGGGTTGCATTCGCCATCTTCCTGGCGTTTGCAATCGG
>CALFWA010000060.1 GCA_937928035.1 uncultured Caldilinea sp. | reverse complement strand
GACACGTTGGCCCTGGAGGCGCCTCCTTCTTCCGCGATGCCAGCGGCAAGTTGTGGGTTGCGTACCATGCCTGGCGCGAGCCGTATGTGGGATACCCCGCCGGCATGCGTCGACTTTATTTGGCGCAAGTGGATTTTGACGCAGGAAAACCGCTCTTTCGCAGACCCGAAGCGGAGCCATAAAGTCGCATTCCAGTTTATCGTTTCAAATTTTTCATCAAAAGCCAAAAGGATTAGCTTCGTTATGATGAACCAGACATTTAAAATGTCTCTCGACGGCCTCTGGGATTTTCAGGTCGATCCGGCCGGCGATGATGATGTGACGTTGATTCAAGAGTGGCGCACCGCGCGCGTGCCCGTCCCCTGGCAAGCGCAGTTCGACGACCTGCGTCACTACAGCGGCGTAGCCTGGTATCGCCGCCGCTTCGACTGGCAGGGCGATCTGACCGACAAGGCCGCAATCCTTCACTTCGGCGCCGTAGATTATCACGCTGTCGTCTGGCTCAACGGCCAACGCATCGGCGAACATGAGGGCGGCTATCTCCCCTTTGAGTTCGACGTCGCCCCGGCGCTGCGCACGGGCGAAAATGTGCTCGTGGTGCGCGTCGCCGACCCCGACGATGACCGTAGCCGCTTCCCGCACTTTCCTTTCAGTGAAATTCCTCACGGCAAACAATGCTGGTACGGCCCCATCGGCGGCCTCTGGCAGAGCGTGTGGTTGGAGGTGCGACCAGCGTTGCACCTGGTGCGTCTGCGGCTGACGCCTCTCCCCGCCGAGCGGACGATCGAGATTCAGGCTGTTCTCAGCGCACTCCTACCCTCCTCCGCCGAAGTGCGCGTCGCCGTGCGCGCGCCGGACGGACGACGCATCGCCGAAACTGCCCTCGATGGAACCGGTGCAGGTCGCGTCGCACTCAATGACGCACCGCTCCTCTGGAGTCCGGAGACGCCCCACCTCTACACGGTGGAGGCGGCCATCATGCTCGACGGCGCCGTGCATCATCGCCTGGCCGCCACCTGTGGCTTTCGCACGGTGGAGGCAAAAAACGGGCGCATCTATCTGAACGGCGAGCCGATCTACCTGCGCGGGGCGCTCGACCAGGCTTACTATCCGGAAACGATCTACACGCCGCCCAGCCTAGAGTTTCTCGAAGATCAGGCGCGCAAAGCCAAGGCGCTGGGTCTCAACTGTCTGCGCACGCACATCAAGATCGAAGACCCCCGGTACTATGACGTGGCCGACCGGCTGGGCCTGCTGATCTGGACGGAAATTCCCAACTGGGTACTATTGACCGAAGCCGCCGACCGCCGCATCAAGGAAACCTTCCAGGCCATGGTCGAGCGCGACTGGAATCATCCATCGATCATCGCCTGGACGTTGGTCAACGAAGACTGGGGAACCGATCTGTCGCGCAACCCTGAACATCGCCGCTGGTTGGCGGACTTCTATCACTTCGCCAAAACGGTCGATCCCACGCGACTGATCGTGGATAACTCCGCCTGTTGCGACAATTCCCACGTCGCAAGCGACGTGGAGGATTTCCATCACTATCGCGCCATTCCCGACCACGCTGCAGAGTGGGACGCCTGGGTGGCCGATTTCGCCAGCCGTGCCAATGACTGGGTCTGGGCGCAGGACTATCTTCATGAGCGCAGAGCCGACTTGCCGCTCCTCGTGTCGGAGTTCGGCAACTGGGGCTTGCCCGACCCTGCGACGATCCAGGAAAAAGGCCGCGATCCGTGGTGGTTCGAGACAGGCCACGAGTGGGGCGAGGGCATCGTCTATCCTCACGCCATGCCGCTGCGTTTTCGCGACTATGGCCTGGAGGCTGTGTTTGGATCGTTTCAAGCGTTCATCCAGGCTTCTCAGGAGCACATGGCGCGCAGTCTGCACTACGAAATCACCACCATGCGCCTCCATCCGGCTATCGCCGGCTACGTGATCACGGAATTCACCGACGTCCACTGGGAATGCAACGGCCTGCTCACGATGCAACGTCAGGTCAAACAGGGGCTGGAAAAAATTCTGGTTCCGCTGAATCAGGACAATGTAGTGGCGTTGCGTCCCCAGCGTTGGAGCGGCTGTCCTGGCGATGCCGTTCCGGTGGAGATGCGCTGCTTCGGCGTCGACGGTGAAAGCAGCGACGGCGTAATCTTCTGGCGCGTCGGCGACTACAGCGGACAGCTCCCTGCGCCCGGCGGCGTCGTACAGGCGCCGTTGACCGCTCCCGGCATGGCGCGGCTAGAAGCGCGCTGGCTAGCGGCGGACGGTCGAGAGATTGCCGCCAACGCCGTCGAGCTGGCCTGCGTCTCCCCGCCGCGCACCGAGCAATGGCTGCGCGTCGTAGACGACCCGACGCTGGTCGAACCGCTGCGCAGGCTGGGCTATCGGGTCGAGGAAGGGGCCGTCAAGGCGGGAGACGCCATCCTGGTCGCCCGGCGCTACACCTCGACGTTGGAGCGGGCGGTGCAGGCTGGCGCCCCCCTCCTGTTGCTCGCCGAGGAGGGAAGCAACGATGGCCCCGACGCCATCCCTCTGCCCGCCGGCGCCGTCGTCGCCCGCAGCGGTACCCACTGGCAGGGGGATTGGGCGACCTCCTTTGCTTGGATCAAGAAGCAAGGCCCCTTCGCTGCGCTGCCCGGGAGTCCCTTGCTGGAGATGGAATATGCCTCCATCATGCCGGATTTTGTAGTGACGGGATTGCCTCCCTGGGCTTATCGCACGCACAGTTGGGCAGGGCTGGCGCTAGGATGGATCCACAGGCCGGTCTCGCTGCTGGCGGAGATGCCCTATGGGCGCGGGCGGATCGGGATCACCACCTTCAAGCTGAACGCGCACACGCTCACCGACGACGTAGTGGCGCAAACGGTTCTGGCCGGCGCGTTGCAACTTCTCTCTTGATAGACGTTCCGTAGTTGACCCGCCCTCCAGGAAGCGCCTTGAATTTTCCAAAATGATCTGGCAACGATGGTGTAGCTGCGGCTGCACGTTCTCGGTGGCCCGCAAGGTCTTGGGAATACGAGTAGGCGCTGCTACGAGCAGCGCCTGCAAAGCGCCAGAATCATTCGTCAAATTCCTTTTGCGCCGATCCCCTGGACAAGTCTGACAGAGGTATGCTAAGATTGGGTTAGTGTTGAATCTACATTAACCGTGTCGAGCAGACAGTAGTTCAGCGGAGGGAAAAAATGCGCACATCATTACCGTTGCCTCCTCACTACGATCCGCAGCGAGTGGGCGAGGTCTGGCGGGTTCCCTATGCGGAGCGGGCGAAAGAGGCGAAGGATTGGGCGAGGCGCCATGGCCTACGCCCGGTCGGCGAAGATCGTTTTCGCGTGGCTTTACTGGCGATCGACGTGCAGAACACCTTTTGCATCCCCGATTTTGAGCTTTTCGTAGGCGGACGTTCCGGCTTGGGCGCTGTGGAGGACAATCGCCGGCTCTGTGAGTTCATCTACCGCAACCTGGATGCCATCACTCAAATCTTTCCCACGATGGACACCCACCAGGCTGCGCAGATTTTCCACCCTCTTTTCTTTATCAACGAGGCCGGCGAGCATCCGGCGCCGCATACGCAGATTACGGTGGACGACATCGAGCGCGGCGTCTGGCGTTTCAACCCTGCGTTGGGGCCGACGCTGGGGCTAGAGCCGACGTATGTGCAGGCCCATCTCCTGCACTACACGCGCACGCTGGCGGCATCCGGTCATTACGCCCTGACCGTGTGGCCTTATCACGCCATGCTGGGAGGGATCGGGCACGCGTTGGTGGCCTCCTTCGAGGAAGCGATCTTTTTCCACAGCGTCGCCCGCAGCAGTCAGCCCGATGTTCAGATCAAAGGCAACCACCCCCTGACTGAGAACTACTCCGCCATCGAGCCGGAGGTGCGATCGGACCATCAGGGCGCCCCGATTGGCGCCGTGAATCAGAAGTTGCTCGATCGTCTACGCACGTTTGACGCAATTCTCGTGGCCGGAGAGGCGAAGAGCCACTGCGTCGCCTGGACAGTGCAGGATTTGTTGGACCATTACCGGCAAGACGCGCCGGAACAGTTGCAGAAAATTTACTTGCTGGTGGACTGCATGTCGCCGGTGGTGGTACCCGGTGTCGTCGACTACACCGAGGCAGCGGAGGCGGCGTTTGCGCGATTTGCAGCGGCAGGGATGCATCTCGTTCGCTCGACGGATCCGATCGAGCAGTGGTTAGAAGGACGCGCCTGAAGCCCTGAAAAGGTTGAAAGGTCCGGTGTTCACAACAAAACCGGCGCCGCTCGGGCGCCGGTTTTGTTGTGATGCGTTGGAACCGCCATCACCGCTCAGGCGACGACAGGGATAAGCAAACCGTAATTGCCATCTTTGCGACGATAGATGACGTTGATGCTGCTCGTTTGCGGATTGTAAAAGACGAAGAAATCGTGTCCGAGCAGCTCCATCTGCTCCAACGCTTCCTCCTCTTCCATCGGCGTCACCAAAAACTGTTTGCGCCGAATGATCACGCCTGGCGTCTCTTCAGGTTCAGCTTCTTCGAGCATCGTCGCTTCGACGCGCTCCACTTCGCGCATGGCGGCCTGGGTGGCGCGGCGTTTGCTATCGAAGCGGCGCCCCTTGAAGCGCCGAATCTGGCTGGAGATTTTGTCTACTGTGGCGTCGATGGAGGCGAAGACGTCGCTTGTGGACTCTTCGGCGCGCAGGATTTGTCCATTGGCCCAAATGGTGATCTGCGCCGTGAAGCGGTCATCGGCAGAACGGGTCGTATTTTGGGTCAGGTCGGCGCGCACTTCGCCGATCTGAGGGAGGTAGCGTTCGAGGCGGCCGACTTTCTTGGTGACATACTCGCGCATGTAATCCGTCACCTCGATGTTGCGACCGTTGACCATCACTTTCATGGTCTCTACTCCTTTCTACAAAAGTCCTGGTTAGAGATAGAGGAAGATTGGATGGAAACATGAAACGTTGCGCCCGATGAGCGTCTGTTTCATGGAAAACGCCTGCGCGTGCTCTGGAGTTCCATCGTTGCGGGTGGAGTCTGACAGGTTGAGAGGAGTCGACTTGGCGTCTCCCAACCGTGGCGCGACTGTCGAAGCCCAAAATCGGCATGACAAAGGAGAACATCCGGAAGAATCATCCATAATCCGATTCTAGTCATGTCTGCTGAAATTGTCAACGACTGAAAGACCTGTTTTGTGGAGAAGAGAGGGCCGTCCAAAAAACAGGTGCAGGTTTCGAGTTGGCGATGAGACCGTCTGCACCAAGCGCCGGATGACTTGTCAGCGGATTGTAAGAAAATGAGAAACAATTTTCAACTACAATGAGCGCAGTAAATATTAAACCGATCGCACAGTGCAAGTCATCCACTTGTGGAGTCAGCTTATGTCTGCGAACGCCAAGGTTGTGGTTGGCCGTTCAGAAAAAATCGAGTCTCAATCTCGTCAAACGCTTCGCTCGCAGCGGCGTCGCTATCGCCTCTTTCTGGTTTTAGGGGATGCCTTCGTCCTGATGATTGCGTTTGCACTGGCCTACTGGCTGCGCTTCTCCGTAGGTCTAGCGATTTCGCAGGACATTGCGCCGAACCCGCAAGACTATCTGTTCCTCTCGTTGCTGCTCGTGCCGACCTGGCTGGCGATCTTTGCGCTGATCGGATTGTACGACTTTAACATCCTGCTCGGCGGCATTGCGGAATATGGGCGCGTCTTTAACGCCGTGACGTGGGGCATCATGGCAGTCATTGTCTATAGCTTTTTGAACCCGGAGTTTGTCATTGCACGCGCATGGCTGCTCTACGCCTGGGTGTTTTCCACCTTGCTGCTCTGCGTTTTCCGTCTCACGATGCGACGCATCGCCTACCGCGCGCGACGGTACGGCTATTTCGTTTCGCCTACGGTGATCATCGGCGCCAACCAAGAGGCGGTCGCTCTGGCCGATCAACTGCGCGACTCCGCCAGCTCCGGCATGGAGATCGCCGGTTTCGTCAGCGTCAACGGCAAGGACATCTACGCGCCCGGCGAGCAGGTGCATGGCCTTAAGGTGTTGGGCGCGCTGCAAGACCTGCCTGCGATTTTGGATGAGTACAACGTTGAAGAGGTGGTGATCGCCACGACGGCGATCGACGGCGAGCAGCTCGTGACGCTCTCCGAGCGATTGACAAGCGAGCATTCGGACATTCGCATGCGGCTCTCCTCCGGCCTATACGAGGTGTTTACGACGGGGATGGAAGTGACCACGCGCAATGCAGTTCCTTTGACAAGTCTGCGGCGTCTGCGGCTGACCCGCGGCGAAGCCTTGTTAAAGACGATCCTGGACTACACCGTGATTTTGGCGGCGATGCCGTTTTTGTTGCCGCTCTTTTTAGGGATCAGCCTGCTGATTAAGCTCGATTCGCCAGGGCCAGTGCTCTATCGCCGTCGCGTGCTAGGCGTCGGTGGTAAACCCTTCGATGCCTTTAAGTTTCGCACGATGTACGTCAACGGCAATGAGATTCTGGAGCAGCATCCTGAGCTGAAATCGGAGCTGGAAAAGAACCAGAAATTGAAAGACGACCCGCGCATCACGCGTGTCGGCAGGTTTCTCCGCCGCACCAGCTTGGATGAGCTGCCGCAGTTGATCAATGTTTTGTTGGGGCAGATGAGCTTGGTCGGCCCGCGCATGATCAGCCCGGCGGAGCACAGCCGCTATGGGCGGATGAAGCTCAATCTGCTGACCGTCAAGCCGGGCATGACCGGCCTGTGGCAGGTTTCCGGTCGCTCGGACCTCTCTTACGAAGAGCGGGTGCGGCTGGATATGTTCTACATTCGCAACTACAGCATCTGGATGGATATTCAGATTCTTGCCTTCCAGACGCTGCCGGCCGTGGTCAAGGGGCGCGGCGCATATTGAGCAAGCGAAAGGCAGCGCACGCAACCCTGGGCGGCGAGCAGACGAAGAAAGGGCAAGCATGAAGGCGTTGATTCTGGCGGCGGGCAAAGGGACGCGCTTGGGAAGTCTCACCGCTAAGTTTCCCAAACCGATGTTGGCGGTCAAAGGCCGGCCGCTGCTCGGGCATCATGTTCACTGGCTGCGAAGCTACGGGGTGACCGAAATTGCCATCAACCTGCATCACGCCGCCCATGTCATACAGAGCTATTTGGGAGATGGAAGCGCCTTTGGCGTCACCCTCACTTACTCTTTCGAGCCGGAGCTGCTGGGCACCGCCGGCGCAGCCAAGCGGTTGGAACATTTCCTCAACGAGCGCTTCATCGTCCTCTACGGTGATGTATTCACCAACGTCGACCTTGCCAGGATCGTTGCGTTTCACGAAACAAGGGTCGGTGCGAGCGGCAAAGGCATGACGATCGTGCTGTATCGGGTTCCCAATCCCACCGAATGTGGGTTGGTCGAAGTGGATGAGTCTGGCGCCGTGCGTCGCTTCGCCGAGAAGCCGCCCGCCGACCAGGTCTTTACCGATCTGGCCAACGCCGGCATTCTAGTCTGCGAGCCTTCGATTCTTTCACTGGCGCCGGCCAACACTGTTTACGACTTCGGCCGCGACCTGTTGCCCCAGTTGCTGGCGCTGGGGTGGCCTGTCTGGGGCGCGCCTATTTTGCCCGAAGAATTTGTGATCGACATCGGCACGCCCGCCGGCTACGCCCGGGCGCAGGAGGCGAGCCACACTGCGCTTCCGATGTAATCGGCCGCACCCGTTGCGCAATTTCGGTGCATCTATCCGGGCGCCGGTCTGGAATAACGCCGCATTGCGCTAAACGTTCACCCGAGACGTTGCAAGCCCGATGTGAGGAGAACAAAAGATGATCATTTCACAAACACCCTTGCGCATCAGTTTTTTTGGCGGCGGCACCGATTTTCCCGATTTTTTCGCTCAGGAGCCGGGCATGGTGCTCAGCTC
>CALFWA010000059.1 GCA_937928035.1 uncultured Caldilinea sp. | reverse complement strand
ATCGACCAGATTCTCAGTTTCGGCGTCATGACGACGCCGGCTCTCGTGGTCGACGGTGTAGTTAAAGTCGTGGGAAGGGTACCGTCGGTAGAACAGTTGAAGGCAATACTCGCCTGAAACGTCTGCTTTCGTCGCCCTCTTTCCACCCATCGGCCATTGTCGGCAACTTTAAGGTGTGCCTGAAAAACTCATGGGGGAGGCGAAGGTATTTTGCCTCCCCCTGCCCGCCTCATGCGACGGATTTTTCAAACACACTTTTAGCGGCAACGAAAAAGACAGGCGTCCTAGGTACGTCAATAACGTGCTAAGGACATCTATCAAGGAGGGGCGGAATTTTATTGCGTTCCATGGGAGTGGATCACCGCCCCTGTTTCGCCCGGCTCTTCACCGGACTCCATCGACAAACGATCCGGTCTTACTCCTCAACAACGACGCTTTCGATGGTGTCGCCGACGGTGAGGGCGGCAAGAACCTCGAGGCCCTCGACGATCTGGCCGAAAAAGCTGTAGGCGTCGTTCACATCGGGCGGAGGTGGGGCGATGGCCAAGAAGAGCTGGCTGCTGCTGGCAACAATCCTGCCGTCGACATCCTGGCTGAGGGTGCGATAGGCGACGGCGCCCGCCGCCGGCGCGACGGAGAGGCCGACCTCCGGCCGGATCACGTAGCCGGCGTCGTTGAAGGGATCGTTGTCGGGCGCGCCGATCACCACCAACAGATCGGGGTTAACGTCGTTGACCGGCGTGTTGTCGTAGAAGCCTAGGTTGGCGAGCACGACGAAGTTGTTAACCGCCACCGGCGCTTCTGCAGCGCGCAGCGCTACGATCAGGTTGCCCTGCGAGGTGCGGATCGTCGCCGTGTAAGTCTTGGCGACGTCGATGACCATCGCTGGCTCTGTGTTGAAATAGTTGGCTTTTTCCTCGCCGCTGAGGCCGGCCAGCGGACGCTCGCCGCTCAGATTGGTCGGCGGGAAGGGTGTCGGCGTAGGGGGCAGCGGCGTAGGCGTGGGCAGGATGCTGCTGTCGCTTTCCTCGATCAGGATGGTCAGAATCCGATCGCCAGGCTCCGTCGGATTGGCCGCCGGGTCGCGGCGCGTGAGGCGGTCAAGCACCTCGCGGCCATCGATCACTTCGCCGAAGATGGTGTGGTTGCCGTTGAGCCAGGGCGTCGGCTCAAAGGTGATGAAGAACTGGCTGCCGTTGGTGCCGGGACCGGCGTTCGCCATCGCCAGCAGGCCGGGGCGGTCGAAGGTGGCGCCCGGCCAGAATTCGTCGGCGAAGGTGTAGCCGGGCCCGCCCGTGCCGGTGCCCGTCGGGTCGCCTCCCTGCGCCATGAAGCCGTCGAGCACACGGTGGAAAGTGGTGTTGTCGTAGAAGCCTTCGCGCGCCAGGAAGACAAAGTTGTTGACCGTCATCGGCGAGCGATCGGCGAAGAGCTGCACCTTGATGTCGCCACGCTCCGTCTTGATGGTGGCGTAGTAGTATTTGGCGGGGTCGATGGTCATCTCCGGCGGGCTGCTGTACATATTGTTGCGCGCCGCCGGCTCCAGTTGCGCAGCGGCGCCGGTCGAAGCAGGAAGCTGTCCGGCGCTAGCCTCGCTCGCAGGGGTTGCCGCAGGCAGGGCGCAGGCGGCCAGCATGGCCAGCGATGCAAGCATGGAGAGCAGCAGGATGACGGCGATGTTGATTTTTCTTCCGGTGTGACGATGATGATTCACAAATCCTCCCTGGCCGATTGAGCCGGCAGTGTGTCGAGGTCAGACGACCTCGATGTTATCTTTGCCGCCGTAGAAATCCCACCAGGGTTTGGCTCCTTTCGCCAACACCTGGTTGAGCGCTGTGATGTTCTTGACCCCACGATCCTCCAACCATTCGATCAGCGCGCCGTAGCCGCCGGCGGCGAAGACGGGAATGCCATCCTGCCAGGTGGCGCGGCCGCACAGCACGCCGGAGAAAGGAGTCCCCGCCTCCGCCGCCAGCTCCAGCGTCTCACGGAAGACATCGTCGCTCACGCCAGCGCTGAGATAGATGAACGGCTTCTGAGAGACGCTCGCCGCCTCGCGGAAAAGCTCCATCGCCTCGGCTCTGCTGTACGCCTTCCCCCCCTTGAAGGTGGACGTCCCCTCCACATAGTCCATGTTGACCGGCGCCTCGACCTTGAGCACGTCGACGCCGTACTCCGGCTTGGAGAACTCGGCCATGTACGCCTTGACCATCGCCGGTTTGGCCTTAGCGAACTCCAGCCCCTTGGGGTCGCCCAGGGCGTCGTTGTAGCAGATCGGCTCCAGAAAGAAGGGGATGTCCTCCGCCTTGCACTCGCTGCCGATGCGCTCGATGAACGCCTGTTTTGCGCGGTTGATGTGCGGCGGATGGGACGGGTTGTAATAGAGCAGCACCTTGATGGCGTCAGCGCCGGCCGCCACCAGGCGGCGCACGCTCCACTCTGGCAAGAGGTCTGGCATGCGGCTGTCGTCGCTCGTATCGTAGCCGGTCTTTTCATAGGCGAGCAGAACGCCTGTCCCCGGCGCGCGCACCTCAAGCGCCGGCAGCCCATATTCCGGGTCCAGCAGAATGGCGCTGGCGTGACGGGTCAGCACCTTTGTGACTGCAGTCTTGAACTGGGTCATCTCTTCTGCGCTGACGGGCGCGCCGCCGCGCGCCTTGCTGATCGCCTTCTGCAGCGAGCCGCGCTGGTCCATCGCCGCCGCTGCGATCACGCCGCGTTCGTCGGCGCAGCGGTTGATGCGCTCGAATTTGCCTCGGGGAATTTTCACTTTCGCCATGAAATCCTCCTTTGAAGTGGATCAGGAATGCAGATCATCGGGCGCCGGTGACAAGACAGGGGCGCAAGGTGGAGCGCAGTGAAGCCAACGCTGGCGTCTCGCTTGTGTTAAGGCCATCCTACCCCAGGCGCTGGCTTCGTCCAAATCGCATCATCGAATGCGCCTCGTGTCGATGCGCTTTCGAGATAGCCTCTACTCGCTCACGCTGTCGATGACGCCGCCCAGGATGTCGACGATCAAGTCCACTTCTTCGGCGGTGATGGACAGGGGCGGAGAGAAGGCCAACACGTTGCCGACGTTGCGCGTGCGCAGGCCGCGCGCCAGACAGAGATTGTAAATTTCGAGCGCTTTGGCCAGGTCGGGTTCACGCGTCGCCTTGTCTTTGACAATCTCGACGCCGCAGATCAGACCACGCCCGCGTACGTCGCCTACAATATTGAAATCGAGCAGCTTGGAGAGGCCGCCCTTGAGTCGCTCCCCCATCAGGCGACTGTTTTCAACCAAACCCTCGCGCTCGATAATCTCCAGATTTTTGAGCGCCACAGCGCAGGCAGCGGCATGGCCGGAATAGGTGTAGCCGTGCATCCACGCTTCTTCTGGCGGCGCCGCATCGATGACCTCGCGGATGGCGTCGGAGATCTGAACGCCCCCTAACTGCAGATAGCCGCTGGTGACGCCCTTGGCAAAGGACATGATGTCGGGACGCAGCTCCCAGTGATGCTGGCCAAACCACAGACCCGTGCGGCCGAAGCCGCAGATCACCTCGTCCACGATCAGCAGCACCTCATATTTATCGCAGATGGCGCGCACGAGCGGGAAATAGTCATCCGGTGGGACGATGACGCCGCCGACGCCTTGGATCGGTTCGGCGATGAAGGCGGCGACCGTTTCCGGCCCCTGGCGCAGAATCTCTTCTTCCAATGCCCGCGCCGCCGCCTGACCGACCGTCTCATGGGGTTGGATGTCGCCGGTGTAGCGGTAGGGGTTCGGCGCCGGAATGTGAGAGAAACCAGGCATGAGCGGGCCGAACATAGTGTGGTAGCGGGGAATGCCGGTGGCTGCCGTGGCGGCCACAGTGATCCCGTGGTACGCACCCTGCCGTGAGATGATCTTCACCTTATCCGGTTTCCCCAGGCGGCGCCAGTAGTAACGCGCCGTCTTGAAGGCGGTGTCATTCGATTCGGAGCCGCCCGATGTAAAGAAGGTGGTGTTGAGCGTCGGATGCGCCATCCCCGCCATGCGATAGGCAAGCTCGGCCGAGGGCGGCGTAGTCATGCCAACGAAGTTGGAGGTGAAGGCGAGCTTGCGCATCTGCTCAGCGGCGACTTCGGGCAGCTCTTGGTTGCCGTAGCCGATGTTGACGTTCCAGAGGCCGGCCATGC
>CALFWA010000058.1 GCA_937928035.1 uncultured Caldilinea sp. | reverse complement strand
CCGCGCCGATCCCCGATAGTTGCGCAGCGCCTCGAGCGAGCGGTCCATCGGCGCGTCGCAGGAAAGGCCGACCGCCAGCGCCGCCAGGGCGTTGCGCACGTTGTGCACGCCGGGCACGGCAAGCTCGAGCTTTCCTTCCGGTGCGTGCCACCAGACCAAATCGGCTTCGACGCCCTGTCCCGGCAACGCGCGCATGTTGCGCGCGCGCAGGTCTGCGTTCTCATTCAGACCATAGGTGATCCAGCGCGGCCCGCGCGAAGGTGCGTACGCCATCACGCGGCGCACGCCTTCATCGTCGGAGCAGGCGACAATCAGCCCGTTGCGATCGACGGTGTCCGTGAATTGCATGAACGCCCGACGGAAACTGGCGGGCGTCGGGTAACAGTCGGGATGATCCCATTCCACGTTGGTGATCACGGCGATCGAGGGATGCAGCCCTAAAAACATGCGGTCGTATTCGTCCGCCTCAATCACAAATTCCGGCGCCGCACCTGCAGCGCCGTTGCCAAGGTCTGGGACCTCAGAGCCGATGATGTAGCCGCAGTCGATCCCCCCATGGCGCAGCACCTGAACCGTCATCGCCGTGGTGGTCGTCTTGCCGTGCGTTCCCGCCACAGCGATGACGCGGCGCCCGGCGAGCAGCGCAGGCAGGAACTCGTTGCGCTTGACCACCGGAATGCCCAACGATTCGGCGGCGCAGCGCTCCGGGTTTTGGGCGTCGACGGCGCTGCTGATCAAGACCACATCGGGGCGCTCGGCGGCCGCGCGTTCTGTCAGATTTTCGGCGCGCTGGCCGATGACAACCTGTGCGCCGCGTTTGGTCAGCCGCTCCAGGGCGGGCGAAGGCTGGCGATCGCTGCCGCTCACCCGCATCCCCATGTCTAGCAAGACAGAGGCGATGGCGCTCAGGCCTGCGCCGCCGGCGCCGATCAGGTGAACGCTCAGAGTGCGATCTCGATTCGATAGCCGGACTTGCCATGCGTCGGACGCCATGCGATGTTTACTCCTGATTCTCCAGACTTCAGCGGATGATCCGCAGAATCAACAAAATCGTAGCCGGAATCACCCAGTACATTGCGCTGGGAAAGATTGTCTGGGGCAAATAGCCCAACAACGTCTGCCCGACCGGAGTCAAAGGGCCGGTCAGAAGACCGAAAGGATATTCATACCGGTCTGCGTAGTGCCAGAGGGTGCCGGCGATCAGATATCCGTTCAATGCGCCGACGCCCAGACCGGCAAGAAACCCCCAAAAGCCCGTCAATTGCTTAGGGCTGAAATCAAACGTCAATCCTTGATAGCTCACGATCACGACAATCGTGAACACGATCGAGATCAACAGAAAGGCGATTTCATTGAGGCGCCCCCCCTCTAAGGGGATGATCCTGAGCGCCTCGGCGGCTCGTTCGCTCCAACCTCGCTCCTCGGCGAAGCGAAGAATCGCCACGACGTACATGAAAATAATGGAGTTGCCGAGTTCTCGATTCGCCCCGCGCACACTTCCGATAAAGGCAAAGATGACGACGACGGTGTAAAACAGAATTTCGACCGGCCCCATAATGATGCTACTTTTTCCCTGCGGCGCTGCCGCGCAACGGCCAGGCAATCAACAACAGCAGAGCAGTGATCAACAGCAGCCAGACGCCCGCTGGCCATGTCAGCATCCAGGACCAAAAGCCCGATGCATTATCGACAAACAACGTCCAGATGCGGCTTATGACGGCGAACAGGCTGCCCCAAGCGCTGTCCTGCGACAAGGGGGCCGCCTGCAAAAGCTCGTTGAGAACCGGCAACAGCAACGCCGCAAAGATCAGCCCATTCACCGCACCGACCAGAAAGCTCAACAGCTTGTTGTCCGTCTTTGGCTTTACAAAGCGCGGGTTGCTCGTCACGATAAATGTGATCAGCACGATGAGCGCCCAGACCAGAAAGAGAAAGCCTTGTCGGTTGTCTTCTGTAATCACATTCGGCGCTTCGGCGACAATCCGAACCGCCTCTTCGGCGTCGGCCGTCAGCCCGCCTGCCCGCACCAGTGCGACGAACTTGCCGGCGAAATTGGTCAAGCGGACGACGATGTCCCCTTGCTCCTGCAACAGCACCCAACTGATCACCGTGACCCCCAGCAGCCAAAGCTCGGCCAGGTAGCCGCGGCGCACGCCGATCCAGCCGAAAAAAGAGAGCCAGAGAATTAGGGCGATCAACACTTGCGTTTCACTGGTCATGGTGGCTTGCCAACTGCACGATTTGGGCGGCGATTTTGGCTGCGGCGTCCGGCGTCGCCATCTGAGCGAGCGCCGCCTCCATCGCCTTGAGCCGGGCCGGATCGGCGAGCAGGCGGGCCACCGTCGGCGCCAGCTTGGTCGGCAAATCTTCGTCCTCGATCACGATTGCGCCGCCGCGGCGCACCAACGCCAGCGCATTGTCCATCTGGTTGACGCTATGCAACGGCGCCAGGATGGAGGGCAGCTTCGCCACCGGAAACTCGCCGAGCGTGCTGGCGCCCGCGCGCGCCACGCTGAGGTCGGCGGCCGCCAGCGCCAGCGGCATCTCCTCGTGCAGATAGGCGACCGGATGGTAGCGATGCGCAAGCGCCTCCGGCAGACGATGCTCGGCCCGCCACGCCTCATAGAGCGGCCAATCGCGCACGCCCACCACATGCACCACTTGGGCCAGCGCCAACAGATCGGGCAGCGCGCCCCAGGTCGCCCGGTTAATGGCGCGGGCGCCGCTGGAGCCCCCCCAAATGAGCAACAACGGCGCTTGGGTTCCGTCCGGCTCTTCCAGGCAAATCCCCAACGCAGCCGCCAATTGACGTCGCGCTGCCGTGCGATTTTCGGACGCTTTCACCAACTCCCGCCGCACCGGATAGCCGGTCACCACGGCTTTGCCGGCCGGCGCTTCGCCGCCGAACCAGTGCGCCGCCTCCGGAAAGCTAACCGCCACGCGCTGCGCAAGCTTGCTCAGCAACCGGATCGCATAACCCGGCGTCAGAGCGGGCAGGTAGATGAGCACCGGCGTCCTCCGTAGCCAACAGGCTGCAACGACCGGCCCGCAGACATAGCCGCCGGTCACAAAACAGACGTCTGGACGAAAACGTCTCACGATCGCCAGGCTCTCCCACACGCCCAGGGCCATCCGCAACAGATTGCGCACAAACTTGAACGGGTTGCGAGTGCGCAACTGACCAGTGTAGACGCCCTGGAAGGCGATGCCGGCGCGTTCGACGAGCGCTTTCTCCATGCCGCTGCGACTTCCCACCCAGAGCAGATTGCAGGATGAATCTACGGGTTCTGTAAGCGGCTCTAAGCTATGGCTGACGTCTTTCCGACTTGCCCCCGCGGCGAACTTTGCCATCGCCGATGAAGGCGCCGCGCGCTGTTTCAGCGTGGTAGCCACCGGCGCGAGCTGCTCCACGACCGCCAGCGCCGGATACACGTGGCCGCCCGTTCCCCCGCCCGAGATCAACACGTTCATAGGAATACCTTCCTGCTTGCTGAGTTTGCGACGCAGCGTCGACGCTATACCGGCTGATGCTGAGCAGCAGCCCAATGCCGAACATCGACGCCAGCAGCGAACTGCCGCCGTAGCTGATGAAGGGCAAGGTGACGCCGGTCGGCGGCGAAATCGCCGTGGTCACCGCCATGTTCAGCAACGCCTGCAAGATCAAGCTCGTCGTGACGCCAGTGGCCAATAACATGCCGAACGTGTCCGGCGCAGCCAGTGCAATGCACAGACCGCGGTACGCCAACAAGGCGAAAAGCGCAATGACAAAAAGCGCGCCCAGCAACCCCATCTCCTCTCCGATCACACCGAAAATGTTGTCGCTCCAGGTCAAGGGCAGATACCCCGTCTGTTGCGCCAGACCGTTGCCCAGGCCGCGGCCAAACAGCCCTCCACGCATCAATGCCTGAACGCTCTGACTCACCTGCCACTCATCGCTGGCGATCGGATTACCGACCGAGGCCAGATAGCGCGAAACTCGATCGGCGGCGTAGCTGCTGTAATAGATCACCGCCAGAAATGTGCCGGCGCTGACAACCCCAATCACCATCAACTGTTTGACCGCTGCGCCAGCCACAAACAGCATCACTGCAGAGGTGACGACGATCAGAACCGCAGTGCTGATCTCCGGCTGTAACACGATTAAGACCGTTACAATCCCCATCAAAACGCCGAAAGGCAACAGTCCGGCGCGTACATCGCGGATGCGGCGCCCCTTGCTAGCAAGCCACGTGGCGACATAAATGATGATGGCGAGCTTGGCCGCTTCGCTGGGCTGGACACTGCCTTCAAAGAAGGTGCGCCTGGCACCAAAACGCTCGGCGCCGAGTGGGATGAGCACAAGTAAGGCCACCAGCGTAATCCCCATGATGGGGATGCTCCAGCGCTCCCACCATGGATAGGGAATGCGCGCCGCTACGATCAGCCCTACGACGCCTAGCCCAAGCCACATCAACTGACGTCCGATGAAATAATATGGATTGTTGAAACCTTCAATGCCGCGCGGATAACTGGCGCTGAAGACCATGACCAGGCCCAGCATGAGCAGAATTGTCACCACCGAAAGCAATCCCCAGTCGTAACGTCCTTTGACTCTTGATTTGGCTGCAGCGCGACCGGTGGTCTTTGCTTGCATCGTTGCTCTCCTCCATCTTCTCACCGCTGCGCCGTCGCTCTGACTGCTGCAATCTCTTTCACCAGTTGACGAAAATGCTCTCCTCGCGCTTCAAAATCGCGATACGCATCGTAACTGGTTCCTCCTGGCGACAACAGCACCACGGCGCCTGGCTCCGCCACCCGCGCGGCCAGCTCCACGGCTTCGTTGAGGCGACGGACGACGGCCGTGCTCGGCGCGCGCTGCTGCCGGAAGGTTGCGCGCTCCTGAACTTTGCGCACGATCATCTCGCCAGCCTCGCCAAAGCCGATGAGCATATCGACGCGCGCCAACACTTCGTCGGCGAACTCCTCCCAGGGCAATTTTTTGTCCTTGCCGCCCGCCAGCAAAATCAATGTTTGATCGATGGCTTCGAAGCTGCGCACGCCGGCCACCGCACGCTCCGGCGAAGTTGCGATGCTGTCGTTGACCCAGATGACGCCGTTCACCTCTGCTACGACCTCCAAGCGATGCGGCACGCCGCGGAATGTGCGGGCGACATGCCCCATCGCTGCGACATCTGCACCCAGCGCACCGCTGATCGCCGCAGCCGCCAACAGATTGCCGACGTTGTGTTCCCCGCGCAACCGGACCTCCCTGCGCAGGCAGATCTCCTGGCCTTGATAGTAAAGACGGCCGCACTCTCCCCAGGCGCCGTTGTCGACGCGACTGTAACGATGAAAGAGCAACGGCGGCCTCTCTCTGCCGGCGACGAGGGCCCCTACTTCTTCCAACACTGCGTCTAAATCGCCGACCACCGCAGCCCAGCCAGTAGGCAGCGGCGGATCGCTTGCGCGCCAGGCGCCGCTGGCCACGCGCCGCGTGATGGCGTCTTCGGCGCTCAGCACGATGGCGGCGTCCTCCGGCAGACAACGCAGCAGATTGAACTTGGCCCCGGCGTAGGCCGCCATGTCCGGATGACGGTCCAGATGGTTGGGCGTGATATTTAAGATGGCGGCGACGTCGGGGCCGATGCCCTGCACGGGATCGCCCGTCGGCCCCCACGCCCAGCGCCGGTCGAAGAGCTCCAACTGAAAGCTGCTCAGCTCCAGCACGATGCAGTCGCCGGGAGCGATCGTCTCCAGGCGGTCGATCAGCGGCGTCCCGATGTTGCCGCCCACATGCACGCGGCGCCCGCCGGCGGCCAGGATTTCTCCCACCAGCGTAGTGGTGGTGGTTTTGCCGCTGCTGCCGGTGATGGCGGCGATCGGTCCCAGGCCGCGTTGGCGGGCCAGCTGCAAGGTCAACAAACTGTCGTTGCTGAGCGGAATTTTGCGGCGGATGGCCTCCTGCACGATGGGGAGCTGCGCCGGAACGCCTCCGCTCAGGCAAAGCAGGTCGCAGCCATCGAGCAATTCGAGGGGATGACCGCCCAGCGCAAGTTTCAGCGGCAGATCGCGCACGCGGGCCAGCTCCGCCGCCAGTCGTTCGGCCGGCGCTGCGTCGCTGATGGTGACATGAGCCCCGGCGGCCACGAAAAAGCGCGCCAGCGCCGTTCCCTGGCGAGCCAGCCCCAAGATCACGATCTGTTGCCCACGGAACATCGTTATGACCTCCCACCCGCTGCGTTCTCAGATCAACGCAAGCGCAACGCCCAACATGCCGGACAGGACAGAGATGATGAAAAAGCGTTCTTTCACCTGCATCTCACTCCATCCCAGCAGCTCGAAGTGATGATGCAACGGCGCCATTTTGAACACCCGACGCCCTTCGCCGTACCACCGTTTGCTCAGTTTGAAATAGGTGACCTGGATTAACACGCTCAGCGCTTCAATGGCAAACACAAGCCCGATCACAGGCAGCAGCAGCCATTGTCCCGTCATGATCGAAACCAGGCCTAGCGTCGCGCCAAGCGGCAGGCTTCCTGCATCGCCCATGATGAGCTGGGCAGGATAGGCGTTATACCAAAGGAAACCCAACAGCGCGCCAGCCAACGTAAAACAAAAGATCGCCAGATAGACCTGCTCTTGCAGGTAGGCGATGGTGCCGTAACAGGCGAAGGCCACCAGGCTGGTACTGCCCGCCAGGCTGTCCAGCCCGTCGGTGAAGTTGACGGCGTTGCTCGTCAGATAAAGCACCACGACGGTCACCGGAATAATCCATGGCCCCACGCGAAAAAAATCGACGAAGGTCGGCACGCCCACGTAATCCCACTGAGGGGGGCCAAAATAGAGCACTGAACCGATGATGGCAGCGAAGAGAAACTGAAAGGCGCTCTTCATGCGTGGACTCATGCCCTCCCCGCGGCCGCGAATGCCTTTGATGCCCTGCCAGTCGTCCACAGCGCCGAGCAAAGCGTGCGATCCCAGGCAGAAAAAGAGCAACAGCGTGCTTTGCCCGATCGCATCCATGCCCAACAGGTTGACGATGTTGAGCAAGCCGATGATCACCAGCACCGGAATCACGAAAAGGACGCCGCCCATCGTCGGCGTGCCGGTCTTGAGCTGATGGCTGCCTGGCTGCTCGATGCGGATTTGCTTGCCGATGCCTTTGCGTCGCAAAAAATTGATAAGCGGCTTTCCCCAGACAACTGCAAACAAGAAACTGATCGCGCCCAGGCTCAAAGCGTAGGCCATGCGCGGTTCGAGCGGATTATCCATCGCTCGCCCTCTCCTTTTCTGCGCTGACGCCGTTGACGTCGGCGGTGATTTCGGCGACGATGCTGTCCATGCCGACGGCGCGACTGCCCTTCACGAGTACCAGGTCCCCGCGACGCACGATGCGGCGCAACAAGGCGACGGCGTCCTGATGCGTCGCAAGGATATGCACGTGCTCCGACGGCAAACCGCTGCTGCGCGCTTCTTCGCCGATGCCGGCGCCGAGTTGACCGACGGTCAGCAGGATATCAACCACGTCGGCCGCCCGTCGCCCGACGATCTGGTGCCCTTCCGTCTCATAGCTTCCCAGCTCGAGCATGTCGCCCAGCACAGCGATGCGTCGTCCCCCCTCGGCCGGTTGAATGTCCGCCAGCAGATTCAGGGCGGCGATCGTGCTGGCGGGGCTGGCGTTGTAGGTGTCGTCAATCACTGTGCAACCATGAACGCCCGCCGTCACGACCAGACGCAGCTGCCCGGCGACATTCTGAAGCCCGGCGATGATTTCCCCCCAGCTTAACCCTGCGAGCAGACCAACCGCAGCTGCGCAGAGCGCAGTGTGGACGCTGTGTCGTCCCAAGAGCGGCACCTTGACGTGAAGAGACTCCACCCTCTGCTCATTATGCAAACGGTGATGAAATCGAAAACGGAGCCCTTCCATCCCCATGCTTTCGATTTCATCCGCCCATAGGTCCGCTTCAGGCGTCAGGCCATAGCGGATCACGCGCGCTTTGGTCAGCTCGGCCATCGCACGCACGCGCTCGTCATCCCAGTTGAGGATGGCCACGCCTCCTTCCTCGGCAGGGGGAAGGGCGCGCACCAGCTCGGATTTTGCCTGGGCGATGCGCTCCATGGTGCCAAGGCGGCTGAGATGAACCGGCCCAACGTTGGTGACGACGCCGATCTGAGGCCGCGCCAGCACGCAGAGCCGCTCAATCTCCCCCAGGCCATACATGCCCATCTCCAGCACGGCGTATTCGTGCGTCGTATTCAAGCCCATCAGCGCCAGAGGGAGCCCTTGTTCGCTGTTCAGATTGCCCGGCGAGGCGTGCGTAACGTAGCGCTGACGCAAAACGTTGGCGGCCAGCTCTTTGGTGCTCGTCTTGCCTACGCTACCTGTGACGCCAACCACCTTGAGCGCCGCATGGGTGCGGTGCACGCGCTGAAAAGAGCCGACCTTTTGCATCGCCTCCACGCTGTCATCGACGATGTAAACGATGGGTGCGCCCGGCTGATAGGCTTCCGGCAATTGCGCCTGCAACGCCCGGCGTGCGCGCGTGCAGTCGATGACGACGCCCCCCCGTTGCCCCGCCTCGCGCCCGCGCGGTTCGGCGATCACCGCCTGCGCGCCCTGCTGAAGCGCAGCTTCGATGTAGGCGTGCCCATCTGTCCGGGAGCCGGCCAGCGCAATGAACAAATCGCCCGAACGCACATTGCGACTGTCCAGCGCTGCGTGCAGGATGGGGGTGGGCGGCAACGCAAGCGGAGGGACGTCGCCTGTCAGCGCCGTCCATAGGGTGTGCTGTGTAATCGAAGTCGATGGATACGGTTGTTCAGGCACTTTCTTTTCTTCCCATTCCACTCTATTGCTTTGCGCCCAAACGAATTTCATCGGGCGGGATGTTGTAATATTGAAGCAGACGTCGCATCACCTGCGCAAAGGTGGGCGCCGCCGTATAGCCGGCCCAACGGCTGATCGACGGATCGGGGCGCTCCAACTTCACCAACACTACAAAACGCGGGTCATCCGCCGGCGCATAACCGACGAATGTGACAATCGTGTCGTCTTCTTCGTAGCCCTGCTCGCCCGGAATTTGCGCCGTTCCACTCTTCCCTGCAACTCGATAACCTGCGACGCCCGCCGCTTGGTTCCCTCGTTCGACCACAGAAACCAGAATGTCGGTCAGCGTTTTCGCCGTCTCAGGCTGGATGGCGATGCCAAGCACCGTGGGCTCCGTAAATTGCACCTGGCCATCCAAAATGCGCGCCTTGACTACGTAGGGGCGCATCAGCTTGCCGCCGTTCGCAATTGTCGCGGTGGCGTTGACCATCTGAATCGGGGTCACCGCCAGCCCCTGACCAAAGCTGTTCGTGCCGAGATCGGAAAGGCTCCATCTTGCGTTGCCCGGCTTTCGCACTGTGCCGTAAATTTCACCGGCCAGATCGATTTCGGTCACTTTGCCAAAGCCGAAGCGCTCCACATATTGATAAAAGCGTCGCTCACCGAGCAGCAGAGCCCACTGCGCTGAAATAACGTTGAGGGAACGCGCCAGCGCCTCGCTCATGTCCACCTGTCCATAACCGGCGCGGTCACTGTTCAGAATCAGACGTTGGCCAACGGCGATCGAACCGGTGTCGGTCAACTTTTGCGTAGGCGTCACCACGCCTGCGTCGAGCGCGGCGGCCGCAGTGATGATCTTGAAGACGGAGCCCGGCTCATACTGCGTGCCCACCGCCGCATTGAGCAGCGCAGCGGGGTCGGCTTCCGCGATCCGATTGGGATCGAAGGTAGGCGCATTCGCCATCGCCAGCACTTCACCGGTCCAGGGATCCATCACGATAATCGTCCCCGCTGTAGCGCGGTAGAGATCGAGCGCGCGACGCAGCTCCTCCTCGGCGATCCACTGCACACCGCGGTCGATCGTGAGCACGATATCTCGACCAACGGGCGAGGGCAGGTAATGATGCAAAGACGCAGGCAACGACTCGAACGACGCCGTTGCGTTGCCCGTCAGACCGACGCCGTTGCGTTGGCGCAAAAACGACTCGTAGTACCCTTCCACCCCTGCCACGCCGCGGCGCCAGACTGCATCTCCCACTAGGGCGGTAAAGCCCACAACGTGCGCAGCCAGCGGCCCTTCTGGATAATAACGCTGAGGAGCGGGCGTGAGATTCAGATGAAGCAGCGGGTGGGCGCCTCCCTCCTGCGCAAGGCGCTGCTGTTCGGCCAGGATGCGGTGGCCGATCTCCAGTTCGACCGCAGGCGCCAGACGCAGGAAATATCGATCGGCGTACTGGCGCAACAGCTCCAGCGTCTGCGCCGCAGGAACGCCGGCCATCCTCTCCAGCGCATCGGCGAGCGCTCGTCTGCCTGCGTCCGTTTTCAGGTGAGTGGGGTTGACCGAAATTTCGTAGAAGTAGCGGTCGGCCACGAGCAGCGCGCCGTTGCGATCGACGACGGTCCCGCGAGGAGACTCCCCTTGGTGAGGCAAGCCGGCGGGCCGAGTGTACCCCAGTCGCAGCGCCTGATGGGTGAGCAACGCCGACGCAATCATGACGATCAGCGCGGCGAAAAAGGAAATAAGAAACCAGAAGCGCCATAGTTCGCGCTTCTGGCCCCCTTCCATCGGCAGCGCTTGCGGCTCGCTGAGGGCTTGCGACGCAGCGAGCTCCTGGCCTAGCGACGTCATTGCGCAGATGACCCTGAAGGCGTCAATGTCTCGTTGATCGTCGTCGATGCGCCTCGGGTGTGCACGAGCAGCCATTCGGCAAACGCCGTCAAGCTGCGCCCCACTGCGGAGACCAACTCCTCTATCTGCGAGCTATGCGCCTCCCTGTCGACCGGCGCCGCTGTGCTCCAATCGCTGCCCAGGTCGTGGATCGCCAGAGGCGGCTCTGCAGCATACGGCGCATTCGACGTCGCCGGAAACTGAAGGATGGGCAACTCATCGCGACGGACATAGACTCGCCCTGTCACAGGGCGATAGCCCTGAGCGAGAGCCGCCTGCTCGATCTGACGCAACGAGGTCGCATTGGCAATGGCGAAGATAATCTCACTGTTCTCCCGCTCGATGCGCTGCTGCTGTTCCGTCAGCTTTGTCAGTAGATAACGCTCCTCGGCGATCTGCACTCTGAGCCAGACCTGCACCATCATTCCTGCGCCGACGAGCAGCGTCGCCGCCAGCAAAAGGAGATATTGCCGGAAATTCTCCGGCAGCCAGAGCATTTCCTGCAAGATGTTCAGCCAACGACGACTCAGCGAATGCTGCAGCGAGCCAGCGATTTCGGTTGAGACCGTGGATGGCAGCGTGCTACGCTCGAACATGAACCCCTCTGCATCCTGAAATGATGGTGTAGTAGTAGGGGCGACGCACGTCGCCCCTACTACTACGAAAGGCTCTCGGAGCCTTTTCCTATAGTGAACCGTGATGAGTGATGTGAGGGAGGGCCAGTAACTCACTGAGCACACATCACGTGTCACTCTGGGTTGTTGGCAGCTTTTCGGCGATGCGAAGCTTCGCCGAGCGGCTGCGTGGATTGAGGCGCATCTCCTCTGCAGTCGGTGTAATCGGTTTTTTGGTCAGAATGCGCAACGTTGGCCGGCGCTGAGAACCGCCCTCCATGCGACCGGGTTCAGGAACATCGCCGCGCGCTTCTGCGAGCATCCAATGTTTCACGATGCGATCTTCCAGACTGTGGAACGTAATCACAGCCAGCCGCCCCCCTGGGCGTAAAAGTCGCAGCGCCTGCGGAAGCACGCTCTCCAGTTGTTGCAGCTCGCGGTTGACGACGATGCGCAACGCCTGAAAGGTGCGCGTCGCCGGATGGATGCGAGCCCCTCGACGCCCTCCCACCGCCTTCTCGATCGCCTCCGCCAGCTGCGCCGTGGTGGCGAAAGGGCGATGTTTCACCAGATAGCGGGCGATGCGGCGGCTCTTCGGCTCCTCCCCATAGCGATAAATTACATCGGCCAGAGCCTGTTCGTCCCACTCGTTGACGATGTCAGCTGCGCTGAGCGGCTGCGCCGGGTCAAAGCGCATGTCGAGCGGCCCCGTCAACCCAAAGGAGAAGCCTCGCTCCGGCGTCTGCAACTGAAAGCTGCTCACTCCCAGGTCGAGCAGGACGCCATCGACCGGAGCAAAACCATGCGCCGCCGCCGCCTCTTCCAGAAGCTCGAAAGGCCCCCGGTGCAGCACCAGCCGGGAAGCGGCGACTGCGTCTGCAAGCCGCTCCGCCACCCGCCGGATAGCAGCCGGATCGGCGTCGATCCCCAGCACGCGACCATCCGGCGCCGACGCCGCCAGGATCGCCTCCGTATGCCCCCCGCCGCCGAGCGTGCAGTCGATCACCCATGCACCGGGTCTGACCGCAAGCCCCCGCAACACTTCCGCCAGCAGCACCGGCGCATGGTGCGCGCCAGGCGGATCTGCAGCGACAGGTGGGTGGTCGGCCATCATTGCAAAAGATTCAAACCGTTAAAGACTTAAGGTGCTGAAAAAGTCGCCGGTGAAATCGGCGTCCTGCAAGGCTCCGACGACCTTCTCCTCCCACAGCGCAGGCTTCCACAACTCGATGAACTTGTTCATGCCAGCCACCACGACTTCGTTTTCAATTCCTGCATAGTCTCGCAGCCGCTGGCTCAACAAGATGCGTCCCTGCCCATCGGGCTGAAGGTCTTCTGCGGCGCTGAAAAAAGCCCGCCGAAACGCTGCAGAGCGCGGGTCGGTGAACGGCAGGGCGCTCACCTTATCCGCCAGT
>CALFWA010000057.1 GCA_937928035.1 uncultured Caldilinea sp. | reverse complement strand
CACAAGCTTTTGGGTGGATGAAAAACCCGTGTTGTTGGATGCTCCCTCCCCACGCGGGCCGATGGGACTGGTGATCTGGATCGACAATCAATACCTGGCGGTGCATCCTTCCGGTCGCTTCCGCCATGGAACTTTGGCGCTGTCGGAGGCGCAGTGGCTGGAGATCGATGAGGTGGAGATTCAGGCGGACGTTGGAGCGTGAACCGCGGTCGGTGCGTCCGCCTTCTCTTTCTCACGGTTGTGTTGACCGATCTCGCCAGGGAGTAAGCCGCTGTTCGCACCAGACGATGGCAAAGTACGTCGTTGCGCCGGCGAGCGAGAGGATCCAGATCGCCGCAAACATGTAGGGCAGGTTCAGGTTGCTGTAGGCCAACCACATGACGCGCCCCAGCCCTCCTGAAGCGCCGGTCCATTCGGCGATGACGGCGCCGACCAGCGCAAGGGGCGCAGCCACGCGCAATGCCGCAAAGAGATACGGCAGCGCCGTCCAAAAGCGCAGATGCACGAGCGTCTGCCAGGGCGTGGCGCGGTAGGTGCGCATCAGGTCCACCATTTCGCTTTCGGCGCTCTGCAGGCCGACGATGGCGTTGACCAGCACCGGAAAGAAGGTGAGCAGCGCCGTGATGATCACCTTCGGCGTCACGCCAAAGCCCAGCCAGATAGTGAGCAGGGGCGCAATGGCGGCCAGCGGCGTCGACTTCACGAGGATCGCCAGCGCCATGACCCCGCGCTCGGCGCCAGGACGCAGCGTGACCAGCACCGCCACCGCCAGCGCCACGGTCAACCCCAGGAGCAACCCCGCCAGCGCTTCGCCCAGCGTCACCAAAGTGGCGACGGCGAAATAGCCGGGCTGTGCGGTCAGCGTCTGCGCGATGCGCGAGGGCGCCGGCAGAATATAGACCGGCGTCGCCGTCATGCGCACGCCGATTTCCCAGAGCAAAAAGGCGAACAGCACGGTCAGCGCAGCGGTGCGCGTGCCCTTATTGTTCCTCAGCGCGCTCGACATTGGTCAACATCCCCTGCCACCCGCGCAACGACTGCGGCGCAATCCAAAATGAACGTTCGACCTGCGGCGCCAACAACGGCGAGGCGTTTCCGCCCAGATAGCGCCGGCTGAGGCGCGCCAGAAGCGCTTTCAAGTTGGGGTCATCGCCTTGAAAAGCAGGCTGCGCCGGCCCACGCGCCAATACGCGCCGCAGCGGCGGCCACGGCTCGTCGATCGTCAGCGACACCTGCGGATTTTCCAGCACATATTCCGCCCAGCGCGAGCCGCGCCACGCCGGGATGTGAAACATGCGCCGGCCTTCGTCCCACTCATACCAAACGGGAACCACATGCGGCTCGCCGTTGCGCCCCACGCAGGCCAGCCGCGCCGTCCACGGCGCAGCAAGGACGTCGGCGATCTGCTCCGACGCCAGCGGCGCCATAGCCTGCATCTCGACGCCCTCGCCTTCTCGCCAAGGAGCATACAGCGGCGCGCCCAAGCGGCCCGATATGCGCGCGGCCAGGCCGGTCAGCAGCGCAAGCAAAGAGCGCGTCTCGCCTGTGCGAGCTTTCCAGCGAAACGCCGGCGCGCTCCAGATCAAGGCAGCGATCGGTCGCACGCCGTCGCGACAGAGCGGCAGCGCAATGTCGAGCGCATCGTTGCGCTCCCTCGTGCAATAGCCGGCTGCGCAAACCTCGACGGCGGGCGCTTCCTGCAACACTCGACCTGCGGCGCTTTCAGGCGGCAGCCGCTCCCCTTCCGCAAAGAGACTGCGCACGCCGGCGCTGCCCTCCACCTGACCAAGCACCTGCGCCTCGCCGGTCGGCAGTGAAATCGCCACCGCCAGCGTCTCCTCAAGGCGCGCCTGTGCGGCCTCCTGATAGAAAGCGGTGAGAAGATCGGCGTTGCGCAGGCGCGGCGCCGCCATGCGCCACGCCTGCAGCCGCGGCCCGGCGTAATAGCGGCCGCCTCGCTCCCTCTGAGCAACGTAGCCGAGCTGCTTAAGCGCAGCGAGGAGGGAGAAAAGGGTGCTGCGCGGGCTGTCCACCGCCGCCAACATCTCTTGGAGCGTCAGCCCTTGCGGGTGCGCCAGCAGGCTTTCCAACACCTCGATGGTGCGCCGAACGGAAGGCGTAAGTAAACCGTCGCTCATTGAATTCGTCCAAAATAAAAGACTTTCATCCATTATTTCGGACAAACCAGGTTGCTGTCAATTTCAGATTCCAGCGGATAGGTTTACAAAGTCGCCGGCTTCAAGTACCATATTTGTTATGGGCGATCACCCGTTGACGACGCTGCCGCAAGGGTATCGAGGGCAGCCGCCTGAGCAACCGTTGCGCCAGTTGGGGCCGTATCAGATCGAAAAGACGCTTGGACAGGGCGCCGCGGCGACCGTCTATCAGGCGAGGCGTGCGGATGGGACGAGCGTGGCGCTGAAGGTGTTGCATCGCGCTGCAGGCAACGACGCGGCGTTGCGCGAGGCGTTCCAGCGCGAGGCGCGCATTTTGCTCAAGCTCAACCATCCGGGGATCGTGCGTGCGCTGGAGGCCGGCCAGATCGACGGCCATTTTTATATGGCGCTCACGCTGGTGAACGGCGAGACGCTTGAGGCGCTGTTGACGCGACAGAAAAAACTGGGCGAAGCGCCGACCATCGACATCGGCGTTCAGGTCGCCAATGCCCTGGATTATCTGCATCGTCGCCAGATCGTGCATCGCGACGTCAAACCCGGCAACATCTTACTCGACGAACGCAGCCGCGCCGTGCTCTTCGACTTCGGCGCCGCCATCGACTTGAGCGTCGAGCAGCCAAAACCGGGAGAAGTGTACGGCACGCCTGCCTTTCTGGCTCCCGAACAGGCGCGCGGCGATGCCGTCATCGACGGCCGCGCCGACATTTATGCCCTGGGCGTTACGCTCTATCGCATGGTCGCCGGGCGCAAGCCTTTCTATGGCACGCGCAGCGAAGTGCTGCATGCGCATCTCTACACCCCACCGCCGCGACCTTCGCAGTTCACCTACATCTCGCCCGCCTTGGAAAACGTCATCCTGATTGCGCTGGCAAAAAATCCCGAAGATCGCTTTCAAACCGGTGCGGAAATGGCGGCTGCGCTGCTGGAGGCGCGCAACCAGGCCGAGAGCGCCTCCACCGGCAATCGCGAGATTTCCCGGCGCTTCCTGCACTGGCTGCGCAGCGCCATTGCACCGGGCGAATAGAATCAGAGACGCCATGCACGCCGAGAAGATGCTGTTGTCGGGGCCCAAATTCAAAGCCAACCCCTACCCAACCTACGCCTGGTTGCGCGAAAACGCACCGGTGCACTGCCGGGTCAGCCGGGATGGCGCGGCGCGCATGTGGTTTCTCACGCGCTACGAAGACGTCGCCGCCGCTCTGCGCGACGCCGAGCGCTTCGTCAAGGACGTGCGCACGGCGATGACGCCGGAAGAGCGCGCGCGTGCGCCGGAGCCGCCCCCACTCTATCGGCTGCTCACGCACCACATGCTCAACGCCGACGGCGCCACGCACGCCCGCCTGCGCGGCCTCGTCAACCAAGCCTTCAGCGCCCGTCAGGTGGAAACGCTGGCGCCCCGACTGCGCGAGATCGCGGAGGAGCTGATGGCGGGCGTCGTCAGGCAAGGGCGCATGGATTACGTCCATGACTTTGCGCTGCCCTTTTCCATCGCCGTCATCGCCGAGCTGCTGGGCGTGCCCGAGCGCGACCACAGCCGTTTTCGCGCTTGGTCGCACATCCTGATGGCGCCTTCGAGCGACAACGCGCGCAACGTGCGCAAGACGGAGCGTCTGCAGCAGGTCATGGTCGATTTCGTGCGCTATCTCGAGGAGCTGTGTGCCGAACGTCGCCGCGCGCCTCGGGCCGACCTGATCACCCGGCTGCTCGAAGCCGAGGAGGCGGGCGACCGCCTCAGCACCGAAGAGCTGTACAGCATGGTGCTTCTGCTCACGATTGTGGGCCACGAGACCTCAGTCTACCTGCTCGCCAACCAAACGCTCACGCTGCTCACCCATCCGGCTGCATTCGAGGCGATCCGCAGCGACCGCAGCTTGATTGCGCCCGCCATCGAGGAGGCGATCCGCTTCGACGGGCCGGTGGAGCGCGCCACCATGCGCTTCGCCGCCGAGGACATCTATTTGTACGGTCAGACGATCCGCCGCGGGGATGCGGTGAGCCTGGCGTTAGCGTCGGCGCATCGCGACGAACGCGTCTATCGAGAACCGGAGCGCTACGATCTGACGCGCGGCGGCCCGCGGCACCTCGGCTTCGGCCTCGGCGCACATTATTGCCTCGGCGCTCCGTTGGCGCGGCTTGAGGCGCGCGTGGCCCTCGAAACGCTGTTAGATCAGCTGCCCGATGTGCAACTGGCCGTCCCCTGCGAAGCGCTGCGCTGGCAGACCAATCCGATCGTGCGGGGACCCAAAGCGCTCCCGTTGCGATGGCGGCTTCCGGCCACGCAACTTTGAGCCGTCCTGTATAGCAGCGCCCTTCACTTTCGAGCGATCGGTTTGTCCGTGATATACTAATGCATATGTACGAGGAGCAGACCGCCTCCACCGTTCCCTTGCTAGAAAGTCGCTCCAGTCGCCTCCTCTGGCGCCTGATCGAGGCGTCGCCTGTCGCGGTGGCGGCAAGTTCTCAAGACGGCGAGATCCTGTACGTCAACCAAAAGCTGGCCGACCTCTTCGATTACGAGGTCAACGAGCTGATCGGGCAAGAAATCGAGCTCTTGATGCCGGAGCGGTATCGTGCCGATCATCGCATCTATCGTGCGATCTTTGCAGAAAATCCCCGCACCCGGCCCATGGGTTCGGGGGTGGACCTGGTCGGGCGTCGCCGCGACGGCAGCGAATTCCCCATTGAAGTCGGCCTGAGCTACTACCGCACACCGGACAGGCTGATCATCTTAAGCGCCGTGACGGACATCACGCGGCGCAAGCAGACAGAGGAGCTGCTCGAGCGTCGCGTCGAGGAGCGCACGCGGGAGATCGAACGGCGCCGCCGCGTCGCCGACAGCTTGCGCGACATCTTGCGCGTGCTCAACTCCAACCGTCCTCTTCAGGAAATTCTCGATTTTATTGTCGCTCAGGCGCGTGAACTGTTGCACGCCGACGCCAGCGCCATTTACCAGCTTCACGACGAAGACAAGCCTCTGCGCTTTCAGGCGGGCGTCGGCATTGCGCCAGAGCATTTCAGCGCAGCCTATGACGGCAAAGGGGCGAATCTGCTCGCCCTGCAGCGTTGGGAGGAGAGCAACGATGTGCGCGAGGTGATCCTCAACCACAGCGAGCGCGCGACGCCTCTCTTCCATACGGACGATGGCGGGTATTGCGCCCAGCTGGCTGTGCCGCTCAAGCTCAAGGACGAAATCTACGGCGGTTTAATGCTCTACTACCGCGATCCGCGGCGCTTTTCTCCAGAGGAGATTGAGCTGGCGGTGATGTTCGGCGACCAGGCGGCGCTGGCGATCGAGAATGCGCGGCTGCGCGTCCAGGCCGAACAGGCGGCGGTGGCGGCCGAACGCAACCGCATTGCCCGGGACATGCATGACTCCGTCACGCAGACGCTCTTTTCTGCGAGCCTGATCGCCGAAGTGCTGCCGCGGCTGATGCAGCGCCAGCCGGAGGAGAGCCTGCGCAGGCTGGAGGAGCTGCGCCAGCTGACGCGCAGCGCTCTGGCTGAAATGCGCACCCTGTTGTTGGAGCTGCGCCCTGCGACGCTGATGGAGGTGAGCATCGAGGAGCTGCTGCGCCAGCTGACGGAAGCTGCCCGCGGCCGTGCGCGCATTCCCATCGAGCTGCGCATGGTCAGCGACGGCGAGCTGCCGCCGGAGGTCAAGGTGGCCTGCTATTACGTGGCGCAGGAGGCGCTGAACAACGTCGCCAAACATGCCCGCGCGCAGCATGCCGAAGTCTCTTTCACCTGCAGCCTGGAACAGGCGCATCTGTGCATCCGAGACGATGGGCAAGGCTTCGATCTATGCGCTGTGACGCCAGAGCATATGGGGTTGGCGATCATGCGCGAGCGCGCAGAGTCCATCGGCGCAACGTTGACCATCGAGAGCGCGCCGGGGGCGGGAACGAGCGTGACGCTTTTGTGGAGCAAATCTGACAACAGAGCCGTATGACGTACAGAGCTTCACATTCCACCTCAACCAATATACAGAACCCACCGATCCGGGTGATGGTCGTCGACGACCACGCCGTGGTGCGCGGCGGACTGGCCGCATTTCTGCTCGCCTACGATGACCTGGAGCTGGTCGGCGAGGCGACCAACGGCGTCGAGGCGCTGGCGATGGCCGAACGCCGTCGGCCAGACGTCGTCTTGATGGACCTGGTCATGCCGGAAATGGACGGCGCCACCGCCACGCGACTCTTGCGCGAGCGTCACCCGGAGATTCAGGTGATCGTGCTGACCAGCTTCAAGGAAGAGGAGATGGTGCAGGGCGCGCTGGCCGCCGGCGCCATTGGCTATCTGCTCAAAAACGTCTCCGCTGACGAGCTGGTGAACGCCATCCGCGCTGCGCGCATGGGGCGCCCGACGCTGGCGCCGGAGGCGACCCAGGTCTTGATCCACAGCGCCACCCATCCCAAACACCCACCCCTGGGCCATGACCTCACCGAGCGGGAGCGCGACGTGCTCGCCCTGATGGTGGCCGGTTTGAACAACAACGAGATCGCCGAAAGACTGATCGTGAGTCGCTCGACGGTGAAATATCACGTCAGCAACATTCTCTCGAAACTCCAGGCCGCCTCGCGCACCGAAGCCGTCGCCTATGCCTTGCAACAAAAGCTGGTCGACTTTCCTGCGGATCGGACGTCAAGCGGAAGCATGTGACACGGATACATCGCCTCCGGCATTGGGGGATCCACCCGTCGGATATCAGCAGTCGCGTCTGCGGTTTGACGCGCTCAAAGGCAGGGTCTCCGGTCTGATGGGCCTGCTCAACTTCCTGCAGACCCAATACAGACGCATCGAGATTACACTTAGCCTGAAAGATGGTTTTGAATGCATCAGAGCTGGAGGAGCAGATGATGGAGACGTTCTGTCAACTGGGGATCGATCCGGAATTGTTATAGTCCGGAGCCTCAACAAGTCTATTCACACTCCAGCCACTCCAGATTGGGATTTGCTTCGACCACAGGCGCCAGCGCGTCGGAGACCCAAATTTTATCGATGTGCAGCGTGTTCTTGATGCGCACGATGGCCGCCTGCGACCAGTCGCCGATGCCGCAGGAATGCAGCGCCGCACGCACGGCGTCGTCGAGCGTGGGCAACACGACGGGCAGCCGCGCGCTCTCCGGCGTGCCCGCAGCGATGGCGTTGGTGTAGGTCGGCTCGGGCTTAAACTGCGCAGCGAGGTGGGCCGTCGTGAAGTCGGCCACGCCCATGCCGATGGCGTTGCCGGCCGTGGCTTCGGTCAGGCCGGCCACAATGATGCGCTTGATGGTGGGGCCGGTGTAACCCGGCAGAATACCCCCCGCCGTGCGCCCCGTGATGTTGGGGTCCATGCCCGCGCCGCTGATGTTCTTGCCGATTTCATCGACGATCAGCACGTCGATGTGCTCGAAATGGAGGCGCGCCATATTGGCGTAGGCGATGCGCAGCAGCTCCGCCTCGCGCGCCAGGATGCGTTCGCGCGGCACCGCCTCGACGATATAGGTCTCGTCGTAGGCGTTCTCCACAATCGCCATGCCGAAGGCGACCGGAACTTTCTCCAGCACGACGGCGGCGGTGGCCGGGATCACCTCATGAAAGCGGGCGAAGGTCTCCTCATGCACGCGCGAACAGCCGATGTGATTGGCGAAGCCGATGACGAGCATCTTGCACAGCCCGCTTTCGTGCGTGCCGGCGAAGTCCGTGTGCGGCTTGACGCGGTTGACCGGCACAATGTAGTCCGCCGAGAGCGCCACCTTGTCGAAGTAGACCGGCATGCCCCAGCTTGTCACGCCGATTTGTTCGACCGCCGTGTCGGAAATGATGGGCGCGCCCACGTTCTCCTCCGTCACACCGAGATGCTCGAGCACCTGGCGCTGCCCTTCCGCCGTGCCGCCGCCATGGCTCCCCATCGCCGGCGTGACAAAAGGCGACAGCCCCGCGTCTTTGCAGGCGGCCACCGTCGCTCTGACCACCGTGACAATGTCGCGGATGCCGCGGCTGCCTGCGCCGATCGCTACGCGGGCGCCAGGCCGCGCGCCCAAAGTGCGCAGTTGCGCCGAAGCTTCGGCGTACGCGCCGGCGTAGACATCAGGATGCCGCGGCCGTGGAAAAACCTGACGCACCGGACGAAGACGCGGAACTTTGCGCGTAGCGATGGTGGGCGGAAGCAAGGGCATAGAGTTTTCCTCTGGATAGTCCGGAAAAGCGTATATAATTTATAAGAGATGACCTCTGCACGGTCAAACAACCATCTTTTCTGTATTGTACACAATCCGGAGGGAAAACCCCACTCGACCGTTCGAGCAATCGAAGCAGTGTGTTGTATGCTTTTCCTATGATCATCAGCGCCAGTCGTCGCACCGATATTCCCGCCTTCTACGCCACGTGGTTTATGAACTGCGTGCGCGCCGGCGCTTGCACCGTCCCCAACCCTTTCAACCCGCGCCAGGTCAGCCGCATCTCGCTGAGACCGGAGGATGTGGAGGTCATCGTCTTCTGGACGCGCAATGCGCGGCCGCTGATGGCGTCGCTCGATGAACTCGATGCACGCGGGCATCGCTATTATTTCCAGTATACGATCCTCGGTTATCCCCGCCTGTTGGAAACAAAAACGCCGCCGGTGGAGGCGGCCATCGAGACCTTTCGCCAGCTGTCGGAGCGCGTCGGGCCTGAGCGCGTGATCTGGCGCTACGATCCGATCCTGTTCAGCTCTCTCACCGACGCTGCGTTTCATCGGAAACGGTTCGCCTGGATCGCGGCGCAATTGCGGGGATGCACCGAACGCGTGGTGATCAGCGTTGTAGATGTATATCGCAAAGTGCAATCTCGCTTGCGCAACCTGGTGGCCCAGGGGGTGACAATTCCCGACCAGACGCCGGAAAGGGTTCCCGGTTTTGACGGGTTAATGCACAGCCTGGTCGAGACGGCGACGCGCTGCGAAATGGAGATTGTGAGCTGCGCAGAGGAGTTAGACCTGACCGGCTATGGCGTGCAGCCGGGCAAGTGCATAGACGACGCCCTGATTGCGCGCATCTTTGACCTGCGTCTCGACCTCAAAAAGGACTCCGGGCAGCGCGACGCCTGCGGCTGCGTGACAAGTCGCGACATCGGCATGTACGACTCCTGCCTTTTCGGCTGTCAATATTGCTACGCCACTCGCAGCTTCGCCCGCTCGGCCGCCAATTACGCCGCCCATGATCCAGAGTCGCCCTCTTTGCTGGGCTGGCATGAGGCGACGAGCTGAGCTACTCGCCCAGAATCTGCACGCCTGAGGCTGTCGCTTCGGCCACCCAGCCTTCGACCACGCGGCCGTCCGTCAGTGTGGCGCGCACGCGCCACCAGGTCAGGTTGTCCGCAAGCTGATTTTCGCCGAGGATGAGCAGCGTGGCGCCTGGAGCCACCGTGCCCAAGACATCGCCAGCGGGTTTGCTCAAATAGCCCGGCGTGGTGCGCACGTTGACGCGGCGGTTGGTCAGGTTGCGCACCGTCTGTTGAGGCGCAAAGCGCGTGGAGAGGTTGGCGAGGCCTTCGCCCATCGTCGGCGCCGGCGTGGGCGAAGGCGTGTAGGGAGGGGGCGTCCAGGCCGCTTTGGCGCCCTGCAGCTCCGCCAGGTTCAGCCGATTGACGCCCAGGGCGAGGCCAATACCGCTGCAGCTGACGATGGTCAACAGGCTGAAGCCCACGGCGAATCCCACCCAGAAATTCGAGCGACGAGAAGGCTTTGGAGGGGGCGCCGAGAGCGTCGATGCGGAATGCTCTGGAACGATCGCTGACATAAGTTCAACCGCTTCTTTGCACCTTTGCGTGAACGCTCCGATTGCTTACGACCTGTCTTGCGAGCACAACCAGACCGGCCAGCCTGACAAGCTGGCCGGTCGTCATCCGATCAGACGCCAGAAAGCGCGGTGCAGTTCCGTCCATGCCGCAGCGGCTATGCAGGCTCCGTTTCCACGATGTCGCCCAACACGCGCAACACGCCTACGGTGTTGCCTTCTGTATCCAGGCTGAAATGTTGCAGCAACACATCGGCGGAGCGGCCATCCTCGAAGCGCGCATACATTTTCTCGTCGCGGTGCAGCTCGGTCATGGTGGAGCCGGCGTTGAATTTTCTGGTTTTGAAGATCACCCTTGTGGGGCTGAGCTTGTGGTTGTCATTCATGGTGACAATCTTCACTTCGTCCAGAATGGCCGCGGGCTCTTCTTTTCCGCGGAGATAGAGCATGGCTTTCATGGCGTGACCGTCTCCTTTTGCACCTGTCTGGAATGATTCGCAAAGCTACCCAGATTTGAATAATAGGCTCACTTCATTTCCTGACGAGAAGCGCCGTTCATCGTCAGAGGAATTTTATCAAACCCGAGATGGCCTCCCAAATAAACGATCGCGACATCGACTCAATCGGCCTTGAGCGTCAATAGATAGGCGATGATGTCGGCGATCTGCTCCGCCGTGAGCATGTCCTGATAGGTGGCGGGCATCAACCCTGCCTGGAAGCCTTCGACCAGATGCGCGTTGGGGTCCACGATGCTGAAATAGAGATAGGCTTCAGCCGATTGACCTTGCACGCGCGTCGCCGCAGCCGCCCCCAGATTGTGCCAGGAAGGGCCCACCGTCGTTTGCCCCGCCTGCAAGGAATGACAGGCGATGCAGCCATAGACAACGGTCAGCTGTTCGCCGTTGTCGGGATCGGCGGTGGAGAGCTGCGCAGCGAGCTCCGCAGGCAGCCCGTCCATCGATGCATCGGCGGAGGGGGTCGTGGAAGGGGCGCCGTCTGTGGAGGGCGGCTCGACGGCTGCTTCGGTCGGCGTTGGCTGCGGGGAAGGCGTGTCCGTCGGCTGCGGTGTCGGTGAAGGGGCAAGCGTCGCGACCGGGCTTGCGGTGGGCGTCGTCGGGGAGGCTACAAGAGAAGAGGCGGCTGTCGTCAGCTCCGTAGACCAGGGCGTGTACACGGCGATCGGCGTGCTCGTCGCCAGGGTCGCCGTCTCGTTGCTGCAGCCGCTTAACACCGCTGCAGCGCTCAAGAGCGCCGCCGAGATGCGCCAAATGTTTACGATGAGTCGATTCATTTTCTGATCACTTCCCCATAGACTTTGCAGGTGAATACTAGATTGTGCTTCTTTTCACAATTTTTATGCGCCATTGTCCGCTTCATTGGTTTTTCTGTCAAAAGCGCTGCGCCCCAAATCAACGCTTTGATGTTAAAATTTGTCAGCAGTCGCCTCGAGATACACGCGGGTGAGAGGAGTTGTCCTTACATCCTGTTATTTCACTTGAGGCGTACTGTGATGAAATCAAAGAATTGCGCAGCCGGCCGATCTCTCAAGGAGTTTAAAGCTTCCTGAAAGGCGTATCTTAGGAGGCGACCGCATCGTTGCGCAACGATTGAATTAGTCGAAAACTGTGGAGATGAATCCAATGAGCGTGGATGCACAAACTTTCAAAGATGCGATGGCGCAATGGGCGTCTGGCGTGACCGTGGTGACGACGTTGAGCAGGGACGGTCGGCCGGTGGGCATCACCGCCAGCTCGCTGACCAGCGTAAGTCTGCAGCCGCCGCAAATTCTGATCTGCGTGGCGCGCAAATTGTTCACCCATCAGGCGATCGAACAGAGCGGCTTTTTCGCCGTGAATATTTTGGGGGTGGAACATCTGGAATGGGGAATGCGCTTCGCCGGCATGACGCCGGAGTTGGCGGATCGCTTTGCCGATATCGAGGTTCAGAACGCGGTGACCGGCGCGCCGATTTTGCCGGGGGTGCTGGGCTGGCTCGATTGCCGCGTGCGTCACGCCTATGATGGCGGAGATCACACGATCTTCGTCGGCGAGGTGCTGGCCGCCAGCGCGTCGGAAGCGCATAGACCGCTCCTTTACTACAACCGCGCCTGGCGGAAGCTGCATGAGGAGCTATTGCAGCTTCCCGTCTCAACCCGATGACGCCTTGCTCAAGGCGCGTCAGGATTCGGCCAGCTCCTCAATCTCATAGTCCACTCGGAAATGTTTCTGAAGCTCCGTCTTGAGCTTCTCGGTGATTGTGCAACCGTCGTTGGGAAAGGAGAGCTCTACGATTCTGCCGTTGTCCAAAAGCCGAATGACGAACGCATCGCGGCCTTTCGGCTCTCGCACCGTTTCGTAGAGCTCCCGGAGCCGATATTTATCGCGTTCAAGATTGCCGGTGCGGCGGAAGTTGATCAACAGCCGGCGCACAGGGCGCGGACGGGAAACCGTTTTGGAGATTGACAGAGGGCGCGTCTCCCCACCGGAGGAAGCGGATGACACTTCAGGCGCTGATTCAGAGGCGGATAGCTGCGTCTTATTCGCCTCCGTTTCGGACGTTTCAGGCTCGACAGGCTCCGCCTCCGGGCCGATTTTTGACGAGGCGGCGCATTCTGCGCTGGGCAACGCAGCGCCGTTCCGGAAGCTGGGTTGGGCTCCGGCGCCTTCCACTTCGCCGGAGATGGAAATCATCGACAACTCCACCGCCGGCGAATTGTCGCCGGCGTCCGCTTCCTCATCGTCCGTCCACTGCGGCGGTTCGTTGTAGAAGGGACTCATCTCCGGCTCTTCCCAAGCTTCCATATCGCCGGCGAACCCATTTTCCCCCCTCGCCAGTAGCGCAGCGCCATTTTGGGGCGGCGCATCCTGAAACAGGGGCGTCTGCAGGGCCGGCGTTTCCTCTTCGACGCCGATGTAACTTTCCACGTGCGTCTGCACAATGTCGGCCAGCAGCGTCGTCTGGCCTTCACGCATCTGCGCCTTGCCTTTGACGATCACTACGGAATCGACGACAAGCTTCTCTTTGAATTCGGCGTAGGCTTTGGGAAAAAAGACCACCTCGCAGCCGCCTTGCAGGTCTTCCAGTTGAACGAAAGCCATCGGGTCGCCTTTTTTGGTGTTGATGACGCGCACATTCGTGATCACTCCCGCCAGCGTCACACCTTTGCCGTCGTAGCGTTCGTCCAGCTCGGCGCAGGAGCAGGTGGTGATGCGTTTGAAGTCGACCTTGAGCTGGTGCAGCGGGTGGCTGATCGAGTAGACGCCGAGTAGCTCTTTCTCCCATTGAAGCTTCTCACGGCCCTTCACCTCTTCGATATCCGGCAGCTTGATCGGCGAGACATGGGCTTCCTCTTTTGCAGCCCCCAGCATGTCAAAAATGGAAAGTTGGCCGCTCTCGCGGGCGTCGTGCACGGCGGCGGAGGCGCTCACCATTTGGTCGAGCACAGCGAGCAACTGGCTGCGTTTGCCGAAGCGGTCGAACGCGCCTGCCTTGATCAGACACTCCAGCGCGCGCTTGTTGACCTGTCGCAGATCGACGCGGTCGCAGAAATCTTCCAGGCTCTTGAAGGGGCCGCCTTTCTGGCGCGCCTCAATGATCGCCCGCACCGGCCCTTCGCCCACGTTCTTGATGGCGGCCATGCCGAAGCGGATGGCGCTGCCTTCGGGCACGGGGAAAGGGTAGCCGAGGTTCGGATCGCGGTGCGCCAGCGCCGGCGTGTCGGCGGGGCGCTGTTGAATCTCAAAGTCGAGGCCGGAGTAGTTGACGTCGGGCGGGAGCACGTCGATGCCCATGCGCCGACATTCGTTGATGAAATTGGCCACCTTCTCCGTTTTGTCGCGCTCGACCAGAAGCTGCGCCGCCATGTATTCGACCGGATAGTGCGCCTTCAGATAGGCCGTCTGCACGGTGATGACAGCATAGTCGGCGGCGTGTGATTTGTTAAAACCGTACCTTGCAAAAAATTCTATATCTGCATAAATTTCTGCAGCTATCGCAGGATCGATTCCGTTCTTTTCGCAGCCTGCAATAAAAATTTTCTTATGTTTTTCAATCTCCGACGCTTTTTTCTTGCCGATGGCGCGGCGCAGGAGATCGGCTTCACCGGGCGTGTAGCCGGCGAGGTGACTCAGAATCTGGATGATTTGTTCCTGATAGACGATAATTCCGTAAGTCTCGGCCAGAATTTTTTCGAGCATCGGATGTTTGTACTCGACCGGCTCCTGGCCGTGCATGCGACGGATGAAGGAGGGAATGTACTCCATCGGCCCGGGACGGTACAGTGAGATGACGGCGACGATGTGCTCGAAGGTGGTGGGCTTCATCTCGGTGAGGACACGGCGCATGCCTTGACTTTCCACCTGGAAGACGCCGCTCACCTCGCCGCTGGAGAGAAGCTTGAAGGCCTCGCGCGCCGCCTCGCCTTCGTAGGGGATGGTCTGCAGCGTGTACTCGACGCCATGGCGCTCCTTGATCAGCCGGGCGGCCTCGCGCATCACCGAGAGCGTGCTTAGCCCTAGAAAGTCCACCTTGAGTAGACCGATCGACTCCAGGATGGGGAATTCATACTGGGCGATGGTGCCGGTCACGGTGGACTTGCTGCCGCGCATGAGGGGTGTGTAGTGGGTCAACTCCTTGTCGGCGACGATCACGGCGGCGGCGTGCACGCCGGCGTTGCGCGCTACGCCCTCGAGCTGCATGGCGGTGTCAAGCAGCTTGCGCACCCACGCTTCTTTGTTGTAGAGATCGACCAGCTCCTGGTTGTAGAATTCATGCCCCTCGGTCAGGCAGTCTTTGATCGTGACTGGCTTGCCCGGAATACCGGGGATAAGCTTGGCGATGTAATCGACCTTGGCCAGCTCGATGCCCTGGGCGCGTCCGACGTCGCGCACCGCCGCTTTGGCCTTCATACGGTTGAAGGTGGCGATCTGCGCCACCTGGCTCTCCCCGTATTTTTGCACGGTGTAGCGAATCATCTCCTCGCGCTGGTCATCGGGAAAGTCCAGGTCGAAGTCGGGCATGGTGACGCGGCCGGGGTTGAGGAAGCGCTCGAAGATCAGGTTGTTCTTGAGCGGGTCGATGCCGGTGATGCCGATGCAGTAGGCGACCAGCGAGCCGGCGCCCGACCCGCGCACGTTCCACCAGATGTTGCGGCTGCGGGCGAAGTTGCAGAGGTCGGCCACGATCAGGTAGTAGACGTCGAACCCCATTTCGTGGATGGTGCGCAGCTCGCGCTCCTTGCGCTCCTGCACCTCCGGGTCGTCGGCGCGGTCACCGTAGAGTCGGCGCAGGCCCTCTTCCGTCAGGTGGCGCAGATAGGTTTCGTAAGTGAAGCCTTCCGGAATGGGCAGATCGGGCAGGTGATAAGTCGGGTCTTCGAGGTCCAACTCGCACATTTCGGCGATGCGTAGGGTGTGGTCGAAGGCGCTCGCCGGCAGATCGATGAAAGGGCGGAAAGTCGCCTCCATCTGCGCCCGGCTTTTGAGGAAATAGCTGCCGTCGCTCATGCGCATGCGGTTGGGCTGGTCGAGCGTGGCGCCGGTCTGCACGCAGAGCAGCACGTCGTGCGGACCGCCGTCCTCCTCGCGCACGTAATGGACGTCGTTGGTGGGGACCAGGTTCAGCCCGAACTTCTCCGCCCAGGGCACGAGAATTTTGTTGACCTGCACCAGCTCCGGGATCGAGTGCTCCTGCAGCTCGATGAAAAAGTTCTCTTTGCCGAAGACATCGACGTACCAACCCAGCCGTTCGTAGGCCTCGCGCTCTTTGCCCTGCGCCAGCAACTGCGGCACCTCGGCGCCCAGGCAGCCCGTGCTGGCGATCAGCCCTTCGGCGTGGGCGGCGAGAAATTCATGATCAATGCGCGGCTTGTAATAATAGCCGTCGAGTTGGCTGCGCGTGGCGATCTTGAGCAGGTTCCGATAGCCGGTCATGTTTTTGGCCAGCAGCAGCAGGTGATAGTTGTCGCGGTCGAGCTGGGGGTCGCGCCCCGTCATGGGGCGGCCCCACACCGTCTGATAAGCCTCGATGCCGATGATAGGCCGGATGCCCGCCTCGCGGCAGGCGCGGAAGAACTCGATGGCGCCGTGCATGACGCCATGGTCGGTCAACGCCAGCGCCGGCTGCCCCAACTTCACCGCCTCCTTGACCAGGGACTTGATGCGTCCCAGGCCGTCCAGCAGCGAATATTCGGAATGGACATGCAAGTGCACAAAATCGTCGGCCATCTTGGATCGCGTCCGTGCTCAAGAACTTTGCATAATCGGAACCGATGTTCTATAGAAGCTCTTGTGATTATAACAAAAGAGGCGACGATGCTGCGAACCACTCAATGGTGCAGGATGTGCAACAAGGCTGCGCAGGGGTGTTGCAGTCAATGATACACTTTTGCGCGTTGAAATGTGACAACGGTTGCGATACGCTTAGAAGTGTCAGACGAGTGAAAGCCTATCCCAAAGCCGTCGCCGGACTCCCATGCGCTGCAGAGAATGCTGCAAATGCGACGGCAAGGAAGGGCCTGGATTGTTTCGGAAAAGCAGATTTTAATCGGGAGGAAAGTGTGAAGATTCGACTCGACAAATTTACGGTCGCCGTGCTGGTCGTCGTTGGGCTGTTGATCGCTGCAGCGCTGGTGACCGTCAATATTCAAGGAGCGGGGGAGGCGCCGCCCGCTTATCGCACAGAGGATGCGCCGGAGACGCCGATTTATAATGCCTTTTTGGCGCTGAAGGCGGGCGACATCGCCATGGCGCGCGCCCAGTACAGCAAACGCGTGCTGGAGGAGGTGGAGAGCGAACGCGGCTATGGCCCCTTGCGTGGAGACGCGTACATCTACGGGGACGCCGCACGCCGTCTGCGCATCCTGAACGTGCGCATGGACCCTAAGAACGCCAACCGAGCGTACGTGACCGTCGCCATAGACGCCTACGCCACCGGCGGCCTCTTCAGCAGCGGCTCGACCTGGACGTCGGAGCGCGTCGTCGAGGTCATTCGCGAGGACGGCGCCTGGAAAATCAACACGCAGGAATATTTCTATTGACGCCCCAGGGACGGCTGACGCCTTCTGAACGGCGGCGCGAACGGGTTGATAAACGGCGCGCACAGAATTGAGAGCGATTTCATCATGTTGACAGGGATTCAAATGCAAAACAATGCGAAAATCACCAGACTGACGGCTGTACGGCGTCTGTATATCTATCTGGTTGCGTTCGTGAGTCAGATGGCGGCGCTGGCGGCCGTCAATGAGCTGATCGGCATGCTGAGCCGGGCTTGGCTGGAGCGCGACAGCATGTTGCAAGGCGCTTTCCTGCGCACCACCGCCGCCAATTCCATCGGCGCGTTGCTTGTCGCCACGCCGATCTTTTTGATTCACTGGGGGCTGGCGCAGCACTTCAGCGATGCCGTCGACGAACGCCGCTCCGTCTGGCGCAAGCTCTTTCTGTATGGGTCCACCGCAGCCGGGTTGATCGTGATGCTCTCGAATCTCGGTTGGCTGTTGCGTGAGATCGGCTGGCTGGCCTTTGGCGGCGCTCTCGGCGCCATCCAGTCCTGGCCGGCGGGCTGGCTGCAGTGGGGTTTGATGGCCCTCGTGGGCGTTGGCCTGGTTTATCAGTGGGGCGCGGTGTTGCTCAACGATGGAGATTGGGGCCAGGAGGCGCGCTTCGCCCGCTTTGTTCGCCAGTTGTTTCTTGTAATCGCCGGGCTGGCGGGGTTGGGAATTGCCATTTGGGGCGCTCGCATGGTGATTCAAATCGGGTTGCAGATGGCCCTTGACCAGGCGTTCGGCGCATTGGAGTGGGGATGGTGGCGGCGACCCCTGGCGGACGCGGTCGGTCAGGCGCTCATTGGAAGCTGGCTTTTCCACGCCATCTGGCGTCAGTGGCAGGACGCGCTGAACCTCAGCCCCGCGGAGGGACGCGCCGTCATGCGCCGCATCTACCTCTATCTCGGCGTATTGATCGGCGCCATCGCCACTTTGACGCCGGCGGCGCTGTTGCTACGCGAAGGCGTGCTGATGGTCATCGGCGAAGGCGGCGATTCGCTCGCCGGGCTGCTCGACCGCATGACAGGGCCGGTCTCCTTCATTCCGGTGGGCGCCGTGGTCTGGCGCTGGTGTTGGGCGACGCTGCGCCGGGAAACGGACGCCTACGGAGACAGCAACGAAAGCGCCACCGTGCGTCGCGTGTACACCTATCTTGTGACCGCCACAGGGCTGGCTCTGCTCTGGGTGGGCGCCGTCGAGCTGCTGCATGCGTTGATCGACGCCGCGCTGGTCGGAGACGTCTGGCGCGAGCCGCTGGCGAACGGCGTGGCGCTGCTCGCAGTCGGCGCGCCGGTCTGGGTCGTCTTCTGGCGTCGGGCGCAGTCCATCGCCGAGCGCGACGACGCCGCAGGCGCCGTCGAACGCAACTCCTGGCCGCGTAAGCTCTATCTTTACGGCGTGGCGCTGGTCGGCGCCCTGGTGTTGCTCTTCACCCTGGCGCAGGTGCTCTATCGCGTGCTGCTTGTCGTCATGGGCGAACCGAACGCCATGCTCTCATCCGGCGAGCTGGCCTATCGTCTGGCGGATAGCGTGGTGGCGGCAGCGCTGTGGGCGCTCCATGTGCTGGCCCTGCGCACCGACGGTCGCTTTGAGAAAGTGGTGGAAGTTGCGTTGGAGGCGCCGCAAAGCCCCTCTGAACGTCGCGCGGCGTTGGAAGCGCACATCGCCTGGCTGGAAGCGGAGCTGGCCGCCGCTCGCGCCGAGCTGGCAAAGCTGGAAAACGGGTCGTAGACGCCTGCGGTCGGCAGTTGAACGTTATCCTTGGCGGAAAGCCTCTGAAATGGGCCGTTTGGCCTCCTCCACCAGATAAATACGTTCACAGCCCGGACAGAAATGATGAAACGCATAGAAGTAGCGCTGTCCGGGCTTCGGCTTGCCTTTGGTCGGGCGTCGTTCCAGCTCCGCCCCGCAGGCCCGGCAGAAAAGACCCGTTTTGGGAGAGTTGTTCTGAGCGGCCGGCGCCGTCGCCTCCACGTATCCTTCGTCGGGCGGCAGATTGGGCTGTTGCAGCGCCTCCACGGCCAAGCGATCGCACAACTCATTTTCCGGGTGATCGGCGTGGCCTTTGACCCATGCAAAGGTGACGTTGTGTTTGTCGCACAGCGCAAGCAGCCGCTCCCACAGGTCGGGGTTGACGACCGGCTCCTTGTTGGAGCGCTTCCACCCTTGCTGACGCCATCGTCTCGCCCAGCCCTTGGTCATGGCGTCGACCAGGTATTTGGAGTCGCTGACCAATGTGACGTCGCATGGCTCCTTGAGCAGCTCCAGCCCTTTGATGGCCGCCATCAGCTCCATGCGGTTGTTGGTGGTGCGCGCAAAGCCGCCGGAAATTTGCTTGCGATGAGGGCCGTAAACCAACACCACGCCGTAGCCGCCGGGCCCCGGATTCGGCTCGGCGGCGCCGTCGGTGTAGATGGTGACTCGCTTGCGTTGCGTCATCTTTTTGCCCAAGCGCTCTCGTATCGGTGAGGCTTTCAATCCTCCAGCGCAAGCGTGTAGGATTGAAAGACATTGTTGTCCACATCGCGCACGAAGAGCACCATCTGCCGGTTCGCCCGCGCGCGGCGATACTGATCTTCGACCTGGCGCCGCGAAACGGGTTCGAGTACCATGAGGAACTCTTCAAACGGATAGGCGTAAATTTCGGCCTTCTGCACGTCGATCAGCATGATCGGTCGCTGTTCGGCGAAGCGATTGTACGTTTCGGCGATGGAGGGCCACTGCTGCTCGATCAGTTCGATGTAGGGGTCTTTTGGCATAATTGTTCTCCTTAAAAAGAGGTGGGAGAGAAAAGGTGGGAATTCCGTCTCTATTGAGGGCGCACGCCGCCGTTGCGAAATTCCAACCGCCACAACGCATATAGGGAAAACCCGGCGATAGCGAACGCAACGGCGAAAGCCTCGTGGAACGACGCCTGCGAGACAAAGATTGCCGCCACGCCGAACGCGCAACAGATAAGGTAACAGACCAGCACCGCCTCACGACGACTGCCGAGCAAATAGGCGAGGCGATGGCTGATGTGATCTTTGCCCGGCGTCGTCAGCGGGTTCTTGCCGCGGCGCAACCGGCTGATGAAGACGAGCGTCGTGTCGAAGATCGGCAGCCCCAGCACCAGGACCGGGATCATCCAGGTCACCGTGACGCTGTTGCTCGGAAAACGCAATTTGATGGCCACCGCCGCCAGCATAAAGCCCAGAAAGAGGCTGCCTGCGTCACCCATGAAGATGTGCGCCGGGTTCCAGTTGTAGATCAGGAAGCCGGCGCAGGCGCCCACCAACGCCGCCGCCAACGCGCCGACCAGATATTGCCCGCTCATCGCCGCCAGCAGGGTGAAAAAGATGGCGGCGATCATCGCCACGCCGCCGCTCAACCCGTCCATGTTGTCGAGCAGGTTCAACGCATTGGTGATGCCAACCACCCACACAAGGGTCAGGGCCACATCCGGCCAGGCGCCGAAAATCTGAACGCGGACGCCGGAATAGATCAAAATGCCAGCAGCGACGAGCTGGCCGAACAACTTGACATAGCTGCTCAATCCCCAGCGATCATCGACCAGACCCATGAAGCTCATCAGCGTGGCGCCGACGAAAATGCCGACGACCTCGTTGATGTAGTCGCGGTCGCCAAAGAAAACCAGCGCCAGAATGAACGACACGTAGATGGCTGCGCCGCCGAGCAGCGGCACCGGCGACGCGTGAATTTTGCGCGCGGAAGGCCTATCGACCGTGCCGGTTTGCAACGCCACGCGGCGCATCACCGGCACCACGCCGAGCGTGAGCAGCAACGTGCTCGCCCCGATCAGAATGAACGCCGTCATCGGCAACGTGTCGGGCATAGGGGGCCTCAACTGCTCGCTTCTGCAATCAGTGCATCGATGGCGGCGTGCTGATCCGGGGGGGCCAGCGTCCTGGCTTGCCGGAACATCGCCAACGCCTCGCTGCGCCGGTTCAGACGCAGCAGCGCCATGCCAGCTTCGACAGCGTATTGATAGTTGTTCGGATCGAGCGCCATCAGCGTTTGAGCCACTTCAAGCGCCTTCTCCTGGTTGTCGGTCGTGGCGTAGAGCGAGCTGAGCGTGCGCAACGTGTTGACGTCATTCGGCGCCAGTTGGCGAATCGCCTCCATCTCGGCGATCATGCCCTGGACATCGCCCTGGCGTTGGTAGAGCTCTGCGGCCAGTTGGTGCAACCCGATCCGGTCTTCGATGCTGGTTGCAGAAGCAAGCCCCTGGCGCGCGTAAGCCATCGCCTGCTCCGGATTGCCCTGGTCGCGCGCCAGGATCGCCAGGTTGCGCAACGCCTGCGCGTTGCCCGGCAGCAACTTGAGCAGGCGTCGATTGGCTTCGGCGGCCGCCTCCAGATCGCCTCGCCGCGCCTCGATCACGCCCAGGTAGCTGAGCATCTGCGCGGCGGACTGGGGTCGTTGCGCCTCCTCGAAGAGCTGGGCGCCTTCGCGCAGCGTCTCCAACAGGCGATCCGTCTGTCCCGTGCGCTCGAAATAGTCGGCCAGCAGCAGATACGTCTGGTCGAAGAGCGGGTCGAGCGCCAGGCTGTGCTCAAAAGAGGCCAACGCCTCTTCGGTGCGACCGGCGGCCATCAGCGCGTTGCCGCGCTCGTTCCATAGATGCGCCGCGTTGCGGCTAAGCGTCACGGCGATGTCGTACATGGCGATGCTCTGTTCCAGGCGCTGCTGACGCACCGCCGGGTCGTCGGAGAGGTCGGCCCAGCTCCGATAGAGTCGCGCCAGGTTGGCGGTGTGGTCGGTGTTGAGTGGGTTGACGCGCTGCGCCTCGATGAGCACCGTTTCGGCGGCGCGTAAGAGGTCGTTGCGGCCGAGCTGCGCCACTGTGTCCGGCGTCAGCGCCAGCACATCGTCGAGCGTCAACGGCTCCGGCAGCGTCGCAGCGCCGTGAGGAGGCGCCTGTTTCGCCAGCTCCAGCAGCGCCCGCCCCAAGAAGAGCATGTAATAGTCCTCGGTCTTGCGCGTGGCCAGGGCGCGTTTGTACAGCTCCACGCTGCTTAGCCAGTTGCCCTGGCTGTCGAACTGCTGCCCTTGTTTGTAGACGATGTCGGCCTTCACCAGCGTGACGTTGACGGTGAGGATCAGAAACGCCGCCAGCGCAACTGCGGCGACGCCTGTGGACGCCGCCGCCCAGCTGCGTCCAACGGCGGGCAGGGCGCGAGCGCGCAGGGCGGGCCAAACGTAGACCATGGCCGCCGTCGCCATCCACAGGATGACAATGAAGGTGTAGAATCCAAAGTGGCCGCCGATGCGCTCGAGCTGCAGGTTGAGAAACTCCTGATTGGTGATCCCCGGCGGCGGCTGGATCGGCGCCAGGCGCGTCGCCTGAATCAGCCCGTAGACCAGCCAGACGCCCCAGACCAGGCCGGCGTGCAGCGCATAGCCCGTCAACCACCACCCCAAACCCGGCGCCCTGCGCTGCGCCAGCGACTCTTCCGCCAGGCCGACGGTGGCCGCCACCAGCCAGGTAAAGAGCATCAAGAAGAAGATGGCCGGGCTTGTCGCCCCGGTTTTGGGGTTGACGAAGATGCTCTCGCTCAAAATGCGCACCGGATCGGCGAGGCCTGCGGCGTTCGTCGTGTAGATATACACAAAGGTCAGAAAGATCAGCGCGTCGGTCATCACCGTGCGCGGCAGACGAGGAACATTGGCGCCGACCGCACGGAGGCGACGGGTCGAGGCAGCGGCTTTGCTCTGGCGGCCTCGCTTTGAGGTCGTTGAGACGGAAGCCGCCTCCTCCCCTTCTTCGGTCATGGCCAGATCCGTGGAGAGTACGGGAAGGAGCCGCATCCCAATCAGCATCAGCACAGCAGTGAAGACCCAAAAATGGGTGCGCGTGGCGCCGATGGCGATGCCGAAGTGAATCTCCAAGTAGTGGGCGACGATGGCCGTCAACAGGGCGATGATCATCATCAGCCGCGGCAGATCTGTTCGATCGGGTCTGTGGCGCGCGTGAAGGAACGCTGCCAGCGCCGCATATGCGCCGAAGCCGGTGACGATGCCGAAGGGCAACCCCAGCCCCGCCATGCGCAACTGCCAGTCGTCGAACGCCATCAGGAGAAGTGACACGCCGATCCCCCCAAACGCCACCAGGCCGCCAAAGAGCAGGGAGTCGCGGCGCTGCTTGATAAGGCCCAGCCAGCGCAAGGACCAGTAAAAGATCGCCACAAAAAGCGCAATGTAGCCTGTAAAGCCAAGCAGCCCTGTGATGACGAGGCTGTCCCACGCTTCGTTGTGAGAACGGTCCGGGCTGGCGTTGCGCGCCTCGATCTGCGCCAGCTCCGGCGGATAGAAGGGGTTGAAGGCCACCCACATCGCTTCCGGCCCATAGCCGACGAGAGGGCGCAGGAAGTTGGCGTTATCCTGGCTACCGTCCGGGAAGGTCAGCGGCTCATGCGGCAGCAGCATCTGGGTGGCGCCGCCCCAGATCAACTGGCGTACCTTGCCCGTGCCGCTGTCGATCTCCAGCACGTTGACAAAGCGGCCGACGTAGGGAAGCTCTTTGATAAAGCCAAAAGCGGGGATGAAGTTGGCGGCCAGGATGATGAGCACCACCGCCGCCACGCCTCCGACGGCCAAGCTCAACAGCGCACGGAAATAGCGCGGGCGCACCGCGCTGACGGTGAGCAGCCCGAACAGGAAGACGCCAGGCACCCATCCCAGCCAGGGGCCGCGGCTCTGCGTCCAAACGATGGCGATGGCCTGAACGAGCAGCACAAACAGATACGCGCCGCCAGCGAGGGAAGACTGCCACTCCTGCGGCTGCGCGTTGGCGGGCTGGCCGACGCCCATCAAGCGCACGAAGCTGGTGAAGACGCGCTCCAGCGTCAGGAAAAAGGCCATGATCAGATAGGCGGCCAGGAAGATGGCGTTGCCCGCGTTGGCGGCCACGCGCGTCTGCACGTCGCCGCCCCAGGGCAAGGGATCGAGGCCGTAATGCTGGATCACGCCGTAGATCGAAATCGGCAGGCTGGTGAGGATGACCGCATGTTGGAAGCGTCGCAGCTGCTCGGGCCGACGCATCGTTGCGGCGGTCAAGGCCGCAATCGTGACGTAGGCCAGAAAGCTGTAGGTCCCCTGCAGGCGTTGATACGAGCCGAACCAGCTCACGAAGACGGCGACGCTAAAAATCGTGCTGAGCGCAAAGGCCAGGATCATCAGGCCAACCGGCCAGATGAATGGATTCTTCACAAAGCCGCGCCAGTTGGCCCCTTGCCCACGCGCCTCCGGCGAATCGTCGCCGCCAGGCAGCCAGGCATAGCCGCCATTGGCGAGCTTGATCGCCCACGCCGCCATCATCACCAGCGCAATCGTGCGCACCAGGCTGATTTTGTCCGGCTCAAAGACGCGGCTGGAAAAGACGTTGAAAAAAAGCGGCGAGACGACCAGCGCAGCCAGCCACCCCGCCTCGAGCACGCTGTCACACCATTGATCCAGCTTCGTTCGATTCACCATCAAAGCTTCACCATCAAAGTTGAACGTCCTCTGCGTAATGCACACAATGCATCAGGCCAATGTTAACGTAGGCGGTGCAACGGGTCAAGAACTTCACAACAGATTCAGACGGAAACGGGCTAGGCTGTGGGCGAACGGCGGTCATCGGGGGAGGCGACAACGAATTCAGATGGAAACAGATCAGGCTGTGGGCGAACGACGGCCGTTGACGCGCGCAACGGACTTGTGGATTTCATCGCTTCCGCAATCCCCATCATCAACACAAGCACCGCAACGACGCCGGCGGTCGAGAGGAGAGCGAAGAGAGGCGTGGGCAGCTGCTCCCAGAGTCGGGTGAGCCGGGCCACCGCAGCCAGCGCATAGCCCAGGACCGCAAAGCATCGGCTGCGCTCGCTTCGCCCCCATAACCATGCTATCGCTGGCGCTAAGAGGACGTGGTTATATCGCTCGGTGTGGGGGAAAGGCAGCAGACAAAAGAGCACCCACGCCCAGAAAGGTGCAGTGTCCTCCTGCACGCGCGCGCTGCGGAGGATGAGCCGCACAACGAACAGGCCGATTCCGACCGGCGCCGCAGCCGCCAGCGCCGATGCGATCCAGGGCGCCTCTCCTGCAAACAGACGTTGAAGCGTCGCCGGCAGCGATTGATCGTCGCGGCCGGCGAGCGCAGCGAACTCGCCGGCGCGCCCTGGCAGGAACGCAAAGAAGTAGTCGGCTGTCAGCATCGGCGTGAGCAGCGTATGAGCCGCCGCAAACAAGAGAAGGGCGATCATTGTCGCCATCAACAGAGAAAACCGACGTTGCAGCAAGAAGGCGAAAGGCCAGAAGAGAGGAAAGAGTTTCGTCGCCAACGCGGCCAGCCAGGCCGTCAGCGCTGCACCCAGACGCAAAGGGCGAACGGCGCGAAGCTGGTCCGCCAACAGGAGCGCGGCCGTCAATGCGATGATGGCGCTCTGCCCCAAGGCCAAAGTCAACGCCGTCGGCCCGAAGGTCACCAGCAGAATAAAGACCAGCGCCTTCCCCCGGCGCGTTTCGACGCCGGCGAGTCTCGCCAGCGCTCTCGCACACCAGACGAGCATCAACATCTGGAGCGCCAACCACAGCCACGCCGCCGTTGGAAAATTCAGCCAGGAGAACGGCTGCATCAGCCACGCCCACAAAGGGAAACTGTTGAGCAACGGGATCGGCGTCGGGGTCTGCGTGCGCTCGGCCAGCGTCAACAGCGTTGCTTCCGGCCAATGATAGGGGGAAAGGCCAAGCCGCGCTGCCCACCCTCCCATGTAGAACGAGGAGAAATCGAACAGAGCAGGCGTAGGCCAGAAGACCTCCAGTCGCAGCGCAAAGGTCGCTGCGTGAATTCCAAACGTCGACCAGAAAAGGAGATTCCATAAAGAGATGCGTCGCATCGACGGAGTCGCCCTCCTCAAAGAGATCTACATCTTCTCAGCC
>CALFWA010000056.1 GCA_937928035.1 uncultured Caldilinea sp. | reverse complement strand
CGAAATGCCTGCCCTGCGCGTCGGCTCCGGCAGGTCATCGGGCAGAATTTTGCCAGGGTTGAGAAGATTGTCGGGGTCGAACGCCAGCTTCACATCGCGCATCGCGGCAAGCTCGGCGGCTGTGTACATGGCAGGCATGTGCTGGCGCTTTTCGATGCCAACGCCGTGCTCGCCGGTGATGCTGCCGTCTTTTGCAATGCAGATGGCGACGATTTCGTGTGTGGCGGCAAAGACGCGCTCCATCTGCTCTGCATTGCGCTGGTCGCACAGGATGCAAGGGTGAAGGTTGCCGTCGCCGGCGTGAAAGACGTGGCCGGTCTCCAAGTTGTAGCGCGCCAGAACCGCGGCGATCTCATGCAGCGTTTCGGCAAGACGCGAGCGCGGCACGGTGACGTCGACCAAATAAAAGGCGGGCGCCAGCCGCGAGAAAGCGCCCGCCGCACTCTTGCGTCCATACCAGATGCGCTGACGCTCCTCCTCACCGGCTGCGATGCGCAGGTCGTAGCCGCCGTGCGCAACGAGAATTTCGGCGATCTCTTTAACCTGGCTGTCGAGGCTTTGCGCATAGCCGTCCACCTCGACGATCAGCGCCGCCTGCGCCTCCACAGGCAGCCCGACCTGGACGTACGCCTCGATCATGCCCATCACCTTCTGATCCATCATCTCCAGCGTTGCAGGCGTCAGTCCGGCGGCGATGATGGCGGAGACGGCTGCGCCGGCGGCCTCGTCAGAGCGAAAGGAGACCATCATCGTCTTGACCGCCGGCGGGTTGCGGATCAGCCGAATCGACGCCTCGGTGACGAGCGCCAGCGTTCCTTCGCTGCCGACGATCAGGCCGGTGAGGTCGAGTTCGGGGATGTCGAACGCCTGTCCGCCCGTGCGAATGATGCGTCCATCGGCCAGCACCGCCTCGAGGCCGGTGATGTAGTTGGCGGTGACGCCGTATTTGAAACAGTGCGGCCCGCCTGCGTTTTCGCCGATGTTGCCGCCGAGCAGCGAGGAACGGCCGCTCGACGGGTCGGGCGGATAATAGAGGCCGAGTTTTTTGGCCGCAGCGTCGAGTGCCAGGTTGACGACGCCTGGCTGTACGATCCCGTTGCGACCCAGCGGATCGAGATCGAGGATGCGGTTCATGCGCGCAAATTCGACGATGACGCCCCCACGCTCGGCCACTGCCCCGCCGGATAGCCCGGTGCCTGCCCCGCGCGCGACGACAGGCATGCGAGCGTCGCGCGCCCAACGCACCAGGCGACTTACGTCCGCAGCCGACTCTGGGTAGAAGACTGCGTCGGGGCTGCCGCGATCGAAACCGGCGTCGATCTCATAGACGACCAACTCGGACGGATCGGTGATCAGTTGATGGTGCGAAAACGGCGCATCGAAGGTTCGTTCACACATGGCTCATCGCATAGGGCATTCATCACACAGGGCCGGACGTATTCTACTATGCAACATTGTAATCTATGCGCCCAGCGCAGTTACAACGCAATGCACGTCCGGCATGACGCCCATGCCAAGCGCCCTCCCATCCTCTCCATAAACGGGATCGCTCATCAGCAAGCGCAATTGCGCCGGGCTGAGGGCGACGCCTGTCCTTTCGACGACGATCGACTGGATCACTGCGGCTGCACCGGCGATGATGGCAGCCGCAGCGGACGTCTGGCTGTAGCTGAAGGTGACGTCGTCGCCGGCGGTCAGCGTAGTCACGTTCTCGCCCCAGGCGAAGCAATTGACTCGATCTCCGAAGTTCGCCGTCGGGTGTCGCTCCAGCGTTGCGGCAAGAAGCGGGGCCTTCGACGCACCGACGATGACGGCGCCGGAGTCCGTCGGCGGCGTCGAAGAAAAGGGAGCGTACAGGTTCAGATTGCGCCCCTGTCTATTGTTGGGTGGGCCGCTGCCGTTGCCCGCCGGTTCGATCACCGTGACCCCCAACTGTGTGGCGAGCTGAACGGCGGCCAGCACATCGGGAATCGTCTCCACGGGGCGATGACTCACCTGCCCACCGCTTCGGGGCGAGTGCTGCTGTTCGAGCAGGAGAATATCGCCGACGCCAAGCCCGTCGGCCAGCAACGCGGCGATAGCGTCGGCGACGAGCTGGACGCTGCTTGCGTCACAGCGCCAGGAAGAGGCGAGATGCACCACAGCGCCATGCGCAGTGCCGGTGCAATCCTGTCCATTGCGCTGCGCAATTAGCACGCCCAGGGTGTGCAGCGCATGACGGAGCTCAGCGTTCACCGTCGCGGAAGGAACGCCGGCCACCCGCGGGCAACTGGCGAAGCCTTCGTTCACCTGGGCCGGATTCAGGTCGCGGTGCTGAACATTCCAACGATTTTCCACCAGCCCGATTCGCACGTGGGCGCCGGAGCCGCCCGCGACCTCCCATACGCCCCGTACGTCGAGGCCGACGTATGCGCCGCCGAAACCGGCGACATTGGCGTTGCTTGCATCCAGATAATATTGCAAGTCCTCCACCGAATCCGGCAACGGCCCCGGCGGCGCCTGTACAAAACTCTGTTCGATCAGTTCTTCTCGCTGCTGAAGAAACTCCCGAATGGCGTGCGCCTTCTCTGCCCCTTCTGCTTCAACGAAATAGTAGGCGGCCAGGTCCGACGCAACCGGCTCTTCCTTCGTTGCATCGGTCTGTGCAAAGAGCGCAGCGAGCAAGGGGGTGGAGCGCCATTGCGCCGAATCCGCCTGTCGGCGACGCAACTCTTGGTGCGTCCTCCTGGCGCGCACCTGCAATTCTTCAAGATGTTCTGGAGCGACCGTTTTGAGCCTGCGTTGCACGCTCGCCTCGCCGAACATTTCGCGCAACTCCTCTTGCAATTTTTCCAGCGCAGGAGGTGGCGCCTCATTGCTATCATGAGGTTGCCTGTGCAAATGATCTGGGTGCACTTTAAGCAAGACCGACCACGGATAACCGGGATAGGGATTCGCATCTAGATCGTTGAAATCATCGTCGTCATCGTGATTCGATTTATCTTGTTGCTGCACGGTTTTCTCCTTGGGTTGAATCGGCAGTCAGATTTCTCGCTGACCTCCTGGGGTTCATGCTCATCAGTTCACGGCTCTGCAGAGGGCGGAGGGGCTTCCTCTGTGGCGGCGGGCGTGGCTGCAGTGGGAATGGAGGGGAGAATGGGCGTCTGCGGCGCGGAGGTCGCTGTATTTGGGACCGCAGGCGTCTCCTCCACAAGCGCCGCTGGCGTTGGCGTTGGCCGAACGGCGGGCGACTCAGGCGACGAGGTGACAGTGGGTGCGCTTTGCGACGAATCCTCCTGTTGGGAGGCGTCACCGCCCGGAGGAGCGGTTGCGAGCGAAGGGGCGGATGCAGGCTCGCCTCCGGCGGATAGGGTTCCTTGCAGGGAAGGAGCAGGCGCAATGCTGCGCGTAGGGGAAGCCGGCGTTTCCGTCGGGCGCAGATGGTAGGCGCCTTCGCCTTCACTGCCCAGGCTGCCGGAGACGCTCACCCTGTACCAGCCAGGGAGAGGATTCGCGATGGTGAACGAAGCCTGACCGCCGCCCCTTTGCGTCGCCATCGTGCTGAGCGATTGAGCGCCGGCGGGCGAAGAGAGCATAAGGCTTAACCGCTCAAATGAACCGGCGTCGGCGATGGTCACCCTCAGACGGCGGCCCACAAGACTCATGCGCACGTCCAACGTCCCTCCGCCGGGAGAGGTGATCAGCGAAGGGATCGCCGGCTGCCCTCCGGAGCCACCGGACGAGGAAAGGCCGGTCGGCGTCGGTCTCAGGGGGATGCAAGGCAAACGCAGCGTTTCTCCCGCATAGAGGACTGAGCCGCTGCGACAGCCGTTGGCCTGAAGGATTGCCGCCACGCTGGTGCGACAGAGGCTGGCCAACCCGGAAAGGGTGTCGCCGCGCTGCACAGTGTAGGGAACCCAACCCGACGGCGCTGTGCAAGAGGCCGAGCGCTGCGACGCTGAAAGCGTCGGCGACGGGGGGACAGGCGCAGTCGCCAGGGTCGGGAGCGGCGTGGACGTCGGCAGCGCCGGGATGCATGGAATGCGCACCGGTTGACCGATGAGCAGCGAACCGAGCGGGGTTGGATTGGCGCTGCGCAACGCTCCTTCGTCGACATGGAATCGTTCGGCGATGCTCGCCCATCGGTCGTCCGGACGCGCAATATACTGGAGCCATTGCTCCGCTGGTGGGCAAGCGTCAGGCGAGAGGGGCGAAATTGGGGGCGTTTCCGTCTGGGCGATGACGACGCTCTCTCCCAGCCACAACACTCCGAGGAGGAGAACGCCCCATCCGATTAGTGACAGCAAGAGATGTTTCATGGTTTCCTCTCCTCTGTGAAATCGGCCTAAACGTCTGCAACAACATTCGTTTTGTGGAAATCCATCCGGGATGAGGCGTCGATGCGCCACACTCGGCGCCCAGTTCAGTCAGGTGCTCCTGCGCAAGCTGCCGATGCTCGGGCCTGAGCGAAACAGCCAGGGCCTGGCAGAAGTGCTCGGCGGCGTCGGACAGGTTGCGCAGCTGCGCCAGATACCCCGCTCCCAAATGCGCCAGGGCCAGAAGCTCCCGATTGCTGCGCATTGGGCGCGTCTCCTCTGAAAAGCTTTCGATCACGGCGCGATAGTGACGCTCTGCCTGCGCAGCATACGATTCAGCGTGGGGCGAATTGTCCTGGACAGCCATGGCGTAAAGATTCAGGTAGACTTGACCGGCGCCGAAATTCGCCTTCTCTGCAACGAAGGCGGAGGGCGGTTGCTCCGGCAGCGCGAGCGCAGTTTGATAGGCTTCCAGCGCTGAAGCCAGCCAGGCGGGCCCCCGTGCGAAGCGGCTGTTGCCCAGCGCAATATAGCCGCGGCCGTATTGTGGATTGAGCGCCAACGCGCGCAGCGCGAGCTGCTCCGCCGCCTCCTGCTCGCCTCGTCGCCGCGCCACGTCGGAGGCGAAGAGATAGATGACTTCTTTGCCGGCGAAGGCGCCGAGCCGTTCCGCTTCGGCGGCTGCGCGGCCCAGCGCAACCGCCGAAGCGGCAAGACGGTTTTCGGCTGCGAGGTGAACGCCCTGAATCAGATCCACCAACAGGCTGGCGCGCTGGGCGAGAACCTGGGTATAGGTGAACACTTCATCGGTGGAGAAAGCCAGCGGGATGGCAAAATCATGCGCGCCTGTGAGCTCTCCCATGTCGTTGCGAAAGGCATCGGCGACGTAAATCTTCATAAAAACTTGCATCTGATCGTTCACAGCCCCCACGCTGCCGTAAAGGACCATCTGAAAGCCCTTCTCGGCCAACGCAGCCGCCTCCCGCTCATCGTGAATGACGCCGATGTTGCGATGAACGACGTCCACCTCGCCCACCTGGCTGAGGCGATACTCGTTTTCTAGCGCCTCGGCCAGGCTTCCGCCGAACAGCCGTCCATACGGCTGCAACTGTGCGGGCTGACCGAGCGGCTCGAAATCCGCCACAGCCACGTTAAATTCACCCTGCGGAGCAGGTGGTTGCATCCCGAGCCAGGCGACGGCGCCGAATCCCAGAGCTGTGCACAATGCCAGAATGAGCGCGAGGCTGAGAATCTTTGGCCAATGGAGCGGCTTCCCTTCGGGCGCAAAGAGCCGCCCTTCCGGCGTCTGCATAGAGAGCGTCGGCGTAGCCCATTCCAGCGAACGTCCTGTGGCCAGGCGCATCGCCTTGCGCGCTTCGGCGCACGCCGCATCGACGGGCAGCCGATTGGCGACGCTGCGATAAAAGCTGCGCGAAAATTCCAGCGCTCCGCGATCGCTGATCGTCGTCTGCATGGCGACGACCGCCGGAACGCCGCGCTCGACCAGCATGGCGGCGACGCCAGCGTTCAAAGGGGAGACCGATCTCTCGGCGCTTTCGCAGGCGTTCACCACAACGAGCCTGAGCGTAGGATGGTCGGCGAGGAGCGTCGCAATCTCGTCCCCGCTGTGCAGCTCCGCCTTTCCGTCTGCGTCGGCCAGCGCAAGATAACCGGCGTCGCTGCTTTCATCGAAGAGGGCATGGCCGACAAAATGAAAGGCGTGATAAGGTCCTTTTTGCAACGCTTCTTGCAGGTCGCGCCATGTCTGCCCTTGCACCCACTTAACGGCGCCGAGGTGGCTCCATTGAGGAAAGGCTGCGTTCAGGTGACGCTGTTCGGCGGCGACGTCGATGGGAGAAAGGTCGGAGGGGCTGGCTCCCATCGCCAGGATGTGCAGGCGACCGTTCACCTGCAGGGCCTCGGCGCGGTGACGCACTTCCTGATAGCGCACCACCGGCGTCCAGCGCGAGAGCGCCAGAAAGTGAGGAGCCTCGGCCGGAGAAGCGGGATCGACCAGCATCTCCCACGGCAACGCCGACAGCTCCGCTGCGCGCAGCCGTAACTTGACGCGCAACCCGCAGCGCGCGTTCGCGGCGCGCTGACGGCTTTCGAGAAAGAGAGACAGCGTCTGGTCGTTGAAAAGCGCATCGGCGAGGCGGCGTCCCATCTCGGCGGCGAGGTGCTCCGCTTCCTCGCTTTGGCTTGCGGCGTCGCGCCGACGTGGGAGAAACCAGGTCGGCGCCGAGTTGTGCGGCGGCGGCGTTGACGCTGTTTGTATGCGCCCTGGCCGAAGCGACGTTGCGAGCAGCGTCTTCCATTTTGACAAGTCAGAGAGTGACTGAGGAAGCGCAAACACAGAGCGGACTGCTCCCGCCGGAGAGGTGAGAATGGCCATGGGGTAAACGACGCCGTCGCCCGGCCCCAAATCGATCTCGAAATCGAAATAGTTCTGTGGTTGCACAGGATAGATGGCCTGGGGAACGGAATTGGCGACGACGACGGCTGCGATTTAAGAATAGAAGAGACAGCGTTGATCGGGCGTTGATGCACCAACGCTTTCCATCGGATGTTCAAGAGCGCCTTTTGCCGGGGAAGCGGTTGGGGCAGAGCGGCGCCGACAGGCTTCTGCAACGCGCAACAGGAAAAGGTGAGGATGGCGCAGTGAAAAGTATAGCGCCCTTTGCATGCGCCTGTCCAGCCCGCCGGCCCCGTCCTTTTCGTCACCCTTACAGATTTGGGCAGGCTTCTCGAATCACGCGCGTGATGTACTCGATCTCTTCGATGCGCAGCGAGGAAGCGGAAGGTAGATAAAAGCCGCGTTTGCATAAATCTTCGGCCACCGGATAGCGCTCCCCGCGGAACTGCTTCCAGTAGACGGGCTGGCAGTGCATAGGAATGAAAAACGTGCGCGTTTCGATCCCGTGTTCGGCCAGCACGCGACGCAACTGGTCGCGACTCATGCCGTACGCTGCTTCATCGACCAGAATGCCGTACATCCAGTAGACGTTTTTAGCCCAGGGCGCCTCCGACGGCGTGCGGATGCCGGGAATCCCGTGCAGCCGACAGGAGTATTCGGCTGCGTTGCGCCGCCGCGCGGCGACGAAGGCGTCCAACTGCTCCACCTGCGCCAGCCCGACGGCCGCCTGCAAGTTGGTCATGCGGTAGTTGAAGCCGATGTACTTGTGCCAGAAGTGGCGTTCGCGGCTGAAGGCATGGTCGCGCAAGTTCCAGGCCAGCCGCGCCAGCTCGCGGTCATTGGTGGTGACCATGCCGCCCTCGCCGGTGGTGATGATTTTGTTGCCGTAGAAGCTGAAGCCGGCCGCATGGCCTAACCCCCCTGTACGCCTTCCCTTGTATTCGGCGCCGTGCGCTTCGGCGGCGTCCTCGATCACGGTCAGCCCGTGTTTTTCCGCCAGCTCCATCAGCGGATCCATGTCGGTCGGATGGCCGTAGATATGCACAGGCACGATGGCCTTCGTGCGCGGCGTAATCTTATCCTCCACCTGGTTCAGGTCCATCTGCCAGTACTCCGGCTCCATATCGACCAACACCGGTTTGGCGCCGCAGTAGGTGACGGCGTTGGCGGTGGCGATCATGGTGAAGGTGGGGATGATCACCTCGTCCCCTGGCTCCAGCCCCAGCGTCGCCATGGCCAGGTGCATGGCCACGGTGCCGTTGGCGCAGGCGATGCCATACTGGACGCCGCATGCTTCGGCGAAGCGCGCCTCAAATTCGCGGATAAAGCGCCCCGCGGATGAAATCCAGTTCGTCTCGATCGCCTGCTGGACGTATTTCATCTCGTTGCCGCCCAGCGTCGGCTCACAGACCGGGATGATCGTCCGTCGCGGCTCTTCGCCGAACTCCGGGATCGACCGATAGACAAGCTTGACTTCCGGATCGGCGGCGGGGATGATCGCCGCCAGATCGCCCATTTCTTCCAGTGACAGTTCAGCAGGCTGCAACATGGTTCACGTTCTTCTTTCTTTCCACAGATGCCAAATCGTCGCCACGTATTTACGCCCTTTGACGAGATAATCCCACAGATTGGCGCCGGTCTTGCTCTCGCCGGCGGTGCGAGGAACGCAGATGTAGGGAACCTCTTTGATCACAAAACCGGCGCGCACCGCATGCGCCAGCAGATCGATGCAATATTCGCCATAGTCCCCACGCAGCCGCAGCGCGCGCAGCACCGGCGCACGCGCTGCGATGAAGCCGCTCGTGTAGTCGTGCACGGCGCCGCCGAGCAGGAGCACTGCGAACCTGTTGATGATGCGGCTCAAGGTGCGCGCCATCTGGCCGTGCGCAGCGTCGGCGCCGCCTTTAACCCATCGCGAACCGACGGCGACATCTGCGCCCTCTTCGAGGATGGCGCGCACCAATTGCGCCACATCCGCAGGCGGCATCGAGAGGTCGCAGTCCATCCATGTGACGATGTCTGCGCCAAAGGTTTCGAGCGCAAAGTCGATCCCACACTGGATGGCGGAGGTCAACCCTTTCTGTCCGGTGCGCACGTAGAGCGCCACGCGCAGTTGGTCGGCGCTGTTGTAGCGCGCAGCCAGTGAACGCACTACCTCCGCCGTGCCGTCGGGTGAAGAGTCATCGACCACCAATATCATGTGTGGGGCGACGGCGTTTGTCAGAATACCTTCAATCAACGGCGCAATGTTGTCGCGTTCGTTGAAGGTCGGCAGCACCGTGCACACCAGCGTCATGGCGTCCCCTCATCCATCTGTTGGCCCGATCGCTTGTCCGCCGCGTTCCATGCTTTTCTTGCCACAACCAGCAGGCTGAGTCCCCACATCAGGTCATGGCGCTGTAGCCACCTCGCCTCCTGCATCAACGCAGCGCCCACCAGGCGATGAACGACGCCCTCTTTATACAGGTCTTGCGAAAAAGGTAGCAGGCCACGCCGCTGTAAGAGACGCACGACCGCCACCGCAGGCGCGAGCAGGCTGTTGGCGTAGGTCACGCGCAAGGGAGTCAACCCGGCCTGGCGCGCCAGCGTAACAAAGGCGCTGCAACTGTAGCGAAGACCGGTGCCAAAAGCGACGTCGTGCGGCCCATACAGCCATGCGTGCGCACTTACGCGCAGGAGTGCAACGCCGCCGGGCAGCAGCAGGTCGTGGATGGCGGTCAACGCTGCGCCCGCATCGACGCCCTGCTGATCCACCACATCGAGCGCCGCAACCAGGGCGAAGGTCGGCCCGGCGAACGGGAGATGCAACAGGTCGCCTTGCAGCCAGGCCACGTGCTGTGAGCGGCTTTGCGCAAAGGCCAGGGCGGCGCTGCGCAGGTCGAGGCCATACACTTGGACGTCGGGGTGCGCCTTTGCCAGCTCGATGGCGAAGGCGCCGCCGCCGCAGCCAAGCTCTAGGATCGGCCCAAACGGCAGTGGAACATTCGCCAGCAGCGTCTGCGCGACTGCACGCATGCCGACATTCCAGCCGCCCGCTTCCTCCGCTGCGTACAACGATGGCAACAAAGCGCCTGCGTCACTCAATTTGCACCTCGCCGATGCGCAATCCAATTCCCTCCGCCGGCAGGCGCCCGCCATCTGCCGTATACAGCCCGATGAAAAGCGCATAGTCGCCGTCCGGCAAGTCGTCAGGCAATAAAAGTTGATATTCATCGAGAATGCGCCAGCCGGCCCGCCAGCGGTTCGTCGGCAGCGAGCCTGCGCCCGGCGCGCTGTCCACGCCGGCGAGCAATTTGGGAGCGCCCGCCGCCTCGTCGATCAGATGCACGAAGACGGTCCAGTTTTGCGTGGGTGCGGCGCGCACATCCCAGTAGAGCTGCACGTAGAGCATCCGCCCCGCCTCGAGCTGCGCCAGCTGCGCATCGTAGCCTGCGAGCGCCACGCCGTCGCCGAGCTCGAACGTCGCAGCGACCATCGGTTGGCGCTGCGGCGTCGAACCGGCCGGGCGCACGTAGGTGTTGGCGTAGACGCGCCCCCGCCAGTCCAGGATCGTCGTCGTCACGGCGGCATCGGGGAAGAGTTCGGGCAGGAGCAGGCGGGTGCGGAAGTCCTCCTCCTCGATCACGATGTAGCGCTCCGGCGCCGGAGCAGCGCCCGCGGCCAGCGGGAAAATATGGCGACCGTCGAACGTGACCGGCGGGCTGTGAGCGCCCGCCTGCGTCTCCCATGCAAAGGCCAGCGTCGGATGATCGGAGCTGCGCGGGGTGAGATAGAGGGCAGCGTCGACAGGCTGGGCCGCAATCTGTTGACCGATCGTCCACAGCCCCACGTCGAAGGCGTAGAAGAGATCGGGCAGCGCAGCCCAACGCACAAAGTAGTCGCGGGCTGAGACCACCGCGCCGAGTGCAAGCAGCGCTGCGCTCACCCACGACAGTGGACGACGCCACGCACGATGCGCAGCCCGGACGCCCGTTCGAGCGCCCCAGCCCCACAGCCAATCCAGGCCGATGCCGCCGAGCAACGCCACCGGCGCAGCCGCCCCCAACACGCGATGATGGTGAGGCGCATATTCGCTCACGACGCCGGGCGTGAGCAAGCCGACCAGCAATAGCAACAGGATGCTATGGCCCGGCTGACGAATACGCCACAGGGCCAAGGCGACGCCCAGCCAGAAAGGGATCGCCTGCCAGAGGTTCAGCGCAGCCAGGCCGGGCAGGTTGCGCCTGGGGTCGAGGTCGCCCGCTTCAACCAGAGGCACGAACATGAGCAGATAGGCGAGGGCATTTTCGGCGAACCCCTGCTGCGTGGCCGCGCCGGCGCCCACGGCGACCTGCTCCGGTCGCAGCAGAAAAAGCTGAGGCTGGCTGATGGCGAAAAGCAGGAGAGGAAGCGTCAGCAGCAAAGCGATGGCCACCGCCAATCCTCCGCCGAGCGCAAGAGCGCGACGATGCTCGCCATCCCATAGCCAGAGGATGGTCCACGCCAGCGCCGTTAACGGCGGCAGCACCCAGCCGCCCTGATAGGCGTAGAGGCTGAAGGATAGGACGACGCCCAACCCGATGTAGGCCGGCCAACTCTTCGTCCGTCGCGCGCGCAGAAGCAGCCAGAGCGCCGCCGCAGCAGCCAGCGGCACGAGGATCGGCTCAATGCCCATGCGGCTGAAGTGGATGTGCCAGCGCATCGTCGCCAGCAGTCCTGCGGCGAGCCATGGCAGCGCTGCGGTCAGGCGATCGGGATGGAGGCGACGCAGCTCATCTGCGGCCAGCCAGGTTGCGACGACGCCCAGCGCGCCGAAGAATGCGGCAGTCACGCGCATGGCGGTTGGGCCAGGCTCTCCGCCCAGCCACGTCCAGAGGCCGAACATGATAGCGTTGGCGTAGGCGTTGGCGGGCGCCACGCCGAAATTGCCGGTCAAAAAAACCGGGCGGTAGGCCGGATCGGTCAGGATACGCCATGCCTCCAGTCCTTCGAAGGACTCGTCGAAGTGAAAACCGGGCGGCACAGCGTCGATGCGCCAGAGGCGCAGCAACAGCGCCGCCGCCAGTAGCATGAAAAAGCTCAGCCGGCCTTTGCGAATCATCAGTTGTGGATTTTATCACAAGAGAGGCAAGGAATGCGTGATGAAAGGCGTTGCATAGCGGCGGAGCGCCGACGCTTCAAAGCGCCTGCGCGCCGCATGCGGCGCGATAGCCGCATTGCGCACAACGAGCCGGCTCCTGATGGCTGCGCGGCACGTCGACGGCGGTGCGACTGGCGCGGATGCGCTCGGCGGCGTCGAGCACGGCGCGACGCACCGCAGGCGTAAACGGCGCCTCGAAGGAGCGGTCGGCGTAGCGCAAAATGCCGTAAGGCGGCGCGACGCCATACAGATCTTCGATGATCAGACAGTAGGCCGCCAGTTGCAGCAGATGCCCCGGCGACGGCGCAGGCGGCGCGCGTCGGCTCTTCACCTCCACCGGAATCATGGTGCGCCGTCCTCCCACTTTCACCTCTACCAGATAATCCGGCTTGCCGACCAGCGCATAGCGACGGCTCAGCAGCGGCTCGGGGACCA
>CALFWA010000055.1 GCA_937928035.1 uncultured Caldilinea sp. | reverse complement strand
GATCCCACCTGTGGCGTCGCCGATGTCGACCACCAGAGCGTCTTTGAACCTGGCGACGACGACGCCGCGAACCATGCGCACCATTGTGTTTCACCCGGTCGACGCCGGCGAGTAGAGCACGAGGGCATTTGCGTAGACAATTAGCTGGCTTGTTGCATCCCCGTTGTGTTGAATTTGTAGCCGGCGCCGCGAACCGTCACCAAGTATACAGGCTGAGAGGGGTCTTTTTCAATTTTTTCGCGCAGCCGGCGCATGGCGACTTCGACAAGATTGGTGCCGCCCGCCAAGTCGTATCCCCAAACCTGCTGGAAGAGCAAGTCTTTGCTGATCGGTCGATCCGGCGATGTCATCAAATAGCGCAGGAGCTGATATTCGATGGGCGTGAGGTGCACCGTCTCCCCGCGCACCCTGACCTCATGCTTGGCGTCGTCGAGCACGATTTCGTTGGCGACCAGCAAGGAAGGCTCGCTTCGCTCGTGGTTCCAGTAGACGCGGCGCAGGATCGCCTTCAGACGCACTTCCACTTCGCGAAAGGTGAACGGTTTGGTGATATAGTCGTCCGCTCCCAGGTTGAATCCCTGGACGATATCATCGGGGCGGTTGAGGGCAGTCAGCATGACGATGGGGACGTCGCTGCGTCGACGCAGCTCTGCGCACGTTGCAAACCCATCCATTTCCGGCATCATAATATCGAGCAAGACCAGGTCGATCTTGCGCGTCGACGCAATCTCCAGCGCCTCCCGCCCATTGCGCGCAACTGCAACCTGATAGCCCTGTTTTTGCAATGAAATTTGCAGCAAATTGCGCAAAGGCTCTTCATCATCGACGACGAGGATGCACATGTTGCTCGCCGTCGTATTAGATTGAAGCAGGGTTGGGGTGGTCATCATCATGATTGGCATAGTCGGTTTCCAGCTGAACAAAACATCCCGATCCATCTTACGAGCAGACATCCTTCTGTGCAAAGGTAAGCGCACTTTGAAGCCCGGAGACTTTGGTCTGCTAAACGATAGTTTTCAAAGCATTCCCGACCTAAACCGTCCCAATGAAGGCGCTGCAATTGAATGCGCTGCAATTGAATGCGCTGTCGTCGGCTTGCTGTCGTAAAGTATAATCGTTGGAAGAGGTGTAAATCCTTCGCTAATTGTTTTGAAAAATACAAGTTGTGGATACATCTTTTGTTTGAATGTCGTTGGGCCTGCACGTCACGGCAATCGATGGTAGTCGATGGTCTGAAGATGGCAGATGGCGATGGCGACGCCATCGGCTGCATCATCCGGCGCAGGCGGCTTCTCTAGACGTAAAAGTTGCGCCACCATCTGTTGCACTTGTTGCTTATCGGCGTTGCCATAGCCTGTGACAGCCTGTTTGACTTCAGCCGGCGTGTATTCAACGACGGGCGCGCCCGCCAGTGCAACCGCCACCAATACGGCGCCGCGCGCCTGACCGACGGCGATGGCCGTAGTGACGTTGCGACCGAAGAAGAGCTTCTCTACGGCCACCTCGTCTGGCCTGAACTCATCGAGCAAGGCCTGGGTGTCTCGGAAAAGCTCCAGCAGGCGCAGATGCATGGGCGCTCCGACTGGGGTGCGAAAGACGCCGCAGGCCAGTAAGACAAGCTCGCCTCGGTCCGTCTCGCCGACGACGCCATAGCCAGTGGTCGCTGTGCCGGGATCGATGCCGAGCACAATGCGCGTGATATTTTCGCTCATGCCTCCTCCTGCGCCTTGCGAATGCTCACCAAGAGAGAGGCGACAAGCCGTCCGCCCTGGCTTCGCATTGGCAAAATGGGACGGCAGGTCGATCGACGCTCTCCGGGTGTATAAGAAAAAGGGGTGACCCTGTTGAATGCTGCGGTCACCCTTGCCGATGCAGGTTTTCAGACGATCAGGCGAATTGGGCCACCATCTCCTCGGTCAATTCGAGGTTGTGATAGACCTTGTTGACGTCGTCCAGCTCTTCGAGCGCTTCGACGAGGTTAAGCACCGACGTCGCCTCTTCGGGGGCGAGTTCGATGGTGTTGTTGGGTTTCATGATGAGCTCGGCCTGAGAGGCTCGGTAGCCGCGTTCTTCCAACGCCTGGCTGACTTGGGCGAAGCTGGTGCGTTCTGTGTAGACCTCTACAGCATCTTCCGAGATCTCTACGTCTTCCGCTCCGCTTTCGATGGCCGCTAGAAAGAGTTCATCCGGGTCAATCGATGTGGGGCGCCCTTCCTCATCCACTCGATTGAAAAGCAAATAGCCCTTCTCTGTGAATTGCCATGCAACCGAGCCAGGTTCTCCCAGCGAGCCGTTCCCTTTTGTGAAGGTGCGCCGCACTTCTGAGATGGTGCGATTGCGATTATCGGTCAGACACTCCACCAGAATTGCGACGCCATGAGGGCCGTACCCTTCATACACGACCGTCTCGATGTTGTCGGTGTAGTCCTTGTCCAGGCCGGCGCCGCGTCGAATGGCGCGCTCAATGTTTTCTTTCGGCATGTTTTCGGCGCGCGCGCGTTCGATCGCAAGCCGCAATGTAAAGTTAGCGGCCGGATCAGCGCCGTTGCGCGCCGCCACCTGGATTTCGCGAGCAAGCCGCGTAAACAGCTTGCCACGCGCAGCGTCGACTGCGCCCTTCTTGCGTTTAATGGTCGACCACTTTGAGTGTCCAGACATTCATCCCTCCTTGTCTCACGTCCGTCCCGTCGCACTTCCTTGCGGACCGTGGGTCATCCCTATCTCGTTGCGCGTATCGATTGATTTATAGTATGACACAAAGGAACGCGCTTCGACAACCCTTGGGCAAGCATTTCACATCGAGGCGCTACGCCTGGACGAGGTTGCAAACGATAAAAATAACGCCGGGCGCCCGAGTGCTTTTTGCTTTGCTCTGTGCCTTTACTTTTTTGCGCCTCTGCATTGAAGCATTTTTACATCCAGAGCAACGATGCTCACCCAGGGCGCCTCGGCCTTTTATGCTATGCGCTCGTCCGGGTTCAGAGCGATTTCCTGCTTCGGCCCCGCTGCACTTTGCTCTCGTCGCTGCGCCGCCGCCCGAATGAAGGCGGAGAAAAGCGGATGAGGCTTGTTGGGCCGGCTCTTAAACTCCGGATGAAACTGACTGCCCACCATGAACGGGTGATCGGCCAGCTCTGCGATCTCTACGAGGCGCCCGTCCGGCGACAGGCCGCTGAAGATCATGCCATGCGCTTCCATCTCCGTTCGGTAGGCGTTGTTGAACTCGAAGCGATGGCGATGGCGCTCCTGCACGACAGGGCCGCATCCTGCGCGTGCATACGCCTCGAACGCACGCGTGCCCGGTACAAGCTGACACTCATAGACGCCCAGGCGCATGGTGCCGCCCATGTCGGCGATGTCGCGCTGGTCGGGCATTAAGTCAATGATCGGATATTCTGTGCCGATGTCGAATTCCGTGCTGTTGGGTTCTTCGCTCTGAAAGATATGGCGCGCAAACTCGATGCACATGACCTGCATGCCCAGACAAAGCCCCAAATAGGGCACTTTGTGCTCGCGCGCAATGCGCGCCGCAAGGATTTTGCCCTCGATGCCGCGATAACCGAAGCCTCCCGGCACGACAATGCCATCCGCTTGAAGCAATCGGTCGATCTCGCGGCCCTTTTCCAGGTCTTCGGAGTTGATCCAGGCGATGTCGATATCCCACCCCGCAGCCAACCCTGCGTGGATCAACGCTTCTTTGACGCTGAGATACGAATCCTGCAGCTCGACATATTTCCCAACCAGCGCAATCGTGAGCACCGGCTTTTCGCGGCGTAGCTCCGCAACAAATTGTCGCCAACCGGCGAGCGCTTCGGAAGACGGTTGACGCTCGCTCAGTTTGAGGCGTTGCATCAGCCAAGCGCCCAAACCTGAATCTTCTAAACTGAGCGGGACAGCGTAAATTGTATCGGCGGTCACGAGGGGCACGACCGCCTCTCGATCGACGTCGCAGAAGAGCGCTGTCTTGGCGATGACCTCGTCGTCGACCGGATAGTCGCTGCGCAGCACAATGACGTCGGGCGAGATGCCGATGCCGCGCAATTCGCGCACGCTGTGTTGCGTGGGCTTGGTCTTCAGTTCTTTGCTGGCGGCGAGGTAGGGCAGCCACGTCACATGAACGTAGACGGTGTTCGCCCGGCCCACATCCTTGCGCATCTGCCGAATTGCTTCGAGGAATGGCAAGCCCTCGATGTCGCCCACCGTGCCGCCGATCTCGACGATGAGGACTTCCGCCTGGGCGACGCGGGCCGCCAAACCGATGCGGCGCTTGATCTCGTTGGTGACATGCGGAATAACCTGAATCGTGCCTCCCAGATAATCGCCGCGGCGCTCCTGGCTGAGGACCGCTGTGTAAATCTGGCCGCTCGTGATGTTGCTCACTTTAGAGAGGTTGACGTCGACGAAGCGTTCGTAGTGTCCCAGGTCCAGGTCGGTCTCTGCACCGTCTTCCGTGACAAAAACTTCTCCGTGTTGATAGGGTGACATGGTGCCGGGGTCCACGTTGAGGTAGGGGTCGAGTTTCATCGTCGCCACCTTCACCCCACGGGCCTTGAGGATGGTGCCGATCGAGGCGACGGTCACGCCCTTGCCTAATCCGGAAACAACGCCGCCCGTTACAAAAATATATTTGGTCATACGCGTTCCTTACCGTTTCGTCTCTAAGAAAAAGTGCTGTCTCTAGGTGCATTTTGCCAGAAAGCAGGCGCTCTTCCCAATAGAGCGAACAGTTTCTCACGGATATTTATACAGCCCGTATTGAACGAGGCATTCAGGTGAGCGTGGACAGTCGCTCCCAGCCGTTGAAAGAGGCCGGCGGGGGCGGCGTCGGAGATGGCCGAGTGATCGGCGTCTTGGGCGCCGGTGTGAGCGGATTCTGGGTAGGCGAAGGCGTCGGCGTCGACGGCGCGCTTGTGGGCGTCGGCGTGGACGTTGGCGGAATCGGCGTCGGCGTAAAGGTCGGCGTCGCCGTCGGAACCGGCGTAGGCGACGGCGTCGGCGTCGGCGTCGGCGTGAAGGTCGGCGACGGCGTAAACGTCGGCGTGAAGGTCGGCGACGGCGTAAACGTCGGCGTGAAGGTCGGC
>CALFWA010000054.1 GCA_937928035.1 uncultured Caldilinea sp. | reverse complement strand
GAAGAGTAAATTCAACGCAGAGCCGCAAAGATGTGACGCCCAAAGAAAAGCGAGAAAATCACCGTCCAGGTGCAGCGGCTGCTTAGAAAGGCAGCCGCCATACAAAGTTCACAACGTTCGTGGGCGGGACGAAGAAAAGCCGATCGACGCCCATCGCCAGAAAGAGCAGGGCAAGATAAAGCAGGCTGTATTTGTATAGACGCCACACCGCTGCATTGGTCGGTTTGCGCCAGATGTCGACCGCCTGTCCCAGGAAAATTCCGTTGAGGATCAACGCCAACACAAGATAGACCGGCCCCAACAATTGCAGAAAGACCGGCAGCACGCTGCTCAAAAAAAGCAGGATCGAGTAGAGTAGGATTTGACGATGCGTCTCCCGTTCGCCAGCAATGACGGGCAACATGGGGACTCCGGCCGCCCGATATTCCTTCTGTCGCATCAGCGCCAACGCCCAAAAGTGCGGCGGCGTCCAGTAGAAGACGATCATCACCATCAACAGGGGCAGCAGCGAAATCTCGTTGGCGACCGCCGCCCAGCCCACCAGCGGCGGCACCGCGCCCGCAAGGCCGCCGACCACGATGTTCTGCGTGCTCGAACGCTTCAACAGGAGCGTGTATACAAAGACATAAAAAAGCAGCCCGAACAGTGCAATCAACGCAGAGAGGAGATTGACCTTCCACCAGAGCAGCCAAAAGCTCAACGCACCGAGCAAGACGCCGAAAATTAACACCTGCGCCGGCTTCATGCGGCCACTGGGCAGCGGACGACGTCGCGTGCGCACCATCACATGGTCGATGTCGCAATCGAAGAACTGATTGAGCGCATTGGCGCCCCCCGCTGCGAGAAATCCCCCGACCATCGTCCAGAGGATCAGCCAGCCGTCGGGCGCGGTCGGCCCGGCCAAAAACATCGGCACAAAGGTGGTGACCAACAACAACAGAATAATGCGCGGCTTGGTCAGCATGATATAGTCGCCGATTGCCAGTCGCACCAGCGCCTGCTCGCGCGTCAGTTCGGGTTCGGGTGGAGTGCTTTCTTTGACAGTTGTGCTCTTAATCATGCAGAAAAATTCACTTTGTACGATGATTTTTTGATGTCGGACGAATGCCGGACGATAATGACTTCACTGCTCGCCGACCTCAGGCAGCCTTTGACGGCATTGCAGCGTTGGACGCCTCGACGGAGCTATCGTCTGCCTTCGTCGCCTGTCCAGCGACGCGATGCTCGTCGACGTCACGCGCATGGGCGGAAAGCGGAAAGACGTCGGCCGAGCGCTCCCCCAGCCTTGCCTGGCGCTCCTTGAAGCGCACAAACATCACATAGCCGAAACCGGCGATAACGGCGAAGGAAAACCACTGCACAGCGTAGCTCATGTGCGTAGTGGCGTCGAGCGCCATCGGCTCCTCGCGCACCGGCAAACGGTCGATCGGGCGCGCAGGCTCCGGCAGTTGTTGAATCCACACCGGCTCCAACGAATAGGGCATCTGCGCCTGAATGGCCGCAATGTCAATCCGATACCATTCTCGCTGAGCGCTGTCCGCTGCGACGGAGGTTTGTCCGTTCGGCGCCGCCTGCGAGGGGCGAATCAGGCCGATCATCGGTGCGCCCGCCGGCTCCTCCAATTCGGGCCAGAAGCGTGGGTCGGCGCGGTCGGCGGGAACCCAGCCGCGCGCCACCAGCACAGCGCGATTGTCGTCCATGACAAACGGGGTGACCAGCACGACGCCCGCCGTATCTCGGTAGACTTGGCCTCTTAACACGATCTGATGGTCATAGTCAAAATAGCCGTCGGCCGTAACGCGGCGATATTCCATTTCCTTCAGGTCGGCGGGCAGCGGCTCCCGACTCAAGTTGAACGGCTCCTGCGCCCAGCGTTGGGCAAGCAGCGCATTGTAGGCTCGCTTTTGCTCATAGCGATCGAGCTGCCAGAAACCCAGCCGCACAAACAAAGCCATCACGGCGATTACGATGAGCGTGAAGACAATCCATTTCTTGCTGAAAAGCTTGAGAAGAACCATACCTTATCCCTTGAACGGCAACGAAGGCTGCACTGTGCGGCGAGCGACCGCCTGCGTTGCGCGTCGACGCCCAGCCTGCCAAAAGCCAAATGCAATGACAACCGACGCCAGTGTCGCTCCTGCCCACAGCAGCCATGGAGCGGAGGCGGCCGGCTCGACCGCCATGGTGAACGCAACGACGCCGACGCCCTCGACTCCGCGCGCTTCCACCTCGATGCGCCACAGGCCGTCGCCTGGAAATTTGTGGTCGAGTTCGTAAAAGCCGGTTGCAACGGCGCTCATCGGCTGCGCCGACAAGCTCAAAATCTGCTCCGGCTGCGTTTCTGAAGTCAGGCGGATCGTCACCTGAGCGTCGGCAATTGGAAAGACCTGACCGGCGGCGTCCACTCGGGTGACGGCGACGGTGATGTGCGCAACTTCACCGGCGCGCCAGGGATCGGGCGTGGTCCACGCAAAAAGGCGATAGGGGCCAGCAGGCGCATCGACGACTTGCGGCGTCCCGCCGCCGTGCGCAGCCACCGGCGTCACGCTAATTGCAATTATCGACCAGACTAAGACAAGCAGGAGAGCAATTCGATACGCCTGTCCCAAGCTACAATCCGGGCGCCTCATCCCGCTACCTCCACCTTCCCCATTCGCTGTTCGGAGAGAGGCTTTTGCATAACTTTGGCCGCCTCGGCTTCTTTCTGTTTGCGCTTGCGCTCCTTCAACGACATCACGCCGAGCATGATGATGGCGACATCGATCATCATTTCGCTGCTCCACACCCACATTACAGCGCCGCCGATCATCTGGTCCTGGAGTGCGGACATCGCGTAGAGTCGGGGAACCGTGTTATAGTGGGCATAGATCACTTCGGGAGAATTGGCGATGGCGAAGCCGGCGATGGCGTTGGGTGGGACAAAGGCGAGCACGAATAGGATTCGCCCCCAGTAGGGCATGCTCTTATGAAACCGCGGCGCGCCGTTGATGACCGGCCACCAGAAAAGCATGGCGGTCAGGAAGAAGGAGAGATGCTCCAGGTTGTGCACCCAATCCACGCGCAGCGCCAGATCGTAAAGAAACGGATCGTGCCAGGCAAGGTACGTGAAGGTGAAAACAAGCCAACAGATGCCCGGCGCGCTGATCGCCTTCAGACCGGAGCGCAACCACGTGTCGCCTGCAATGCCGGCGGTCACGAAGCGGCGCACGGAAAGCGGCAGCCCCCAAAGGGCCACCGGATACGGGTTGCCCAGCCAGATCAACGGCGCAGAGACCATCACCAGAATCTTATGCTGCACCATGTGCATGGTCAGCAACTGCGTGCCCAGCCAATCAATCGGCGACATCAGCGCCAGTGCGATTGAACCGAGTCCCAGGTAATATAGGACCAGCCGCCACTTGCTGGCGACCTTCTGCGTCTTGCTCTGGCGTCGCAGGCGCACCCATCCAAGCGCATAGAGCGAACCGAAGAGTGCCAGCGGGATCAGCACTTCCCACCGCAGCTCCCAGGGCCCCAAAAGCGCTCTCACCAGTGGATGCATAGCTCGACCTCTCGACAGACAGAAAATGCGCAATGTATGTTCAGGCCAACGCCCTTCATACATTGCGCATTATACACCTGTCTCTGTACAAAAAACGTTATCAATGCGACAAATGCACTGCGTTGCCGATCAGATAGAGAGCCGGATAGAAGAAAATCCACACGACGTCAACGTAGTGCCAGTAGATGGCGCAGGATTCGACGCCCCAGTGCCGCTGCGGCGAGAAGTGTCCCTTGCGCGCCAGGTTCCAGACGATGAAGATGAAGACGATGCCCGAGACCACGTGAAGAGCGTGCATGCCGGTCATGGCGAAGACCACGGCGCCGTATTTGTCGCCCCACGGAGTCAGGTGCCCCTGATAGAGCGCCGGAATCAGTCCCCACTCGAAGATTACGACGCCGCCCAGGAAGACCAGGCCCAAGAAGGCCGTGAGCAAGATAAAGATCGAAAAAAGTTGCCGATTGCCCTTCTCCATGGCGGTCTCCGCCAGACGCATAGAGACTGAACTCAACAACAGCACGGAAGTGACGATCAGGCCGATGGCCTGGTCAAGCTCTGGCCGGGTGTCGCCCCAGAGGTAGAAGCGGGTGGCCAATAATCCACCGAACAGAAACGCCTCTGAGATGAAGAAGAGCCAGAGTCCCAGGCGATTCCGGCGCAGCTGGACGGCGTAATCGTCGTGAGCTTCGTGATGAGCGGCGACAGCGTGGACGCCGGTCGTAATTGCTGTCATAGATCAGTGCTCCTCTTCCGTCTTCCAGAGACGACTGACATGCATGAAGAAGTAGACGACCAGGATCGCCTTCAGTGCTGCAACGAGCATCAGGAGTGCAGCGCCGAAGTGCCAGAGACCCATGTAATATTCGATGACCGTCAGCACCGCCAGTATAATCCCGATCAGAATCACAAGGCCGTACCCTTGTTTCGACATAGCGCTGTTTCCTTCTTAAATCCTCTTATACACAACGGTGAATCAGTCGTCCCCTGCGCCCGCCATCGCCACATAGGTGGAGCCGGCCAGACCATAGTCGTATGGCTCGCCCACGACCGCGATCGGCTGCGCGTAGCTGTGCTCCGGAACCGGCGAAGGAATCTGCCATTCCGGCGAGCGTGAGCGCCAAGGATTGTTGCCCGCCAGCGCACCGACTTCGGCGCTGGTGAAGAGGTTGTAGATCATCAGCAAGATCGAGAAGGCGATCACGAAACCGGCAATGGTGATTAGCATGTGCACCGGCTCCACGCCGAGCGCCGGATCGTAGTCGGCGATGCGACGGCGCATGCCCATCGTGCCGGCCGTCATCTGCGCCAGGCTCATCACCCAGAAGCCCGGCGTCATCAGCCAGAAGTGAATCTTGCCGAGCATCTCGTTGTACATGCGCCCTGTAATCTTGGGATACCAGTAGTAGATGGCGGCGAAGAACGGGAAGACGAAGCCGCCGAAGATCGTAGCATGGAAGTGGCCGACCACGAAATACGAGTCATGCAGGAAAAGGTCAGTCGCCGCCGTCGCCAGGATGGGGCCGCTCAGGCCGCCGATCAGGAAGACCGAAATGGCGCCGAGCGTGAAGAGCATCGGCGTCGGGAAGGTCAGGCGACCGCCCCAGAGCGTGCCCAGCCAGCTGAAGAACTTGACGCCGGTCGGCACGGCCACCAGCAGCGTCGAAATCATGAAGACCACGCGCAGGTATTCGCCGTAGCCGGAGGTGAACATGTGGTGCCCCCAGACCAGGAAGCCGACCAGCGCAATCGCCAGACTGGAGAGGGCAATCCAGCGGTAGCCGAAGAGCGGCTTGCGGGCGAAGACCGGCAACAACTCGCTGATAATACCCAGGCCGGGGAGCACGAAGACATACACCGCCGGATGCGAGTAGAACCAGAAGAGATGTTGGAAGAGCAACGGCTGGCCGCCGATGTTCTCACCCAACGCATTGTAGAGCGGGTTGAAGAACGGCATGCCCAGCGTGCGCTCGAAAGAGAGCATCAGGAAGGCCAGACCGATCAGCTGCGTGGCGGTGAGCTGAATGATGCTCGTCGCCAGGATGGCCCAGCAGAAGATCGGCATGCGGAAGAGCGTCATGCCCTTGGGGCGCATCGTCAACATCGTGACGATCAGGTTCAACGAACCCAGGATCGACGATAGACCGATGCTGAAGATGGCCCAAAAGACCATCTGATAGCCGACCGGCCCGCGCAGGCTCAGCGGCGGATAGGCCGTCCAGCCTGAGTCCCAGCCGAACAACATGCTGATCATCAACGTGATGATGGCCGGCACATTGATCCAGTAAGCGAAAGCGTTAAGACGAGGGAACGCCATATCCTCGGCGCCGATCATGAGCGGCACCAGATAGTTGGCCATGCCGCCGACGCCGAGCAAAATCGAAGCCAGCGCCACCCAGGCGTGCATGCTCAGAAACGTATTGTAGGTGCCCGGCTGCAGGAAGGAGATGCCGGAGTCGGCCAGCTCCGCCCGAAAGACCAGCGCAAAGCTGCCGCCGATGAGCAACAGCAGGAAGCCGGTGACGCCGTATTGAATGCCGATCACCTTGTGGTTGTAATCGACGCTGAAATATCGCGTCCAGGCCGGTTTGCCGACCGGCGGACCGTGGTGAAAGGGCGTCTCAACGCCGCGCGTCCATTTGAGCCAGTCGGTCATGGAGCCTACGGCCAACATGAACCCAATCGTGGCGAAAATAATGCCGCCGACCCATCCCGCTTCCTGGTCCCAGGCCGACATGCCCAGCGCAAGCCGCGAGATCATCACGACGGCCATCCCGACCACAAGACCGACGAAGTAGCCAATGATGCCTCGAACCAATCCCAAAGAAGTGAGTTGCATAGGTTGATTCCCCCTGTCTGCGGATGTTCAACAAAAACTAGCGGCTGGCCGTCTGGATATTCTGTTCCACCAGCTTCTGATTCATCCAGGCGATATATTCTTCTTCGGGCACGACGCGCACTGTCGCCACCATGCTCCAGTGGGAAAGACCGCATAGTTCCGCACAGCGAACCTTGAATTCCCCTACCTTCGTCGGCGTGATGTGCATGCGTGTGGTCATGCCCGGGACGAGGTCCTGCTTGGGGCCCCACTCTACCACCCAGAACGAGTGGATAACATCCGTCGCCCGCAGTGAAATCAAAGCTGGTTTGTTCACCGGCAGCACCATCTCCTGACTCACGACGCCGTTGGGATAGTTGAACGTCCAGGCCCACTGAAAGCCAACTGCTTCCACCTGCACCTCATCGCCCCCGCGGGTGGCGTCGCGCAAGGTCTGAAAACCGATGAAGGAGAAGATGATGACGAGAATCAGGGGAATGACTGTCCACACCACTTCCAGCGTTGTATTCCCTTCAAAATGTTCGCCTTCAGAGTCGTCGTCTTTGCGCTTGCGGAAGACAATCAGCGCATACAACATAAAAACAACGACGAGCGCAAAAAGAAACGCAATCAACCAGACATGTAACTGGAACAACCATCGAATCGGCTCAGCCTGGACTGAATATTGCGCCTTGACCGGCAAAATCGCCAGCAGGAAAAATCCTAACGCAATCGTGGCGACGAAGACCAAAGCCCCAACAATTACAAAGTGCTTACGGTCGGTGGAAGATTGCGGCAATTTTAGCATATGTTCCCTCTTGTAATCTTCAACGCAATTCGAGCGCTTTGCAGGCGTGTCAACACACTCGACAGATGGCGTACAAAGTTTGCGCAAGGCAGTCCTATTATTCTGCCGGTCTCCTCAAATTGTCAAGTGATGGGGCTCCCAATCAACATCCACAAGAACAGGGCGAGCGTCGCCAACAGGGGAAGGATGGTCCAGAATAGCTCCCAACTGCGGCGAATCTCAAAAGCCACTAGCGCTCGCATAACAGGCGCATGACTCGACGAGCGAAACCAGCAGATTGTCGTCCAGAACAGATTCAACTGGATGATCAGGAACAGCGCCAGGGTGATGACTGCCAGCCACCACAAGACAGGTTGAAGCGCCGGCGTTGCAAACGCTATTTTGGGCAGGGACGCTGCCAACGCCGGGGCATAACTCGCCGCAAGCCATGCAATTGTGACCAACAGGAATGATAAGGTGACAACAAGGCCGATCAATTGACGCATGTTCGAGTCATCAAACGCCCAAGATGGGCAAGCCTATTCTTCAAAAAGCGTGTCGATTTTAACAAAAGCCGACCGGACGTGTCAAAGCAACTCACTCGTCGCCGACAGAATCGATGGGACGCATTTGCGTTCTGTTTGACTTGACGCCACAGACGACCAGAGTTAAAATGGGGTTCAAATTAGACCGATTCTAAATAAAGATTTGATTGAATCTAAAATAAGAACCGAACCATCCGATGCAGACAACTCCGAACTCCACCCAAAACCCAACAAACACTCCTGCAGAAAAGTATCGTCGTTATCTGCAGATGTTGAAAAAAGCCGGCTTACGCCTCACACCTCAGCGCATAGCCATTTGCGCCTTGCTCGCCCAGACGGACCAACACCCGTCAGCTTATCAGGTATATGAGGCGCTGGCGGCGACGCATCCCGGCATCAGCCGGGCGACCGTCTACAATACGCTCAACACGTTGCAAGAGTTAGGAGCGATCGTCGAATTGAGCTTTGGCTCCGATCACGTCCACTACGAAACCAACACGCAGCCTCATGTCAACTTGATCTGCTTGCGTTGTCATAAGATTGTCGACTATTTCGGCGATCCTGGCGTAAGCACATTGACGGAGCGGGTACGCCAGGAGACCGGCTTTCAGACCGTCGCCGTTAAGCTCGACTTGCTCGGATTCTGCGAGGAGTGCCGGCTACAACGTCTCGAAGAGATTCGCATGATGGCAAACATCTCCACCTACAATTCACCCGATCAGTCAAAGTAGAGGAAGTTGTATGACGACTTCAACGGCCGAAACGTCTGCGTCTTATCCGGTAGCAACGGTCGGCGCACAGCCCGAATGGCGCACCTTGACGTTCTGGAAGGAAAATTATGAATTTATTTTGGCCTTCATCACACTTGCCGCACTGTTGATAGGTTGGCTTGGAGGAGAGGTAGCCGGGCGCTTGCCCGGATGGAGCGTCGCCATCCTGGCAGTGATCGCATTTATCGCCGGCGGCTACTCCGGTTTTCTAGGCGCTTGGGAGCAGGCGCGTCAAGGGAAATTCGACATCGATTTTTTGATGTTGGCCGCTGCGCTTGGCGCCGCCTTGATCGGCGAATGGACCGAAGGCGCGCTGTTGCTCTTTCTCTTCACACTGAGCGGCGCGCTGGAGACCTACGCCATGGGGCGGACGCGCAAAGCCATCGAAGCGCTCGGAAAGCTGCGTCCGGAGACGGCGCTTGTGCGGCGCGGCGATACGGAGTTTATCGCACCGGTCGAACAGCTGGAGATCGGAGACGTTGTCATCGTCAAACCTGGCGAACGTCTGCCGATCGACGGCGTCGTCATTCGCGGTTCGAGCAGCGTCGACCAAAGCGCCATCACCGGCGAGAGCATTCCGGTGACCAAACGGCCCGGCGATCAGGTCTTTGCAGGTTCGATCAACGGCGGCGGCGCCCTGGAGGTGGAAGTCACCAAACTGGCCGCCGAAAGCACGCTGAGCCGCATTATCAAACTCGTGCAGGAGGCGCGCGAGGACGCCACGCCGACCCAGAAGTTTATCGACCGTTTCAGCCAGCCCTACACCTACGCAGTCATCGGCGCTACAGCGCTGGCCATTGCACTGCCGGTTCTTTTTATCAACGAGCCGTTTGAAGTGACGCTCTACCGCGCCATGACGCTGCTGGTTGTCGCCAGCCCCTGTGCGTTGATCATCAGCACGCCGGCCAGCGCACTGAGCGCCATCGCAGCCGCCGCGCACAACGGCGTGCTCTTCAAAGGCGGCGCCTATCTGGAGATGCTCGCCAACACCGACGCCATGGCTTTTGACAAGACCGGAACCTTGACCACAGGGAAACCGGTCGTGACCAACGTTCATCCGCTCACCGGTCACACCGTCGAAAATCTGCTGCGCATGGCTGCCAGCGCCGAGACGTTAAGCGAGCACCACGTCGGCAAAGCCATCGTGGAGAAGGCGTTGGCGATGGGGCTTGAGCTGGAGAAACCGATCGACTTCAAGGCGATTCCCGGCGAGGGCATTTGGGCGTGCTTCGCCCGCGCCGACCATGTAGAGACGATCTACATCGGCAACGATCGTCTGTTCATGAATCAACACATGGGTCTTTCGCCGGCGATCCGAATGATTGGCGCTGCGCTGCAACGGCAAGGCAAGACGGTGATGCTAGTGGTGCGACGCAGCACAGTCGCCGACACGCTAGGAAAGGATCGCGATTGGGAGGTGATGGGCTACATTGCCGTCGCCGATCAGCTACGACCGGAAGCAGCCGAGGCCATCCACCAGTTGCGCCGCATCGGCGTCAGACGCATCGTCATGATGACCGGCGACAACCGCGCCGCCGCCCAGTACATCGCCCAACAGGCGGGCATCGACGAAGTGTACGCAGAGCTGCTGCCGGAGCAAAAGCTCGAGATCGTCAAAAGGCTACGTGAGGAAAACACCGTGGCTATGGTTGGCGACGGCGTGAACGATGCGCCAGCGCTGGCGACGGCCCACGTCGGCGTCGCCATGGGGGCGGGCGGCACCGACGTGGCGCTCGAAACTGCAGACGTGGTCTTGATGTCGAGCGATCTTTTGAAGTTGCCTTTCGCCTTGCAACTGAGCCGTCGCGCCGATCGCATCATTCGCCAAAACGTCATCTTCTCGATCGGCGTGATCGTGATGCTGGTGACGGCGACCATCGTGCTGCCGATGTTTATTGCAGACTTTATGCTGCCGTTGCCGCTCGGCGTCGTAGGTCATGAGGGTAGCACACTCATCGTGGTCGCCAACGGCCTGCGCCTGCTGCGCATGCGCGCTTCCTGATTTTATCTGCCGGGAAGCTTTACGGAATTGGACAAAAGATTCCGGCGCCTCATGGGCGCAGCCTCCCTAGCTGCGCCTGCTCGAATCATCTAAAGTCCTGAGGGTCTGCCGCGCAGGTGCGGCTGAGAGCCGCACCTGCGTTGAACGTCGGATGATTTTGTCGAAAACCATGAGGCTCCCTTAGAAAATAGATGCTAAGAAGGCCCCTGCCTCTCAGAAACCCCAGCCCTTCCTCATCGCCGGGCGTGAGGCTCACCGGTTCGCCAGCCGATAGACAAAGACGCCATCCTCAGCGCTGTTCACCCAAAGCAGCGAAGGGTTCGATTCGGTCAGCAGCAGCCCCGATAGATACAATCCGTCGAAGGAGGTTCCGGTCACTTTCTTCCACGCTGCGTCGGCGCCTGGCTTGGTGTACAGGCCGCGAGCTGTGGCGAGATAGAGCGCGCCGTCATTGGAATAGGTGATTGCGTTCAGCGCCGGTGCGCGGAGGGTGGTGAACTCGCGCAGGCCGCGGTTATACAACGTCCAGTTGACGCCGTAATCCGACGTCGTCCACACGCCCTGGGCGGTCACCACCCAGATCAGACCGGCCTGCATCTGATGGGCGACGATCGCGCGCGGCGCTTCGAGCGCTGTGGCGGGATCGACCAGGTTCACCCAGGTCTCTCCTTCATCGTCGGAGAAAGCGACGACGCCGTTGCCGCTTCCGTCCACGCCGATGGCGTACAGTTGACGCCAATGCGGAGTCGGCGCCGCCTCATCGTCTTCCTGGATTAGCGCCGCAGCCGCCATCTCGATCACGCGATGCGTAAGCCATAACTGCCCTGCCGCATTGTCCGGCTTTTCCTGCCAGCTTCGTCCGCCATCCATGCTCAGGTACAGCATGTTGCAGTCCGCTGCAAAGAGACGCATCGGATCTGTGGGGTCGATCAGCAAGGGGCGTAGATTGATGGCCGTCGGGAGCTCGCGCCAGGTGACGCCGCCGTCGGTGGAGCGGAAGAAGGGCTGGTTCGGCGCGCGAGGATCGCGGCAGTCGACGCCTGCGCCGCTGTACAACACGTTAGGGTCGGCGCTGCTCATGAGAAAGTCCTCCACCGGCGCAGCAGTGGTCACCAACGACCACAGGCGTCCGTCGTGATCGGAGCGGTAGAGATACCCGTTCTCGGTGAAGGCGTAGATAGTCGGGCTGAGCCGATCACCGATCACCTTTTTGATAATGTGAGGATAGATCGTGGCCTGATCTTTCAGGAACGTCAGCACAGGCGGCGTAGGTTGAGGAGGACGAGGCGTCGGCACCGTTCCCGGCGGCGTTGGCACCGTTCCCGGCGGTGGACTGGTGAAAGCGAGAAAGCCTGTGGCGTCACTCGACCCATCGACCAGCCATCCGTCCAACGAGCCGGGGGATGCACCCAGGGCGACGGAGAACGCCGCCGACGGAATCACCACCAATGCCAGCAGCAGCGCAGGCAGCAACACGAATGTTCGCAACAAGAAACGCATGGAAAACCTCCTGATACAATTCGAGAAATCTGCAGGCGCGCCCCTGCAGCGGTCGATCGCGAATCCGGCGCCGTCATCCACAGAATTGATGGGATGTTCGCTATAGATGACGCAAAATGCTGAGGAAAGTAACGCGCGGCTTAGAGCATCCGCATCGATGCGACAGATTGTTTGACAAACAGCTTATAAGCCTCTACCATTTTTCTTTAAGCGATAGGACCTGGACAGAGGATCAATAGAAGGTCTGAAACCAATGGCGATTTTAGAAATTGTTACAGTGAACGATCCGGATCACGAGGTGCTGTTCAAAAATGCGCAGCGCGTGCGCGACTTTGGCCCTCGTTTGCACAAACTGCTGGATGACATGATTGAGACCATGCGCGCAGCGCCCGGCGTTGGATTAGCGGCGCCCCAGGTTGGCGTCAGCCTGCGCGTCGCCGTGATCGAGTATCCAGAAGATGAAGACGATCCCGAAAACACCAAACGACTTTACGAGATCGTCAATCCGGAGATTATCAAGAAGCGCGGGGCTGAGGTCGGTCAAGAAGGGTGCCTCAGCATTCCAGGGCTGGCCGCAGATGTAGAGCGGGCGACGCAGGTGGTCGTCCGGGCGCAGGATCGATTCGGAAAAGAGATCCGCATCAAAGCCTATGGCTGGCTTGCCCGCATCTTTCAACACGAGATCGATCATCTCACCGGGACGCTCATGACCGATCGAGCGCTGCAAGTTTACAAGCTGGTGAAGAACGCAGACGGCGAGATCGACGCCGTTCCGTTAGAGCAAATTCCAGATTTTAAGTCCCTTCTCAATCCGGTTTAAAAAAGGGAGGCGCGGCTC
>CALFWA010000053.1 GCA_937928035.1 uncultured Caldilinea sp. | reverse complement strand
GCAGCGGCGGCGATTGCGCCGTTCACCAGCGCACGCACAATGTCGCCCGGCGTCCCCCTCCCGCGCAGCAGCGTCGGCCCGCCCCGTTCGATGACCGGCGCCTCCACCTGCGGCGGCGCCGACGTCGGTGTGCTGGTCGCCGTGGGGGTATGGGTCGGCGTGTGCGTGGCAGTCGCTGTGGCCGTCGCCGTCGGGCTAGGCGTGTGCGTCGGCGTATTGGTCGCCGTCGGCGTGGCGGTGGACGTCGGTGTGCTGGTCGCCGTGTGAGTGGGTGTGGCCGTCGCCGTCGGCGTGGCGGTGGGAACCGGCGTCGGGCTGGGGGTATGGGTCGCCGTTGCAGTAGGCGTCGCCGTCGGACTGGGCGTGTGCGTCGGCGTGGGGGTGGGGATGGCGAGCCGCAGCGGCGGCGCAGCCGCACGCACCTCGCCCAGCAGCGTGACGCTCTCCACCCGCACTTCGACCTCGCCGCTCTCAGGCAGCGTCACCTCCAGCTGCCAGCGCCCCTGCGGGTCGACGAACGCAGCGGCGGCGATTGCGCCGTTCACCAGCGCACGCACAATGTCGCCCGGCGTCCCCCTCCCGCGCAGCAGCGTCGGCCCGCCCCGTTCGATGACCGGCGCCTCCACCTGCGGCGGCGCCGACGTCGCCGTCGGACTGGGCGTCGGCGCAGGCGTAGAGGTGCTCGTTGGCGTGGCGGTTGAAGTCGGAGTTTCAGAAGGCGTCGCCGTCGGCGGTGCGGCAACCACCGCCTGTGCAGGAGGGGCGATGGTTAGAACAGCAGGCGTGGCTGTAGCGACGACGGCGCCCGATGGGTCGAGTGCTTCCAGTCCGATCCTGTAGACGCCGGGTGCACTCACCTGCAGCGTCGCCGACCAGACGCCGGCCTCATCTACAGGGACCTCGGTCACGACGTCGCCGTCGACGAGGATCGCCACTCTCGTCCCCGGCTCTCCGCTGCCTTGCAGATCCACCGCGCCAGCAGTGAGTGCGGCGTCAAAGATCGCCGGGTCAAGGGAAAGGGCGTGAGCAGCCACCGAAGGGACGACGACGCTCAACGTGACCGGTTCGGCGGTGGCAAGCGGCGTTCCTGCCGCATCGACCACCTCGATGATCAGCGTGACTTCACCAGGCTCATCGATCTGCACAGACGTCGCCCAACGTCCGTCCGCATCCACAGGGGCGGCGGCGAGCAGGTCGCCGGCGAGGTTGCGGATGCGGATGCTATAGCTGCGCGGCGCCTCTCCGCGCACCTCCACCGTTCCCGCTGTCACCGTTGAGCCGGTCACGGGCGAAATGACGACTGGTTGCGTCAGCGTCGCTTCGGCGGTGAGCACAGGGACGAGCGTCGCCTCTGGCGTCGGCGTGACGGCCAGGGGCTGCGGTTGACAGGAGCGCACCGCCAGCAAAACGATCACGATCACGGCGATCGCCAGCAAGACGATGTACTTTCCCCTATCCAAAAGGCGCTGAGAATTCGGAGAACGCCCTTGCGCCATAGACCCCGCCTCCTTTAGTGGTAGATTTTTTCTCGAGAAGAGGGAGCCGGCTGTTTTTGAGTTTTCTGGGTATTCGCTTTGACCTGTTCAAGCTGTCGACGAAGCTGTTCGTTTTCCTGACGGAGAGCGGTCACAGAAGGACGCCAATATCGCCAGTCAATAAGCCATTCGATCAGCCATCCCACCATCAGGCCGATGAAAAATGCTATCCAGATTTCCTGCATGTGTATCTTTATCCCCCCGGCAAGACTGGCGTTTGCGCTGTGATCCGTTGCATCTTCTTTTTACCATAGAACCAGGGCATTTACACAATCGAGTTTCAAGCTGCGGTGCAATCGAAGCGTCTCCAAATTCCATATGCTGCGGGTTTACACTACAAGTAGTTGCAGGTTTGGAGGGGGGTTAGGCATAATGCACCTATGTCGAAATGGAGCGCTTATCTGGAATTCGCCGTTGATTTGGCTGCTGAGTGCAGCCTGTACGCCGTTTCCCACCATCGACTGCACGTCGCACAGCGCAAGCGCGATGGCACACTGGTGACAGAGACCGACATCGCCATCGATCATATCATCTCTCGGCGACTGGCCGGGGTCTTTCCGGAGCATCGCGTGCTCAGCGAGGAGCAGGTAACCGCCTATGACGCCGACGCTGAGTTTACCTGGGTCGTCGATCCGATTGATGGTACAACGAACTTTGCGCGCGGATTGCCGATTTGGGGCGTGAGCGTGGCGCTGCTGCATTATGGTCAGCCAGTTGTCGGCGTGGTGGATTTCCCGTTGCTCCACGAGCGATTCACGGCAATGGCAGGTGGCGGCGCGCAATGCAACGAGGAGACGATCCGGACCTTCAAAGGCGATGCGGCGGACGACCAGCAACTCCTCATGAAATGTACGCGCACAGATAAGCGCCTCCGCCTGCGCACGAAGTTGAAAAGCCGCATCTGCGGCAGCGCAGCCTACCACCTCTGCAAGGTCGCCGACGGCGCTGCGCTGGTCGCCGTCGAAGCCACGCCCAAGGTGTGGGATCTGGCGGCGGCCTGGCTGATCGTCGTGGAGGCGGGCGGCGTGGTCGCCACCTGGCGTCAGGAGCCGGTCTTTCCGTTGGCTGCGGTCAGCCGAGAGTACGTCGGCGCTGAAACGCCGATCTTTGCAGCGGCCAACCCCGCCATCCTGCGGGAGTTTCTGGAGGGCGTCGTCTTCCTGAACGAGTCATGACGAACCAAACCTCTGAACGCACGCTGATCTACAAGCGCACCGAGAGCGGCGAGGAGTATGCGCTCGGCTTCATTGACGCCGAAGGACGCATCTGCTGCTTGCGTTGGGACGAAGGCATACCGGTCGGACGCGTCACGGCGGACGGACGCGTCCTGCGCAAGACGGCCTACGACGAGCGTGAGCTGGGAACCTTCACGCCGGCCGGCGTCGTGCGCAGCCATGGTCTCTTTCAGGGCGGCGAGCTAGGCTGGGTCGATCCGGATGGCGTCGTCAACCGCGGGGGGCTGATTTTGGGCGAAGAAGAAGTGGGCCGCGTCGAGGGGCCGATGCAGGCCGCCGCCGCCGCTGCGCTGCTGTTGCTCTTCCTGCCGGAGGAGGCCGAGCAGAATCGAAGGATTGAATAGAACGCAGATCACACAGATGTAACGGATGGATGCAGATCATTTCTCATGCGCAGCAGTGCGAATCCGTGATGCAAATCCGTCGCATCCGTGCACCAGTGACATCGAGAATCGGAAAGTGCATGCAGGTGAACCGACCCAACGCTGAATTCTATGTGGAGACTCCGAGGCTGCGCTTTTTCTGTCGCAGCAGCGGGGAAGAAGACGGCATTCCGTTGCTGCTGCTGCACGGCAACTTTGGCACAAGTCGCTGGTGGACGCTTCTCTTCGACGCGCTGCCCGACGAAATCTACGCAGTGGCGCCCGACTTGCGCGGTTGCGGCGGCAGCGACAAACCGGACGTCGGCTATTCGATCGAGGAGCAAGCCAGCGACCTGGCTGCGCTGATCGAGGCGCTGCGCTGGAAAGGTTTTCACTTGATGGCGCATTCCACCAGCGGCGCCATTGCCGTAGAATATTTGCTCACTTATCCTCACGACGTCGAGACCCTGACGCTCGTCGATCCGGCGCCGGTCGAGGGCGTCTTCACGCCGCTGGATGGCTATCTGCTGCTCGAACAAATGAAGGAGGACCGCAGCCTGCTCCGCGAGGCGCTGCGCATGCTCATGCCCGCTGCGCCCATCGACGGCGCCCATCCGGAGATGGTGCGCTTTTTTGAACAGCTTGTCGAGGATGCCAGCCAGATGGCGCCCGCCGCCTTCACCGAAATCACGCGCAGCCTGGCGCAGTGGAATCGTTTTGCCGACGCACGACTGCTCACCCTGCCGACGCTCCTAATCTGGGGGGAGCGCGATGCACTCGTCGATCGCAGCACGATCACGCGCACGCTCATCGCCATCCCTGGCGCCAACAATCTCGAGGTTCTGCGCAACGTCGGCCACAGCCCAATGATCGAAGCGCCGGTTGCACTCGCCAATCGCTGGCTTGACTTTCTGCTGACGGACTCCGAAGCCTACGAAGATGTGCGACGCTCGGCGTACAGAGACAATCAGACGATGGATGCAGACCACGGATGAGAAACTCCTATGACGATCCGTCGAATCCGCATCCTCCGCGTTTTATTCTGTAAGGAGATATAGCGAATGCGAGACTTGACCGATCAGATCATCGTTGTTACCGGCGGGACGCAGGGACTGGGTGAGGACATTGCCCGACGCGCGGCGCAACATCACGCCGCCGGCCTGGTCATCTGTGGTCGCAACGAACAGAGGGGAGCGCGCGTCGCCGCCGAGCTCACAGAGGCGGGCTGTCCAACCTTGTTCGTTCCAGCCGATCTTGCCTCCATCGACGATTGCCGCGCTGTGATCCGCGCGACGGATGAACGATTTGGCCGCGTCAATGGGCTGATCAACTGCGCAGCATCGACGGAGCGCGGCTCGGTCGATGACGCTACGCCGGAGCTGTGGGATCGCATCATGGCGATCAACCTGCGCGCGCCTTTCTTTCTGATGCAGGAAGCGGCCCGCATCATGCGCCGCGAGGGCCGAGGGGGCAGCATCGTCAACATCGGCAGCATCAACGCGCACGGCGGCCTGCCCAACCTCACCGTCTACAGCACTTCCAAGGGAGGACTGATGACGTTGACCAAGAACGCCGCCGTCGTCCTGGGCGCCGATCGCATCCGCGTCAACTGCATCAATGTGGGCTGGATGTTTACCCCCAACGAGGACATCGTGCAGCGCGCCGAAGGCCGCGGAGACAACTGGCTGGAAGTTGCCGACGCTCAGATGCCATTCGGGCGCATCCTGCGCCCGCCCGATGTCTCCGGGCTGGTGATGTGGCTCCTTTCCGAAGAAGGCGCCATGATGAGCGGCGCAGTGATCGATTTTGACCATCAGCGGATCATCGGCGCGTATCGATAATTCTATTGAGGAGGATTCACCGCAGAGGGGAGCGCCGAGCAGCATTCTGCACCCCTTGTGGCAAAACAAGCCATGCCATTGATGCAAACTGAAAAGAGGAGCAGTCTTGTTCATGTCATTGCCGCCTATCATTGCCTTCGACCTGGAGGGCGTCTTTTTGCCGGAAATCTGGATTGCAGTGGCCGAGCGCACCGGCCTGCCGGCGCTGCGTCGCACCACACGCGACGAGCCGGACTACGACCGCCTGATGCGCGGGCGCATGGAGATTCTCGAACGCCATGGCCTGACGCTGGCCGACATCCAACAGGTGATCGCCGGCATGGAGCCGTTGCCGGGCGCTGTAGAGTTTCTCCACTGGGTGCGACAGCGCGCCCAGATGGTCATCCTCACCGACAGCTTCTATGAGTTCGTAGCGCCCTTCCTGCCCAAACTCGGCTGGCCGACGGTCTTTGCACACACGCTGGAGGTTGACGCTCGCGGCATGTTGACCGGCTACCGACTGCGCATTCCCGACGGCAAGCGCAAGGCGGTCGAGGCGCTGCGCGACCTGGGCTTTCGCACCGCCGCTGTGGGCGACTCCTACAACGATACAACGATGCTCGCCGCCGCAGACCGTGGCATTCTCTTCCGCCCGCCGCAGAACGTTGTTCAGGATTTCCCCCGCTTCCCTGTAGCTCGCTCCTACGATGAGCTGCGCAGGGAGCTGGAACGTTTCCTTTGCGAAATTGCGGAGATCGCTTAAGATATTACTTTGTTCTTCGCATGCGCGGAGTTACACCTACAGAAGTTGAAGGCTGCATTGCGTACGATGAAAAATGGCGTGTTCGAGGACAAGCAGCTCCTCCCCTCTCCAATTGGGAGAGAGGGCTGAGGGATGAAGGCTTCCCCATCTACACAGAGTTGTTGCACCTGAAGGAGGGATTCGATGTTAAGCCAATCCATTCAAACGTTACTCAATCAACAGCTTGCGAAAGAGTTGTACGCTTCCAATCTCTATCTGGCGATGTCGGCCCATTTCGCCGAGGTCAACTTGCTCGGCATGGCGCACTGGATGCGCGTGCA
>CALFWA010000052.1 GCA_937928035.1 uncultured Caldilinea sp. | reverse complement strand
TCATGTTTGCTGCGCTTTTTGGCTTTGACGTAGCGCAGCACGCCCTCCAGCGTGTCGACGAATTGCTCGAACTGCACGGCGCTGGCGAGAAAACCGGGCGTGTCGTTATCACGGTTGCCGGCGTAGTAATGCATGGATAGGTAGTCCATCTGCTCCCATGCCTCCTCCAACGCCACGCGATCCCACTCCGGATAGGTGGGCATCTGGTCGTTCGACGAGCCGCACAATACGGTCTTAATCGACGGGTCCATCCACTTCATGAGCTTGGCGGCCTCGCGCGCCTTAGCGCCGTATTCGTGCGCCTCCAGGTGCCCCATCTGCCAAGGGCCGTCCATCTCATTGCCCACGCACCAGTATTTCACCTTGTGCGGCTCAGGGAACCCATGCTTTGCGCGCAGGTCAGACCAATAGGTGCCGGACGGCGTGTTGCAATAGTCGACCAGGTCGCAGGCGCTCTGAATGGTGCCGGTGCCCATGTTGACGCCCAACATCGGCTCGGCGTTGATGGCCTTGCAGAAGAGCATGAACTCATTGGTGCCAAACTGGTTGGTTTCGATGGACTGCCAGGCCAGCTCGCGACGTCGCGGTCGCAATTCCTTGGGGCCGACGCCGTCCAGCCAGTTATAGCCGCTGAGAAAGTTGCCGCCCGGATAGCGGATGATGGTGTATCCTTGCGCACGTAGAGCGTCGAGGACATCACGGCGCAGGCCATTCTCATCGGCGTGTTTCGACTTGGGGTCATAGATGCCCTCGTAGATGCAGCGCCCCATATGTTCGGCGAAGCCGCCGAAAAGCAAAGGGGAGATTTCCGCAATAGTGCGGTTAGAATCCAAAAAAATTTGTGCTCTTTGTTGCGTCATAGTACACATTCCATGGATTAAGAAGTTACACAACTGGAAAAAGGTGTTGTTCCGGAGACAAGAGACGAGATATATACGCTCTTGGATCGCTGCGTAACCCTTAAATTATACTTTATAAAGAATCGTAGACAGGCTAATATTATTAAGTGCCGCTGCTGCGCACTCGTTTCTCGAGGAATCGCCCCTCCCTACTCTACATCCAGCGCCACCACCGACATCTTCGGGACGATCAGCGTCATCCCCTCCGCCGTGATCTTTGCGCTGTAAAACGGCTGAGGCCGAACCGCGTGCGGCTGTTCAAAGGTGTTGTGGGCGTTCATGGCGGGCGCGCACAGCACGCGACCTTCCCAAACGCCGACCGTCATGCCGCGGATCAGCACCTCCACGGCAAGGTCGCGCGTGGGATTGGCGTTGCTGACGGTGAGATGGAGTTTTCCCTCGGCGCTGATGGAAGCCGAGGCCGAAAGCGCAGGCACGCAATAGTCTCCCAGATGATAGGACTCGCTGCAAATATCGAGCGGCACGAGCGTGGCGTCCTGGTGCGCAGCATAGAGATCGAACACATGGTAGGTGGGCGTCAGCAGCATCTTTTCGCCCTGGGTCAAGATCACCGCCTGCAATACATTGACCGTCTGCGCGATGTTTGCCATGCGCACGCGGTCGGCGTGGTTGTTAAAAATGTCGAAGGTCACGGCGGCGACGAGCGCGTCGCGCATGGTGTTCTGCTGGTAAAGGAAACGCAGATGCGTGCCCGGCTCCACCGCGTACCACGTGCCCCATTCGTCGATGATCAACGCCACCTTTTTCTCCGGATCATATTTATCCATGATGGTGCTGTGTCGGCGCACAAGCTCTTCCATGTAGCGCGCTTTGGCGATGATCTCGATCCAGCCTAACTCGTCGAACACCGTCGCCGACCCTTCGCGTGAGCCGTCGGGGAGCCGCTTGACCGACGTGTAGTAGTGGAGCGCCAGCCCGTCCATCTGCCGTCCGCGCGGGGTGCGAGCGTCGCCGGCCTTGGCCATGAGCACTTCGGTCCAGTGGTAGTCATCGCCAGCCGGGCCGCAGGCAATGCGAAAGAGCTTATTGTCGCCGTAGTCGCGGGCATAGAGAGCGTATTGGCGGAACAGATCGGCGTAGTATTCCGGCGTCATACGACCGCCGCAGCCCCAGTTCTCGTTGCCGATGCCGAAATATTTCAACTTCCACGGCGCCGTGCGTCCGTTGGCCCTGCGCAGATCCGCCATCGGGCTTTGTCCATCGAAGGTGAGGTATTCCACCCACTGCGCCATCTCCCGCACCGTGCCGCTGCCCACATTCCCGCAAATGTAAGGTTCGCAGCCGACTTGTTCGCAGAGATCCATGAACTCGTGGGTACCGAAGTGGTTATTCTCGATGACGCCGCCCCAGTGGGTGTTGATCATCGTAGGGCGTTGGTGGCGCGGGCCGATGCCGTCCATCCAGTGATATTCGTCGGCGAAGCAGCCGCCTGGCCAGCGCAACACTGGCGCTTTAATCTTCCGCAGCGCCTCCACAACGTCGGTGCGAATGCCGCGAACGTTCGGGATGGGCGAATCCTCGCCCACCCAGATGCCTTCGTAGATGCATCGTCCGAGATGTTCGGCGAAATGACCGTAGATGTTGCGGTCAATTTTGGTTTTGGCAAGTTTGACATCCAGCGTGATTTCGTTCATTCTTCACAACTTTCCACTTGATAGAGAGGATTGATTCGATTGTGCAGCGTCCTCGCCGTAGAGATAGCACTTCACCGTCCTGCCTTCCACCTCCAAGGCGGGCGGCTCGGCATGTTTGCAGATCTCCATCACGTGAGGGCAACGGCCGGCGAACTTGCAGCCGACGCGACCGTACTCCTTGACCTCCATGGCGCCCAGATTGATGGGCCTAGCCCACTGTTCGCGCTCCGTCATGACCGGCTTGGGCACCGACTCTTGCAACAGCTTGGTGTAGGGATGCAAGGGATTGCCCAACACTTTTTCCACAGGGCCGGACTCCACCATGACCCCGCGCAGCATGATGGCGATGCGGTCGCTGATGTAGTAGGCGGTCGCCAGGTCATGGGTGATGTAGACGACGCTCACCTTCTGCTCATCGCGCAATTTCTTGAACAAATTCACGATCGACATGCGCAACGAGGCGTCCACCATCGACACCGGCTCATCCGCCAGAATTAAGTGCGGCTGGGGGATCAGCGCCCGCGCCACCGCAACGCGCTGAATTTGGCCGCCGGAGAGTTCATGCGGGTAGCGCTGGCGCACCTCCTCCAGCGACAACCCCACCTGATGGAGCGCCTCGTCTACAATCGGCGCCGCCGCGCGGCGATTTCTGGCGCGGCCGAACTGAATCGCCGTTTCAAACAGGTAGTCCTCCACGCGACGCAGCGGGCTGAAGGTCTCGAAGGGGTTTTGAAAGACTGGCTGCACCTTGCGCATGAACTCCATGGCGTCGCGACGACGCTTGATCGTGGAGAGATTGCGGCCTTCAAAGACGACCCTGCCTTGCGTTGGCTCCAGGTCATGCAGCAGCACGCGTGCCAGGGTTGTCTTGCCGCTGCCGCTCTCTCCGGCAACCGCGAAGATTTCCGGCCTCTCCGCATCCAGGGAAAACGACACGTTGTTCACCGCAAGCAGGCGCCCGCCGGCGATGAACCCGCCCACGTGGAAGGAGACGGTCACCCGATCCACCTGAAGCAATTTCTTCTCGCCGTTCATTCAGCAGCCTCCGTCACAAGATGGCAGGCGACGCGATGCTGAGGGAGCAGGCGCACCATGGCCGGCGCCTCCGTTCGGCACCGCTCGAAAGCCAGAGGGCAGCGCGGGTGAAAGCGACAGCCGCTGGGCGGATTGGCCAGGTTCGGAGGCGCGCCGCTCAGGCTCTCCTTTGCCGACTTGTCGCCGATCATGGGCAAGGAACGAATCAAATGCTGAGTGTACGGATGGCGCGGCGCGGTGAAGATGATCGGCGTAGGCGCCTCCTCAACGATGCGGCCGGCATACATGATGCCCACGCGGTCGGCGACGTTGGCGTGGATAGCGAGATCGTGGGTGACGAGCAACACGGTGTTTCCACTTTCAGCTTGAATCTCTCTGAGCATCTGCAAGACCCCGCGCTGCACGACGACATCGAGCGCAGTCGTCGGCTCGTCGGCGATGATGAGGCTTGGCTGGAAGATCGTCGCCAGGGCGATGGCGACACGCTGGCGCATGCCGCCCGAAAGCTGATGGGGATACAGATTCAAAACATCCGGCGGCAATCCGAGGCGCATGACATGATCGCACGTCTGCTCCAGAAACAATTTTTTGTTCGGAATGCCCTGATGGGTGCGCACGATGTCTTCGAAGGTGCGGATGATCTTGCGCACAGGATTCAACACGCTCATGGAGCCTTGCATCACGTAGGAAATTTCCTTCCAGCGCACGGTCTGGCGCAGCTCCTCCGGATCGCTCTTCGTCATGTCCACTTGAAGGGCGCCGAAATCATAGAGCACATGGCCGGATTCGATGCGGAGCGGCGGCTTGACCGTTCCGGAGATCACCTTGATCAACGTCGTCTTGCCGCAGCTCGACTCGCCGGCGATGCCGTAGATCTCATTCTCGAAGAGTTCCAGTGATACGTCATCCACTGCGCGCACCGATCGCGAGATGCCGTAGACCTGAGTGCGATAGTATGCGCGCAGATTTTCCACCTGTAACAAGGGCATGGGTTATGCTCCAATCCGTCTGAGGCGCGTGCGGGGGTCGATGAATTCGTTGACGCTGGAGAAAAGGAGATACAAGCCGAGGAACAAGACCACGGCAACTAAGATAGGCGCTGCCAGCCACCACCAGACGCCTGCCACCAGCGCCTGATGTTGATTGGCCCAGAAGATGGTCGTTCCGATCGTCGGCACCGTCACATCCGAAAGGCCGAGCACACTCAACGTCACCTCCATGCCGATCGACCAGAGCATGTTGTTGATCGTCGTGGCAAAGACGACCGGCAAGACAAACGGAAGGTGCTCGCGCAGCGTCAACAACAGCGGGGGCGTGCCGGAATAGACGGCGGTGCGTGTGAAGGCGCGTTCTTTCAGGCTCAACACCTGCGCGCGGATCAACCGCGCGTCCCACGGCCAGCCGAACAGTCCCAGCAGCAGCGCCAGCGTGACCAGGCTCAGTTGTCCCTGCAACAAGAAACTCAGCAAGACCAGGATCGGCAACACCGGCAGCACGACAAAGCTATCGTTCGCAGACATCAGCGCGCGGTCGATAAATCCCCCCCGGTAGCCGGAAACCAGGCCCACGAAAATCGCGATCAGCCGCGACACAACGGCGGTGATCACGCCCAAGATCAACGAATTGCGCACGGCAAAGGCCATCCACCAGAGCAAATCCTGGCCGCGAGAGTTCGTACCAAAGGGATGCTCCAAAGAAGGCGGCAAATCCTGCGGCGTTATAAAGGTGCGCGTCGGCGGATAGGGAGAAAACCAGGAGAGACCGGCCAGCAGCAAAGTGAGCATCAGAAAAAGAAAGGCGACGCGAAAACGCCCGTCGTATCGGAGCAAGTCGCGAAAAACAGCCAGCATAGCTTCATCCAATCTTATTGATGGCGGACTCTGGGATCGAACAGAGGATAGATCAGGTCAAGGATCAACACCGCCGTCGCCACACCGATGATGGAAAGCAACGTAATGCCCATGATCAGCGTGTAGTCGTTCGCCATAACCGCCTGAAAGGTGAGCGTCCCCATGCCCGGATAGCCGAAGACCACCTCCATAATCAGCGCGCCGCTGAAAATTAACCCCAACTGCAAAGCCAAGCCGGTGATCTGCGGCAGCATGGCGTTGGGAATGATGTATTGACTCAGGATACGCTTTTTAGGAAGCCCCGTGACTTCGGCGTAGACGACGTAGTCCTCGGAGATGATGTTGGAGGTCAACGATTTCATGCCGACGAACCACCCGCCGACGCCGAGCAGGATCAGGCTGAGCAAGGGCAGGATCGAATGGCGCAGCACGATCCAGGCAAAATTCCAACTGAACTCGACCCGCGTGCCGGGCGGATAGGCGCCGCTGAAGGGGAAGATCGGAATCCAGTAGGCGAAGACGGCGAGCATCACCAGGGCCACGATATAGTAAGGAATCGGGCGGATAGCCTGACTGAGGATGTCGACGATTTGGATCGCCCGGTTGTTCTCATAATAGCCGGCGATGGCGCCCAGGATGTTTCCGACGATCCAGGAGATTAGGATCGCCGGAATGAGCAGGCCGAACGTCCAGGGCATCGCTGTCGCCAGGAGCTGGATCACAGGGGTGGGAAAGGAAGAAAGCGACGGCCCCAAATCGCCCCGCAGCAGGCGCCCCCAGAAGGCAAGATACTGCTCCCACACGCTGCCCGACAGGCCGTACATCTCGGTCAGCGCCTCGCGCATGGCGATGATCGCCTCCGGGCTGACGTGCGAGCCGCTCATCATCAGTTGGCTGACCTGCCGCTCCACCGGGTCGTTGGGCGAAAGCAGTCTGACTTGGTGGAGCGCGTGCAGGGGCTGATCATCGCCAACGACGGCGACATCACGCCGGAAATGGTCGTGCAGTTGGAAAAGGCGCGCGTGCCGCTCGTCTTGATC
>CALFWA010000051.1 GCA_937928035.1 uncultured Caldilinea sp. | reverse complement strand
TTCCGAGAAAAGACATCCATAACCACCGCCAGATAGAGCCGCCCTTCATCTGTGGGGATTGTAGGTGATGTCGGCGACTCACTTCGTGTTGGGCTGCTCGGCCGTGAAGTTTTGCTGCAACACGTTTTCGGCCACCGGCAGCTTGCGCTTACATCTGTCGCTTTCAGGCGACCGTGGCCGGGAAATACTGCTTCTCCGTCCCGTTTGGCCTTTTGCACCCACTGCTGAGCAGCCCCTCCGACAGCCCCCGATTTGTGTGCGACTTCGGCTAGCGGCCTGCCACTCATTGCTGCGAGTTCAACCGCTTTGCTCTTGAACTCGCAGCTATATGTTCGTCGTGTCTTACTCATTGTCATCATTGCCTTCTTTCGGAATGTAAAGGATTTATCTCTCCTTCCACTAAAACAGGGCAACATCGGTTTGGGGGCAACCATTATGGATTTGCAGACCACTCACGACAATCCACCCTATAGGCATCCAGCTCCCAGTTTTTACGTAATGCATTAAAGTTCATTTGCAATGCTTGAGGACAGAAATCCGATGGCTCAAGCTCATATTCAATGACAAAAACAGGCTTGCCAGCCTGAATAAAGGGTAAAAGTAATTCGCATTCTCTATAAAAGAAGCACTCTTCGTTGATAATCCAATCAAAATCCGATAGCAACTGGGGGATTTGCTCTAAATCATTCTTCAAGCCGATTAAAAGCTCCCTCTGATGCGCCGCTTCCGCCAGAAAGATGTTATAGCGTTTCTGATCGTTAGCTGTCAGAGGGAATCCTGTATCATTGGTATATCCATTGACGTTATCGGGATCAATGCCATCACAACCCTTGCTAACCGCAAGGTCGAGCCGTGCTCGCATAATAGGCGCAAGCAAATCTATGCGCCGAATGTCTAACCATTTCTCGCCGGGCCACCCCTCCATATCTTTACCCAAGACTTCCGAAGGAAATAAAGAGGCATCAGGACGCCAATCTTCATAAGACCCTGCACTGAAATAGCACATTACGAAAACGCCACGCCGATGAAGCATCGCTATTGTTTCTGATGATGTGTCAAACAAATCTAAATTAAAAACATCCACCTCCAAATCCGTCTGCAATTCTCCTGTGTATTGAATCTGCCAACGCGCTTGTAATGGCAACAAGCGATGGTTTTGACGAACAACGAGTGGCAAAAAAGAGAAAGGCGTAGTCATCGGCATAGTTGGGACCATCTCTGGGGGAGGTGTTGTAGCAAAGAGCAATGGTGTGCTTATGAATGGCGATGATGCAGATGGCGATGCCATGCCATTCTGCGATGCAAGAGAAGGAGTGCAGCCAGAAAAGATAAGCATAACCAGCAAAACAAAGGACAGGATGTGTTTCATTGTTTGCTCTTCTCGGCGCCAATGCTGCCAATGGCCTGCACTGTAAAGCGAGGCAGCGTCAAGTGAAGCGCGTGTTGGGCGGCGCCACCTGGCCATCGGAACACAAGAGGCAAGTGCAAGAAAACCGTTTCAAACGCTCCAATATCACATGCGCCGCCCTGGGGACGGAAGACGTTGCGCTGGTCGGTGGCGGGACAACCTGCATTCGATCCTGCATTTATGGCAGGGGAGCCGGGCAGTAAGGCATGGGTTGGAGTTGGGCCGCCGTTGTTCTGTAATGGTCCGAGCAATGGATCGGTATTGTTGAGGTCGCTGCTCGCTGTGAACCACGTTCCACACGTGTAGTCATCGCTCAGGTTGTATCCCTGAGAAGTGACCGTCCCGCTTCCGTTGCAATTCTTCCATAAACCGCCGGTGTTATGGGCGATGATCGTATTTTTCAGGGTGAGCGACGCCGACGGTCCTGCAGAGTAGACATCCCCGCGCTGGTTGTAAGCAATCGTGCTGTTTAGAATGGAGAAGGAGCCAACTTCATGCCGGATCCCGCCCATGTTGTTCGTCGCTGCGTTGCTGCTGATTGTGCTGTTTTCTAAGGTCAGGTTGCGGTAATGGTCGGTGGTTGATTGCTGAAGATTCCACCGCCGCGATCGGCTTGATTGTTGCGGACGACCACCCGCTCCAGCACTCCGCTGCCCGTGCCCGCCACACAGCCGATGCAGAGCCCGCCGCCGACGGCGCTGCTGCTCGTTCCGTTGACGACATTATTCTCGATAACCACGTTGCGCAATTCGAGCACGCCCCGACTCAGAATGCCGGCGCCCCCTTGATCGGTCAACTGGCCGTTGCGGATCGTCACATTGCGCACAATCAGCGTACTGTCTGAGCGGAGCAGATGCAGCACGCAGTCAATTCCGCCGCCATCAATGATTGTTGCAGCGGCGCCAGCGCCTTGAAGCTCTACTGTGCTACCAAGGGAAGTAAAGACGGGGAAGGCATCTAAGTCGCCGATAGCGTTGTCGTCCTCATTCCCGCCTGCCGGGCTTAGCGTGTACGTTCTGGCGGGCAGTCTAATAACGTCGTTGCCGGTTCCGGCGGGACAAGCATCTACGCTGGTGCGAGTGTTGACTGCTTGAATGGCTTCACGCAGCGAGCAATCGCCATCTGCATTCAGCTCATCGTTCGTTGTCGTGACGGCGATATTCACCGCCCAGGTTGGCTTTGGCCAACTGAAGATGGCAAGTAGGACCGAGATCATGATGATTGCTTGAAGGACCTGAGCGGATATAAGTTTGCAGGTGCTCATGGAATTTACCTCCGTGATTGAGCGGCTGTTTTACTCTGCAATGAACACTTTGCCATCAGGTTTGTCGAATAACCATCGCAATCCACTTTTCAGCAGAAGATTTGTCCCGATAATCAAATCAATTTTATGTCCAACAGCATCTTCTATCGGTTTTAAGTCCGTTAGCAAACAATCAAATGACGGTAGCTCCCAACCGTTTATGCTTAAACCAGAACAACGCACGGTAGATTGTGTCGCCTTTGCCCCGGTCCCATCGCCCACTTCAAATCATAAGCTGCTTCTAAACTCAATTGCAACTCTGGTAGACGAATGGAGTTTACAACCGAAAGCCCAGCGCCAGTATCAAACAGAGCGAACAACGACTTACCAGTCGATTCCAAACGAAGGAGGCACAAATCGGTTTTTTCCAAATAAATTGCTTCTAGTTCTTTCCACGATGTGATAGGCACTTGATGGGGTTGGGCGAAATGTAAAAGCCGAAAGTCCAAAATCGGTGGCCGCCCATAAATAATCGAGGAACTCAAGACTACATCAGCGTCAAAAGGATACGCTCTTGGGTTTTTAAAATACGCGCCGCTGTTCGGTGTATTCGTCCCAAGAACTCAATTTCAATACTTTCAACCGGATCGAATATTTTCTGATTAAACGCGCTTCCAACGCCCATTTTGCCCGTACGTGGAAGACCTTCGGCTAGTTCGGGTGAAATCGAGACAATGTTGGCCCCCGTGTCTAGGCAAGTTCGATAGATTGGTTGAGGTGAACAATTTGGGCGTCTGGCAAATGGACTCCAAATCCTGCATCAGCATCATCCCCGCACCCTGTCTCCGATATTCAGGGTGGATGTACAGCATGGAAATAAACCCCTGTTCATAGAAGGAATACTCCAGCACCGCGTAACCCACAACTTGATGATGTGCTTCAATAATGAAGCAGTTGCCTGCAGCCACGGAGCGTCCAACAAAAGCGCGGCGTCGGTTGTTTCGTTGAGCGATATGGTCAAATTCACAAATGGCGTCAACATCACTGTTTGCGGCAGGGCGAATCGAGAACATGCTACTCCGTCATCTTGGAGTGATAGAAACTCTTCTGGTTATTATCCGATATTCACCTCTGGTCGACAAGGGCTTTGAAAGGCGCTGTTCAACGTCCGCTACAACCGATTGTTCGCTGTGCGCGCCAGCAGTGCATGAAGACTGCACCGTTGCGGAGCGGCTTTGCCGGGATCAGCCCAAGCTGTCGCAGGCCGGGCAGCCTGCCCTGGTAAAAGGTCGAGCCAGGGCCGACGATCCTGGGATGGACGAGAAACTTGCACTCGTCGATGAGATCCAGCCGATATAGCTCGGCCGCAAGATTGACGCTACCGAGGAGGATGCCCGCCGGACCTGTTTTCGACGTTCGCTCTTTGCGGCTTTGCTCAAGGCTTTGCTGGGCTCCTTGCCGTCTGCTTCGCCAGATGCGTTGAAACACTCGCCTTTGGTTTGTTGACTTGCCCAATGTTGCATTGCAAGCCACACGCGCTCCTGTGTTGTCGGAGCGACGCCGAGTATCTCACCGCTGAGGTGCGCTCCCAGCCGCACGCTCTCGACGGACCCAAGAGCCGGGGGAGAGCAGGCCCTCCCCCCTGGCCCCTCTCCCAATGCCGGGAGAGGCGGGAGGCGTTCTCGACGGATCCAGGAGGCGAGGGAGAAACAACGGCCTATGCTTCGCGCTTCCCTTCGCTGTTGCGCGTCATCGCTATCCGCTCCACGACCAGTACGAGCGCAACGCCGAGCAATGCCGCCGCCAGTGCAAACACAATCTCCATATTGACGGAGCCTTCGACGAAAAAGGGCGGAATAAAATTACGCTGAATCAACGGCACCTCCTCGCCGTGACGGTCGATCATGGTCGCCACCGTCTCCTTCCACGGCCATACCTTGCGCAGGCTGCCGATCATCAACCCCGTAAGGGCGGCGACGGTCAGGTCATGATAGCGCCGAAACAGCCACGAGAGCACCTGGGCGAAGGTCACCAAACCGATGGCGGCGCCGATGCCGGCGAGGGCTATGCTCACCAGATCGCGTTGGTTAACTGCGTTGATGAAAAATTGATATTTCCCTAGCAAAACCAAAATGAACGAACCAGAGATGCCGGGCAGGATCATGGCGCAAATGGCGATGGCGCCGCTCAGCATCAGAAACCACCACTCCTCTGGCGTCTGCACCGGCGTCAGGCCGACCAACCAGTATGCGCCGACCACTCCGGCCGCCAGGGCCACCCACCGGCTGATCGACCAAACTTTGACCCGCGGCGCCACCAGCAGGATCGACGCAAGCACCAGCCCGAAAAAGAAGCTCCAGATGATGATCGGCTGATGAACCAGCATCCACTCGATGCCGGGAGCGAGCAAGACAATGGCGGTGGCGATGCCGGCGAGCAGCGTCAAGAGGAAGGCGAGGTTGATCAGTCGAATCGCCTCTTTCCATTGCAGTCTCAGCAGCGCCTGCCAGAAAACGGGTTGCCCCACCATCCGAATGCTGCCGATCAATTCTTCGTAGATGCCGACGATAAAGGCGATCGTGCCGCCAGAGACGCCAGGCACGACGTCGGCGCTGCCCATGGCAAAACCCGAAGCGTAAACGCCTAGATAATCCCGGAGGCGTTTGCGCTCCTGCACAAACTCGGGCGTTTTATAAATTGTTTTTGCAACCGAAGCTTTCATATCCATCGTTCCTTACGTCTCAAATTGCGCTACACAATCTTCTCAATTCCCATGTTGCGACTGCTTTCGCTTATCATCGATTAGGATCAGGAGAGCGCCAGTGCATCGCCGGTCGGCGTTTCGGCGTCGTGATCGGCCAACAACACATCCACCTCGCGAATTGCGCGCACCAGATAGCCTACGACGCCGGCGGAGACGCCCAAAATTCCGACGATGACGATCAGCAGCGCCATGCCTGCGCCATGGTCTGCGCCGAAAAACGGCGCCAGAAGAGAATAGAGCGCGCCGCCGGGTCGCATCGCAGGTTCAAGGACGCGATCGGCCAGCGGGCCCGCCAGTAAAAGGCCCAGAGGGCCGCTGATCTGAGCGATCAAACGGCGAGTCGCAAAGACGCGTCCCTGTACGTCCGGAGGAACTTTGGCCTGCCAGAGCGCCTGATTGGAAGCATTGGTGATGGGAATGAAAAAGAGCAACCAAAAAGCGCCGATCGCCCATACTGTCACATTTTGACCCAGCCCAAGGGGAATCAACCCTAGCAAGCTGCTTCCAATGAAACCGAGCAGCACACCGTGCACGCGGTGTTTAGGCCCGCCCCAAACGGTCATCGCCAGCCCGCCGACCAGTCCGCCGATCCCCATTGCCGACTGCACCGCCGCCAGCGCCAACTCATTGGATGCCGTGCGCGCCAGCACCATCGGCGCAATCAACACCATACCGATGCTGGTGAAAAAATTGCTGATGGCAAAGGTGATCTGCACCCCCAACAGGCTTTTGCGCCGCCAGATGTAAACAAAACCGTAGATCGCCTCTTTCCAAATGTTGCTGGCTGCTGCAGCTCCATCTGCCGAACGCTGTGGCTGAGGCACAACCACCATCAACACCGCCGCCACGGCAAGCGTGAATGTGACGATGTCGATGGCCATCACGCCGGCGATGCCGATAATGCTCAAGAGAACGCCCGCCAACACCGGCGCTGCAATTGCGGCCGCCGACTCCGCCAACGAAAGGAGGCCGTTGGCGCGGCCGTATTGCGCTTTGGGCACAAGCACGCTCATCGCTGCGGAAAAGGCCGGAAATTGAAAGGACTCAAAAACGCCGGCGAACGCGCCCGCCACGTAGAGATGCCAGACCTCCAGCCGCCCGTTGACGTAAAGCAACAAAATCACAATCGTCGCCAGGCCTGCGCCTAGATCGCTTAAGATCATCACCAGTTTGCGATTCCAGCGATCCACCAGCGCGCCAGCGATCGGACTGAAGAGGACCAGAGGCGCAAAGGAGAAGAAACCCACCAGCGCCAGCGCCGTCGCTTCTCCGGTCTCCTGGAAGGCCCAGATGGTCAATGCAAAGCGCGTCATCGACGTGCCCAGCAAGGAAAAAACCTGACCGAGCCAGATCACGATGAACGCCGTCATTCCTGTAGGCGCCTGCAGCTTGGGTGCCTGCATACAGATTCTCCTGGAAGCTTTGCGCTCGAAAATGCACAAAGCGTCAGCAAATGTGAATTATCATACAACGCTCATGCCAACTTTCGAGAAAAATCAAGGCAGCGTTTTATAAAGTGCGATGTAACCTTCATTGAATGCGGGTTCATCCTGTTTTTTTGCTATCTAAAACTCGCAGAACCAGTTTGAGGGAGAAAAAATTATGCCCAAGCTCACCGTAGAGAATTTTGGAACCTTTGAGGTGCCCGCCGGCAAACGTCTCGTGCTCGCCTTGATCGACGAAGCCGGCGTCGATCAGCTCCACGCCTGCGGGGGCAACTGTCGATGCACAACCTGTCGCGTGGAGTTTATCGAGGGGGAGCCTGAAATGATGACCGAGGCGGAAAAAAATAAACTGGCGGAGCGCGGCCTGACCGGCGTGCGGCTTTCCTGCCAGATCCTCTGCGACCATGACATGACCGTACGCGCCATCAGTCGCCTGGAGGGCAGCGGACGTCCTGACCCTGGACCGCGACCGGCGCCGGAGATCCATCCCGAACCGGTGTGGGTCAAAAAATAACCCGACACAGCCCGCAAAGCGGCAAGCAAGGGGCGCAAAGAGGCCGGGGGCGCTTATCCTGTGCGTCTTTGCGCCCCTCTCTATTGTTCTGCGCAAACCTTCAAGGCAGATAGGTCAAGGGTGACTGTGCATTTGAACCGGATTTGGCGCTTCCAGAGGCTCGCATCGTCCGGATGAGAAGGCTCTGCCTGGAGAGGTTGTGATATACTAAGGATGCGTAAAATCGTTGCGCAAAGTGTGGAAAAACGGAGGTCGAGCCCGATGAACTCCCGCGCCCCGATCCTATCGGACATCCCTGCGGCCGCGCGCATGTCTGCCGAGGACTATCTTGCTGCGCCGCAGAGCGAGCAAAAATCCGACCTGATTGAGGGAGTTTTTGTCATGGCCTTGCCGGCCACCATTGAACATGAAGATTTGGTGATGTTTATCGGAACGTTGATGCGCTCATTCGTGGCCGCGCGTCGTCTTGGCCTCGTGTTAGGGCCAAACGCCGCCTATCGGTTGAGCGAGATGAATGTCTATCAACCCGATATATCATTTCTCAGCGCAGAACGGCGGCATCTCGCCGGCGAAGTTTACGTCGACGGCGCGCCGGATCTGGCCGTTGAGATCGTCTCGCCGAGCAGCCGGCAATACGATCTGGTGGAAAAACGCATCAACTACGGCCGCTTTGGCGCCAAAGAATACTGGCTGGTTGACCCCATCGAGCGCACCGTGACGCTTTACGTCAACGTCAACGGGGAGATGACTCCGCTTCCGCCGCAGGAAGGAGCGCTGCACTCGCAAGTGCTCCCTGGTTTTTGGCTGCGGCCGGAATGGATTTTCCCACCGGAAGGCGTCGAACGGCCGAGTGAGCTGGAGATCGCACGGCAACAGGGACTGATATGAAACGTGTGCTTGCTCCGGAGGAAATTCCCGCCGATGTGCTCGAAAAGGCAGAGGCCTGGCAGGCCCGACGCCGCAACTTCGACCCTGCGCGCGAGGCGGCCACCCTCTATGCCATCTTTCAGGAAGTGCGCGCCGTGCCGGAAAGCGAATGGGACGAGCGCAACAGTCTGCAGCGAATCCTGCTGCGCCATCCCAAACAGAGTCGAGAGCTGTACTCCAAAGCCAACCTTGTCGCCGGCTATCGCCACCTGGTGGCGGAAGGCGACATCGAAGCCGACCCTCTGATCGAAAAGCGCATCCGCATGAAACCGATGCGTACACAGAGCGGCGTTGCGCCCGTGACCGTCTTGACGGCGCCTGCAGGCTGCCCTGGCAAATGCATCTTTTGCCCAGACGACTGGCGCATGCCCAAAAGCTACATCTACGACGAACCGGGCTGCCAGCGCGCCGAACGCGATGGCTTCGACCCCTTCAAACAGACGCTGGGACGCATTCAATCCTTTGAAAGCATCGGCCATGACGCCAGCAAGGTGGAGCTGCTGATCCTCGGCGGCACCTGGAGCGCCTACAGTCGAGACTATCGGGAATGGTTCGTGCAGCGCTGCTTCGACGCCATGAACGCCGCCGGCGATCCGTCGCTGGGAACCTCCACTTCTCTCGCCGAGGCGCAGGCGCGCAACGTCACCGCCCACCATCGCAACGTCGGTTTGGTGATTGAAACGCGGCCGGACTGGATCACACCGGAGGAGATCGTTCATCTGCGCAAACTGGGCGTGACCAAGGTGCAAATCGGCGTGCAGAGTCTGGACGATAAGATTCTGGCGCTCAACAAGCGAGGACACGACGTAGAGGCGGTGCGTCGCGCCCTGGGGTTGCTACGCACCGCCGGCTTCAAACTGCATCTACACTGGATGCCGAACCTCTACGGAGCTACGCCGGAGAAGGATCGCGCCGACTTTGCGCGCCTGTTCAGCGACCCCGCCATTCGCCCCGATGAACTGAAAATCTATCCATGCTCGCTTATCGCCGGCACAGAGCTCTATGAACGCTATCTCGCCGGAGCGTATCGCCCTTACAGTGAGGAGGAGCTGGTCGCCTTGCTGGCCGATCTCAAGCCGACCATTCCGCCTTACACCCGCGTCAACCGTCTCTTCCGCGACATTCCGGCGCATCATATCCAGGCGGGCGTCAAGCTGAGCAACCTGCGGCAGATTGTGCAAGAGGAATTGGCGAGGCGCGGCCAGCGTTGCGGCTGCATCCGCTGCCATGAAATCCGCCATCGCGAGGTGCGGCTCGATCAGCTTGAGTTGCGCGTGTACAGCTACGCCACCGACCTCACCCAGGAGCACTTCCTCCACTTTGTGACCAACCGGCGCTATCCCGAACCGGGGTTGATCGCCGGCTTTCTGCGGCTGAGCCTGCCCAACCACGCGCAGGTCGGCAGTCGCGCCTTCCTCCCGGAAATCGCCGGCCATGCGATGATCCGGGAAGTGCACGTCTATGGGCCGGCGCTGGGCATCGGCGCAGAGAGCAACGGTCAGCCGCAGCACGCAGGTTTGGGCACGCAGCTGATCGAGGCGGCCCGTCGCATCAGCCGAGAGGCGGGGTTCCGCCGCATCAGCGTGATCGCCGCCACCGGCACGCAGGCCTACTACGCGGCGCGCGGCTTCGAGCGGGGCGAGCTCTATATGTCTGGCGACACGGCGTAACCGCCGAATTTATCTCGCCATGCGCGGGTCGAGCGCGTCGCGCAAACCGTCGCCCATCAGGTTGAACCCCAACACCACCAGCATGATGGCCAGGCCGGGAAAGACGACAATGTGGGGCGCGGACAGGATATAGGTGCGCCCCTTTTGAAGCATGTTGCCCCATTCCGGCACATCCGGGGGAGCGCCTAGGCCGAGAAAGCCGAGCGCGGCCGAAGCCTGGATCGCCACAGCGATCTGTAAGGTGGACTGCACGACGATCGGGGCGATGGTGTTGGGCAGCACATGGCGCGTCAGGATATGATGAGATGGCGTTCCCACCGAACGGCTGGCCTCGATATAAAGCTCCTCCTTGATGCTTAGCGTGGAGCCGCGCATCAGGCGAGCATAGACCGGAATCGAAACGACGCCGATGGCGATCATGGCGTTGGTCAAGCTGGGGCCGAAGGCGGCTACCATCAAGATCGCCAGCAAGATGCTCGGAAAAGCCAGCAAGATGTCCATCAGCCGCATAATCACCTGATCCACGCGGCCGCCGGCGTAGCCGCTGATCAATCCTAGCGGCGCCCCAATCAGCACGCCGATCCCCACCGAAATCAGGCCGACCACCAACGAGAGACGCGCGCCGTAGAGGAGGCGGGAAAGCAGATCGCGGCCTAGCTCGTCGGTGCCCAGCCAGTGCTCGGCGCTCGGCGGTTGGCGCACCTTGACGAAATCTGCGGCCTCAAAATCATAGGGGGCGAGCACAGGAGCAAAAATCCCGATCAGGATAAACATAGCGACCAGGGTCGCCCCGAGGATGGCGCCAGGGCTGCGCGCAAGACGGCGCAATGTCATGCTGAGGTTCGAGCGCGGGGCCCGCAGCGCCACGTCGCCGCCCTGTCTTGTCACGATGGAACCAGAAGACGCTGTCATGGTTGGAACCTTAACCGATTCTCGAGAAAAATCATGTGTAGCGGATGCGCGGATCGAGATAGGCGTACAGCACATCGACGAGGATGTTCACCAGCACAAACCCCACCGTGATCACCAGCACCGTCCCCTGAATCACCGGATAATCCCGATAGCCGATCGAATCCACCAGCAGCCGACCGATGCCGGGCCAGGCGAAGACGGTCTCCGTCAGGACGGCGCCGCCCAGCAGCGTGCCGAACTGCAGGCCGATGACCGTGACGATGGGAATCAAGGCGTTGCGCAAGCCATGGTTGTAGACAACGGAAAATTCGGGCACGCCCTTGGCGCGGGCGGTGCGAATGTAGTCAGAGCGCAGCACCTCCAGCATGGAGGCGCGCGTCATACGCGCCTGGATCGCCATCGAATTGGCTGCGAGCGCAATGGTCGGCATGACAAGATGTTGCCAGGTCCCGGCGCCGGTCGGCGGTAAGATCGGCTGGTTCAAGCCGAGCCAGGAAGGAAGCGTCAGCGCAAAAAAGACGATCAGCATGAGGCCAAGCCAGAAGATGGGCATCGAGACGCCGAGCAGGGCGAAGATCATGCTCAACGCATCGATCCAGGTGTTGGCGCGCGTAGCGGAAAGCACGCCGATCGGGATGCCGATGGCGGCGGCGAAAAGCAGGCTGAAAAAGGTGAGCTGGAGCGTGCGCGGGAGACGAATGCGAATTTCCTCAAACACCGGCAACCCGCTGCGCACCGATGTGCCCATATCGCCGCGCAACATGCGTCCCAAATAAATTCCGTATTGGATCGGCAGCGGCTGGTCCAGCCCAAGTTCGGCGCGCACTTTTTCGACCAGTTCAGGCGTCGCCAGCTCCCCGGCAATGGCGATGGCGGGGTCGCCGGGAACCCAGCGAATGCTCCAGAAAACCAAAAAGGAGGCGCCCAGAAGGACCGGGATCGCCCACAAAAAACGACGAAGGATATACTGAGTCATATCGAGCCGGAATCCAGAAATGAATCAGAATTTGAAGATGTGACGCCGTTGCAGACCACCAACAGATAGTCTGCAACGGCGTCGAGCATTTTTAGGAACGTCCTACTTCTTGTCCGCGTAGGTGGCGATTAGGCGCTCGTTGGGATGCACGATGAAGCCCTCGACGTTGGTGCGAATGGCCGTCAGCTGCACCTCACTGTAGAGGAAGAGCCAGGGCGCCTCCTCCCAGATAATGTCGATGGCCTGCGCGTAGAGCTCGCGGCGCACTTCTGGATCGACGGTGGTGCGCGCCTCGTCGAGCAGGCGATCCACCTCCGGGTTGCTGTAGAAGGCGCCGTTGAATCCCGGCGGGTGCTCACTGGAGTGGAAGAGCGCATAGAGCGCGTAGTCGGCGTCCATCGTCGGCGTCGACCAGCCGAGCATGGCGAATTGCACCTGGTTCTCGCCGGCGGGTGCGCGCACGAAGGGCACATACTGCGGCCACTCCAGCGTGCGCAGCTCAACCTCCAACCCCACCTCGCGCAGCTGGGCGCGCACGGCATCGGCCACCAGCGCGTCCTGCACATAGCGTCCCGTGGGATGATAGAGGACAAGAGAGGTTCCTTCGGGCACGCCGGCTTCCGCCAACAGCGCGCGCGCCTTTTCCAGGTCACGGGCGTAGGGCGGGTTCGGCTTGTAGCCAAAGATCGGCGGCGCAAAAGGCGCATCGCTGACGCGGGCAGCCCCGTTGAAGAGCTGATTCACAATCGCCTCGACGTCGACGGCGTAGTTGATGGCCTGGCGTACGCGCACGTCGTCGAACGGCTCGCGCGTGACGTTGAAGAAGATGTAGATGGTGCGCAGGCCAGGCGTGGTGATGACGTCGACATTGGGATTGGCGTCGACGCGCGCGGCCTCCGCAGGCGGCACGCGCACGGCGATGTCCACCGTGCCGGCCTCGACCTCTACCAGACGGGCGCCATCCTCCTGCACGACCTTGAAAACCAGGCGGTCGATGGCAGGCGGTTCCCTCCAGTAGTTCGGGTTGCGCACGAGGGTGACGGACTCGGCGCGATCCCAACGCTCCAACATGTAGGGGCCGGTGCCGATGGCGTTGTTGGCGAGGAAATCGTTGCCCTGCTCTAGGGCGCTAGGGGCGACCATCGCCAGCGCGCCGTGCGAGAGATGTGCAGCCAGGGGCGCAAAGTCGCTGTCCAGGATCAGCTTGACTGTGTAGTCGTCGACGACTTCGATCTCCCGAATGCGGCTGATCAGGAAGGCGAAGGCGCTGCCGTTGTCCGGGTTCAGGACATACTCCAGGTTCATCTTGACCGCTTCGGCGTTGAACGGCGTGCCGTCGCTAAAGTTGACGCCCTGGCGCAGCTTGAGGATGAAGGTGTGCTCTTCTTCGCCGGGTTCAAGGCTTTCCGCCAGCAAAGGCTCCAGTTCACCCTCGGGGTTCATGTAGAAGAGCGTTTCGTAGATGTGCTCTAACACCGAGAAAGAGGGCGAAGAGGTGACCCGATGCACATTCATATTCTCAATGTCAGTGCCTGAGGCGATCGTGAGCGTCTTGGGGCCAACGGCCGGAGCAGGGGCGCCGGGCGCTTCGGCGGCGGGCATAGGCGCTACGCATGCGCTAAGCGCAAGCCCCATCAGCGTGAGTAGCACGATCCAGAAGCGAGTTGTACGCATGAGATTCTCCTTTCTATAACGCATCTTTGCGTAGGATGAATGGGTTCGATGAAACGGGGAAACCTTCATGCGCATCAGGTCGCCACCCATTGTACCGCGAGACGCGCCCGGCAACAAGTCTGGGGAAGGCGCTAGATTGACAGAATGATTTAGTGATTAAAGATCGACGGCTCACAGGCGGATTTTCGGAGGAAGGCTGCGCCTACTCGATCAAGATTTCAACGCGCTCCCCTCTGGCCTCGTCGAGCACGTCGACCAGGCGCCCTGTGAATCTGTTGCGAATCGCCTCTCGGATTGTTTCGGGGTCGAACTTGTCGTTGGCGGGGATGAACTGCAGCCCGAATTCGATCACGCCCAGCGGGAGCGTGATGACAGCTTTCTCTTGCCCGGTGGCGATATGCGTGACGCGGACGCGTAACTGCCGGTCACCCGAGTCGGGAGCTTCGACGTCGGCTATGGCTTCCTCATCCTGCGTTCCCAGCGCCGCTAGCAGGCGGGCGCCCTCCTCAGGGGTGATCTTCCCTTCTTCGATCATCTGCAAGACTTTGCGTCGCTCTTCATGAAAGGCCATGATGATTTTCTCCTGAAAATTTTGAGAATCGTTTGATCGGCGGAAAGAGATTTGAACACGGTTATCTGCGCTTGCTGCCGCTCAGCGCAGCGAGGAGCTGCTCCGCCTGTTCGACCGAGAGTTTACCCTGCTCGACCATGCGCAGGATCATCATGCGCTCCTCCTCGGTGACAGGAGGGCGCTTGGGAGGCGTCGACGGCGCCGGCGGCGTGGGTAGAGCGGGCCAGCCGCCCTTCCGCCGTCGGCTCTCCCGCTCTTGCGTGCGCTGCTCCATCCTGCGCAGCGCTTCGGTCAGCCGCTCCTCGGCGCGACGCATGGCCGCCTGCACGCGCTCCTGGATCGAGGCGGAAAGCGCGTCGTCGACGTTGAGCTGCGCCAGCTTGCTGTCGAGCTGACGGGCCAGCTCGTTGACCTGCGCCTCGATCTGCGCAGTGATCTGTTGCGTCAGCTCCGCCGTGCGCAGATTGAGCTCCTCCTCAAGGGTGCTGACGAATTCTTTCTCATCGATGGGGCGCAGCTGCACCCCGCGCAGGTGGATGCTGCCCTCTGCGACAAGCGTCAGCCGGGCGTGGGCCGGTTCGCGTTCAAAGATGAGCTCGCCTGCCACAACTTTACGATTTTCGCCCAGATCGCTGACGCGGATGGCGCCGTCTGCTTTCAGGGAAAATACAGCGCCGACATCGCGCGGCACTTCACAAAGGATGCTGCCTTCCGCTTGGACGGTGCATTGCTGCCCTGGCGCAAGCGGCGTCCGCATGCGCACGCTGCCTTCCACCTGCGCCTGAATGTCGCCGCCGACTTCCTCCAGATTGAGAGAACCTTCCACCTTCCCGAGCTGCACATCTCCCGCCGCCTTGACGATTTGGGCGTTTCCCTCCACCACGCCCACGCGCAGGTCGCCCGCCACCAGGCGCGCGGTGAGATTCCCTTCGACGTGGTCAATTTCTACGCCGCTAACGCTGTGCAAAGAGACGTTCCCCTCAACGTGGCTCATGCGAAGGCCGCCAAGTAGGAGATTGATCGACGCGTTTCCCTCCACCTGCTCGATGATGAGCCTAGATTGCACCGGCACGCGCAGCCCCAAGTCCTCTTCGCAGGAGATCGTCAACGTTTCGGCGCCCTGATTGACTTGCAAAGACTCCGCATCCCCCTGGGTGCGCACCTCCACTTCCGGCCGGTCCCATCCGCTCACAGAAAGATTGCCGGAGACGCTGCGCACGATCAGGGCGGGAGTAGGTCCGGTCTGAAAAAGCTGTAAGACGCTCATGCATCGCCCCCTTGCAGCTTTTCCATCGCTTCCTCGAAAGAGATCAGCCCGGCTTCGAGATCGGCGAGCACCTGCTTGCGGTCGACGCCCGGCGCCTCCTCCTTGCCCGGCTCATAGCCCATTGCGCGGATCACGTCGTGCAGACGGCTGCGAAGGGTGGGATAGGAGAGCCCCAGCTCGTCCTCGAGGCGATTCAACTTTCCTTCGTTGCGCACAAAGGCTTCCACAAACCGGAGCTGCTCTGGCGTCAGCCGGGCGAACGGTGGTTCGACTACGGCGAACTGACCTTCGATGGTCACATTGGCGTCAGGACAATAAATGCGCGTGACGATGATTTCTCCGCCGGTCAGCGGACAACGCGTCGGAAGCGGCAGCATGCGAAAATCCCCTCATCTTGACCTAAAACAATTTTTTCCCATCGCTAAAGAAACCGACGCCCCCCCCGCTCTAGCCCGTCTGAACTACAGCGGAGGACGATCGTGTGCTCGCTTACAGCGCCTGGGTTGGCGCCGCGCCGCGCCCCGTTGACGCCGACTCCATCTGCGCGGAGCTGCGGCGTTCCAACTGCTGACCATACCGCACCATCCAGCGGCCGAGCACCGCCAGCGCCGCTGAAATCCATGGAGCGCGCCGGGCGCTGCCGTTCAATCGCTCGCTGCGCGCTTCCCGCATCAACTTCTGACGCCGCTCTCGCGCGGTCTCCACCATCAGCAACTCATTTTGCGGAAACATATAGGGAAACATGGCTTCCTCTCCTTGAAATTGGTGCAATGTCGCAGCGAATCCTACTTGCACCGACGAACAACGTTCTGCGGCCGAAACGCAACTTGTGGGTGGATTGTATCCATCAAATCTGAACAGCGCGTTCTACAATTAGAGACTAGCACGGAAAATCAAAATTGTCAATACCTAATCTTAATATTTTCAAAATTAATATTAAAAAAATCAAGTTTTTGTGTATGAAATTTTGATTATATTAGTCTTGCATCCGTCAAAACTTTAATTTTTCATGTATGATTCGAAAGAAAAACGACAAAATGCTCTGCGGCAAAGTGAGCCTCTTCAGAGCATCAGGGTGAAGGCAAGGCGAAAAAGAAAACTCCGATGAGGCTCATCGGAGTTTTCTTTTCAGAGGACGGAAGGTTTTGAACGCTGGGCGCGTGCGCCGCTCGCTATAGCCAATTCTGGTCGCGCAGGAAGCCGGTCAGCCCAGGGATGGCGAAACGTCGTCCCTTGTACGCCTGCAAGCCGTAGTACAGAAGCAGCCCGATGCCGACCAGAAAATAGATCGGCGTCAGACACATCAGGGCAAAAACGCCGATCAGCCAACCCAGCACCGGGATAATCTGCAGAATGCCGATGGCGACACTGGCTGCGATGAAGATAAGCCAGAAGAGCAACACGAAGGCCAGGCTCTGCACGGCGTGATAACGCTGGAAGGGGCGCTTTTTGCTGCTTTCGCTCAAAAGGACGATGAGCGGCATCACCACCGGCAGCACGAGCTGCGTGACGTAGCTCAGCATGGCGATCAGGCGATCGTCGCTGTCAGCGAACGGGTCCACCTGCGAATCCTGCAAGAGCTCGCCACGGCGAAAGGCGTCGGCTGCCTCGCCTGCCTGGGCGTACACCGTGCTGGCCATGCGTTCCACCGGCGTCTGCTCGACATTGCCTTTTTGCCCCTGCGACTGACCGCCTTCAGGCTCCCGATCATGTTGATGGATGGATTCGTTCGTCATACGATGTTTTCTCCTTCTCGCAATTGGCGAGATGTGTTTTATGGGATGTAAGTGGTGACGATCATTCCGAATTAAGGATGCGCCACTCCAAATCATCCTGCAGTTTGCACTTCTTGAGCTTGCAACCAAAACCCTGTGTCGTTTGGGCATCTGTTATATATCAATACGCCAGGATTCGACAGAAGTTGCGCTCCAATTCTCCTGCGGCGCCCTGATGGGGCGAGCCAAAATTCTCCTTGCGCCCTGGAATTCGTTTCTGTGACGGAGTGAATATACAATTGTGGATTATGATGCTCAACACACGCGCGCGTATTGTGTTTATGGGAACGCCGGAGTTCGCCACCCCGTCGTTGCGCGCTCTGGTGGAAGCCGCCCCGCGTACAGGCTGGCAGGTCGTCGCTGTGGCTACGCAGCCGGATCGTCCGGCGGGGCGGGGCAGGCAGATGGTCAGCAGCCCGGTCAAGCAGATGGCGACCGCCTTCGGCCTGCCGGTGCTCGAGCCCAACTCTTTTCGCAAAGACCCCTCGGCGGTGGAGACGTTGCGTTTGCTGGTGCCCGACCTCATCGTGGTGGCGGCCTACGGGCTGATTTTACCGGCCACCGTGCTAGAAATTCCCACGTTTGGCTGCGTCAATGTCCACGCCAGCCTGTTGCCCGCCTATCGCGGGGCCTCTCCGATCGCGGCAGCCATTCTCGACGGCCTGGTGCAGACCGGGGTGACCATCATGCTGATGGATGAAGGACTGGACACCGGCCCGGCGTTGCGACAGGCCGTGCAGCCCATCCGTCCTGACGACACGACCGCAACGCTGAGCGCGCGGCTGGCGCAACAAGGCGCCGAGCTGCTCGTCGAGACGCTGATCGACTGGCTGCAGGGCGCCGCAGCCCCGATCGACCAGACGCTTCTGCCCGGCGAACCGTCGACCTGCCGCCAGATCCAAAAGGAAGATGGCCTCATCGACTGGACGAAGCCGGCCGCCTACATCGAACGCATGACGCGAGCATACATTCCCTGGCCCACCGCCTTTACATTCTGGAAAGGCGAGCCTTTCAAGGTTTTGAGCGCAGCCGTCATAGATGGAGAATCCTCGCCAGGGCTGGTGGAGCGCACGTCGGAAGGGCCGGCGGTCGGCGCTGGCGAGGGGCGCCTGCTGTTGCGCATCGTTCAGCCGGCCGGCAAACGCCCCATGGACGCGCGCAGCTTTCTCAACGGAGCGCCGGACTTCATCGGCGCCACGTTGCCATCCCGACAGAATGCGCCATCGACCTGAATGCATTCGCCGCTTTCCGGCATTTGTTTCACCACTGCGGTCATGCTATACTGTTTTTGTTTGAACAGTCTTGTGTTTAGGCAGTGCAGCAGGGTTCAACTCGGGGCGTAGCGCAGCCTGGTAGCGCACTTGAATGGGGTTCAAGAGGTCGGAGGTTCAAATCCTCTCGCCCCGACCAAAGAAGGCAAAGGCTCCCGCAGAGAAATTCTGTGGGAGTTTTTGCACCACGGGAAGTCAATACGGCCGGGTCTTGTAACGTGCTCGAACAACGTCTGTTCGCTATCGACGATGGACGCCGAAGTCAGTACAGCAGCGGGACTTACGCCTGCCGACATTGAGTTGCTGCGGAAAATTAAAGCCGGCCTGCCGATTACAGCGGACGTCAGCCGGGCGGACATCTTGCTGTGTCTGCCCTATGACCGAGACAAGGCTATCATCTGGTTTCACGCCATTCCCCATTCCATCTCATCGCTTTATCGCAAAGATGCAACGGGGCGCATCCTGAACGCGGAAGAGCAGCCCTTGTTGATGCAGGCGCTTAAAAGCGGCAGCGGCGGTCGTCGCCAGCGCGAAGTGCTCAGCAACGGCGCGCCGGTCATTCAGGACGTCTTTCCCATCCATAATCAGGAAAACAGGGTGATCGGCGCCATGCTCGTAGAGACGAACATGATTGCGCATGAGCGCCAACGTCGCCGCAATCGTCACTTTCGTCAGGCCGTCGTCTGGCTGCAGGAGATGTGCGTGCGGGGAGAGCTGGCGAGCGCCGCGACGCTGAGCCGCTTTTCGCTCTATGACGGCGTCTATATGGTCGATCCGACGCGCACGGTGGTGTACATGAGCGGCATCGCCGCCAATCTCTTTCGCAGCATCGGAATCACGCCCGAGGTGCACGGGCAGCAGCTCGCGTCGCTGGAGCCTTGCGACGTGGAGCTGGTGGAGCGAGCCTTTGCAACGAATCTCTGCCAGTCCGCGCGCGTCGAGAGCGAGGACGGCCGCATCTGGGTGCGCTCCGCCATTCCGCTGCGCATGCCGCCGATCGGCTGGCGGCACTACTGGTTGGCGTTGCCGTGGA